>JBJSXJ010000141.1:0-24077 GCA_046086325.1 Planctomycetota bacterium | reverse complement strand
GCGGACTGCCGCGGCTTCGGTCTTGGCCCCTGAGTCGGCGCTCGGGTCGCTCCTCAGCGTTGCCCTATTCTCCGCTCAGGCCATAGGTCTTTGTAGTTGTTGTCGGGTCGTCAGGCAACTGCTTTGGCGGCGGCGCGGTTTTGCTGTCTTTCCACTGATGGAACTTACTGGTGGAGAGTTCCAGCCAGCCGAGCAACCGCTTGGCCGGCAGCTCGGCGCGCTCCGCCCAACGCTCGACGTAGTCGACCACCTGATCGCGCGCCTTCTGGTCGTCTGAAAAATGTCGCCGCTTGTGTTCGTTAGGTTCGTTTATGAAAAGGGATCCTTGAAGTTACGCTAACTCCGGGGCCCGTGAATTCCAGTTCCATGCTGGGCAAAACAGTTATATCGTCTTTCGTCGAGTCCTTTTTCTGGGTTTCATTTTTCTTGGTTTTGTTTTGGTCCATCCGGGTTTCTCATCCGGTCGGTCGACTGGGGAGCCAGTCGAGTGGATGACAAACGGTGGGTTGGCGCTGAATCCGGTCCCAATCGAAGCGCGCGATCAAATCCCGAGGCTGACATTCTCTGCCGGGCTCCAGGAGCCCCATCGAACTGGCTAGTTGTCCGACAAGCCGCTCCGGGGACAGGCCTGCCTCACGATACATCGCCAGGCGACTATCCCCATGGCGTTTCGCCAGCCGCCGCCCGTCGGGCCCGATCATCCGCGGCACATGGTAAAACTGCGGTGGCTCCCAATTGAGTGTGCGATAGATCAGCAGTTGCCGCGGCGTAGAAGAGAGCAGATCGTCACCGCGAACCACTTCGGTGATCCGCATGGCGGCATCGTCCACCACGACGGCCAGTTGGTAGGCGGGAGTACCGTTCGCTTTCCGCACGACGAAATCGCCCAGCGTCGCCTGCAGATCATGGACCTGCGGCCCATGTCGCCCGTCCGTAAACCGTTGTGGCTCCGTTGGCGTGAGAAAACGCCACGCCGCTGCCACGGCCGCACCTGACCTTCCCCCCTGCTCCGCCCCGCCCGTAGCGGCCACCGCTGGAGTTAGTTCGGTCGCTGGCAGTTCGGTTGACGGCAGTTCGGTCGCTGGCAGTTCGGTCGCTGGTGGCAGAATCGATGGAGTTCGTGTCGCTGGGCGGCACGTGCCGGGGTACCGCGGTCCTTCTTCACCCGGATGCGGTGCCGAGGCGGCTCGTTCAATATCACTGCGGCTGCAGCCGCACGGATAGAGCACCCCGGCGGCTCGTAACCGCTCGAAGGCCTGTTCATACAGCGGCCCGCGCTCCGTTTGCAGATAGGGCCCCCAGGGACCGCCGACATCGGGGCCTTCATCCCAGTCGAGCCCCAACCAGTGCAGATCTTCGATGACGGATTGCGTGGCGGCAGGCTTAATCCGGGGACCATCCAGGTCCTCGATGCGAAGCACCACCGTGCCTCCCTGGGCGCGCAGGGAGAGCCATGCCAGGAGAAAGGTGCGTGCATTACCTAAATGCAGCGCGCCCGTCGGAGAAGGAGCCAGTCGTCCACGCATACCCGGAGTGTCGGAAGTTTCCGCCCGGGGAGCAAGCTGGGGAGCAGCTGAAAATAAACTGGGAACAAGCTGGAAAATGCTCACCGCTCGCCCCAGCTTCTCGGCAATCGTACAATCCTCCCATGCTCACCATCGATTCCTTGCACCTGGCGATTGCGCTTTTGCCGCTAGCACTTTATTTCGTGCGACTGGGCTGGGTGAACTGCCGTGCGCGGCCCACGGTGGTCACCGGTACCCGCGACACACTCGGAGTGGCACTCGCCATCAGCGGCTTGGTCGTGATTGGCCCCATGAAACTTTTCATGCCTCACGCCGCTGCGCAGCGCTTTGATGGCTTCATCTGGATTCTGCTCATCGCCTTCTATCTGCTCTGCGCCTTACTGCTGGTGCTGCTCATGCGCCCGCGACTGGTCATTTACAATTCCACCATGGACCATGTGCGACCACTCTTGGCGCGCTGTGCGGCGGAATTGGATCGCGAAGCAAGCTGGGCGAGCGACAGTTTATCGCTGCCTCAATTGCAGGTGCAGTTGCATCTCGAATCGCTGCCAGCCCTCGGCTACGTGCAGATACTCGCCACCGGCCCGCGCCAAAATCTGCTCGGCTGGCGCCGAGTGGAGCAAGACTTGCGACGCGAATTACATGCTCTGCGTAGCCCGCGCAACCCACAGTCCATCGTGCTGTTCATCGTGGCCAGCCTGCTCTTGAGCGTTCTAGTTTTTGCGATTCTGCACGACCCCACTCCCCTCGCTCCATTGTGGCCAGCATTTTCTGATTATTTTTCAGGAGCACGTTCCTGAACCGCCGCCCTCTAGCCCGTCCCTTACCATGACCGATCACGCTCACGATTCGCACTTCTCACCAGCCTCCGCTGCACCGCGGTGTGCCGTCGCTCTCTCCACGCATGCCGATACGTCAGCGGCGTTGGCCGAACTTGTGGCGCAGCTGGGCACTCCACCAGCAGTCGCTCCGTCCATCGCGGTACTCTTTTTTTCCCGACACCACCAGCAGCATATCGCTCAGCTGCTACCCGAACTCGTGTCACAACTCGGGACCGAAAACCTCATCGCCTGTCGCGGCGAATCGATTCTCGGTGGAGCTCAGGAAATCGAACAGCAACCAGCGATCGTTCTGTGGACCGCGCTGCTCCCCGGTGTCGAAGTCATTCCGCTGGAGCTGGATTTCGAACAAACGCCCGAGGGTGGGCTCATTACCGGCTGGCCCGATGCCGCCCTCGATGACTGGCCGCCCGGCTCCGCCATCCTCCTGCTCGGCGATCCCTTCACCTTCCCCGCCGATCTATTTCTGCAACGCATCAATGAAGACCGCCCGCAAACACCCGTCATCGGCGGGATGTGCAGCGGCATGCAGGAACGAGGCGACAGCGTACTGGCGATCGGTCGTCACATCCGGCGTCAGGGCGCCGTGGGACTCCTCCTGCGCGGTGACGCCAAAATGAAAACGGTCGTCTCACAAGGCTGCCGGCCGATCGGTGAACCCCTCGTCATCACGAAAGTCGAAGACCACCTCATCCTGGAACTCGGTGGACGCCCCGCTCTGCAACGACTCAACGAACTCTACCTGCAACTTCCCACCCACGAACAACAACTGGCGAAACGCGGTCTGCACGTGGGACGCGCCGTCAGTGAATACCGCGAACGATTCAATCAGGGTGATTTTCTCATCCGTAACATCATGAACGTCGTTCCCGGCCTGGGTGGTTTTTCCATCTCGGATTCACCCCGCGTCGGTCAAACGGTGCAGTTTCACCTGCGCGATCGAGACACGGCCACCGCCGATCTGCAGCTGCTGCTGCGGCAATTCCGCGACGAGACCGCTCGCCGCGTGGTGGGCGGATTGGTCTTTAGCTGCAATGGCCGCGGCAGTCGACTCTTCGCTCAACCTCACCATGATGCCAACGCCATCCAAAACGCACTCGGTCCGTTGCCTCTGGCTGGCTTCTTTGCAGCCGGTGAAATCGGCCCCGTCGGTGGCCAAAACTTTATGCATGGATTTACCGCCAGTATCGCCCTCTTTCATGACTGATACGCCGATGAAGACCTCGCCCCACTCACCGCTCACCAGTCATCGCACTACCTCGCTCGCCGTTCGCCGCACCCCGCTCCACAACCCGCTGGCGCTGCGCACGCGACGCCGACCGCTCGCGCTGCTCCGCCTCTTCACGCTGCTCACGCTGCTCACCATGAACCCTGGGCCACCAGAATTGCCTGCGGATGAGCCGGTGGCGGCACCAAAACAGCCAAGCAATCCTGCTGCCGCCAATCCCGCTGCTGCCGCCAAAGCGAACTTCACTCCTGATCGTGCCCAGTGGCGCGACCTGACGACCTGGGTGGGAACCTGGAAGGGGGTCGGCCAGGCCCGGCGCGGTTCGTCGGCAGGTGCCTGGACCGAAACCGCCACCTGGAGCTGGGATTTTGCCGACCAGCAGCCAACACTGAAGCTGAAAATCGAACGCGGCAAATATCTACGACAACTCACCCTTCGTCACCAGGCCGATACCCAGCAATTTGAACTGCGTGTGGAACTAGTCGGAGAGCGTCCCGCACTGAAACTGCCCGCGACACTTCAGGATGACGGAGCACTCGTCGCCGTCCACGATAAAATCGACGGAGACGTTCCCGAACGGTTTACGATACGCGCGATCGCAAACGGTGATCGACTCATGATCCTCCTCGAGAAACGAGGCACGATTAGTGAGCGATTCAATCGAATCGCCGAAGTGGGCTACACGCGTCAGGGCAGCGATTTTGGAAAAGGGGCGACCTTTGTCGAATGTGTTGTCACCGGCGGGTTAGGGACGATTCCGGTCGAGCATGATGGGCAAACCTATTATGTCTGCTGCGCGGGCTGCCGCGATCTATTCGTGATGAAGCCAGCGGAAATCTTGGCTGAATATCGTGAACGCAAACAGGAAGCAGCTCGCAAAAAAGCATCTGCATCCCAGCCCCGCACTGACTCGGAGTCCCCGTGATGGAGCGGTCGCGCGTTCGCTCAGGGCCGGTTGGCTGTATGCTCCTGCGCCGCTGGTTGCTCGTGATGTTCCTGATCATGGGCTGGGATCACGATGCGGTCGCTCAGACACCAACGGCGGCTGGTATCCGGCAGTTGCAGTCGCGTCATCTCACGCTCTACACCGACCTGCCGGCCATTCCCGAGCTACAGGAGATTGACGAACTACCACGTCTGTTTGATCTCGCGGTTCCCCAGTGGTGTCACTATTTTCAAGTTCCGCTGGAGAGCCTGAAGGAATGGCGCATCACGGGCTACCTGATGAAAGATCCGCAGCGCTTTCGCGCTGCACAATTGCTGCCCGCCGATCTACCGCCGTTTTTGCACGGGTTTCAGCGCGGCCACGAAATTTGGATGCATGAACAAGAAAGTACCTACTACCGGCGACATCTCGTTTTGCATGAAGGCACACATGCGTTCATGGCGACGAATCTAGGTGGCATCGGCAAACCGTGGCTCGCGGAGGGAATTGCTGAGTTACTGGCGACACATCGCTGGCAAGCGGAACGCTTGCAATTGGGCTACGTGCCGAAGCGTCGCGAGGAAGTTCCGCTCTGGGGACGCATCAAAATCGTGCAGGATGACTATCGAGCTGGCAAGGGCCGCGCGCTGGAGCAAATCTTTCAGTACGACGATCGTGCTCATCTGAATGTGGAACCGTACGGCTGGTGCTGGGCCGCCACGATGTTTCTCGATCGCCACCCGGCAACACAGGAAGTGTTTCGTCGTTTAGCACGACAGAACCCACCGCTGGGAAACGATTTCGCCCGGCAACTTCAGAAAGAGTTGCAGCCGGTTTGGCAGGAAGTCTTGGAGGAATGGCAATTGCTGGTGGCGGAGGCCGATTACGGCTACGACGTCGCTCGCGCCACCGTGCTGCGAAGTCCGAGTCAACCACTACCCGCCATGGGCGGCACGGTGAAGCTTGCGGCGGATCGCGGCTGGCAATCCACCGGCTGGGAACTCGCCGCCGGTCGGACGTATCGAATCCGAGCGCGGGGACGATATCGGATCGCTCAAGAACCCGAAGTCTGGGAATGCGAACCGGGTGGGATCACGCTGACCTACCACCGACAGTTACCGGCCGGGATGGTACTGGCTGCCATTCGTCCGGCGAACTGGGAGCCCTCGGAACTCACTCCCCTGGCACGCCCCGTCGCCATCGGGCTGGAACGACTCTTGGAAGCTCCCGTCACCGGCACGCTCTACATCAAGATCAATGAGCCTGCCGGACAATTGGCCGATAATCAGGGCGATTTTTTAGTTCGCGCTGAACCGCACGTCACCGCTCAGCGCGAATGACGGATCCCGAGTGCTTCGAATTGGCCTGCTTCGAGTAGCTGCTGACTCCGCTCCACCTCCAAGTAGTAATCGCGACGCTGCAGTTGGCTGGCAGCCGCTGCATCCAAGATCACGACGGTGTGGCGATGAAGCTGTAACGCGGAGGCCGTGACTTGAGCGGTGATGGGCCCTTCGATCGTGGCAGCAATCGCGGCCGCTTTGCTCTCCCCCGTCGCCAAGAGCAAGATTTGTCGAGCTTCCAGGATAGTGCCGACTCCCATCGTCACTGCCAACCGAGGCACCTCCTGTTCGCTCCCAAAGAACCGCGTATTATCGCGAATCGTTTCGGCCACCAGCGACTTGACCCTCGTCCGGCTCGCCAGCGACGACCCCGGTTCATTAAACGCAATGTGCCCATCCGAGCCGATCCCTAGCAACTGCAAATCAATGCCGCCATGCGCCGCGATCCGCTCCTCATACGCCTGACAGCTCGCTGCAAAATCCAAATCGCAACCGTTTGGCAGATGAGTTCGTTCGGGGCGAATGTTGATCGCCGAGAAAAGCTGCTCCTGCATGAAACGCCGATAACTTTGCGGATGATCAGGAGCCAGTCCCACATACTCATCCAAGTTAAAGGTCGTCACGTGAGCAAAGTCGATTTCGCCACCTTGATGTAAGCGAATCAGCTCGCGATAGGTGGCCACCGGAGTGCTACCGGTGGCCAACCCCAGGACGGCGTTTGGTTTGCGCTGGAGAAGTTCCACGAAAAATCGCGCCGCACAACGACTGACTGCATCCGCATCCGGCTGAATGATGACTCGCACCGCCTCGCCCCTCCTGCCCCTCAAGGAAAACCGCCCGCGAGTGCGTTCCTACGCTGTACGGAACGCCTCACCGAGTTCGCCAGAACTAGTTCCTAATGCGACCCAAGTTTCCGATGTTATTGGCCTTAAGTCGATAGTACTAAGGGGAAAAAGGCTGAAAAATGATCTAGGCCTCAATTCTCAAATCGGTCTATACTCCCGCCCCGCTTGGCCCTCGGACTACGGCCGCCCGAGCGCACCAGGTGTGAGAAGTTTTTCTACGCAGAGGAGTCGGTTCAGATGCGATCTATTGCGATCATGAATCAAAAAGGTGGAGTTGGAAAATCGACCACGGCCGTGAATCTCTCGGCGGCACTCGCCGAAGCCGGACAACGTGTGCTCCTGCTCGATCTCGACCCTCAGTCCCACGCCTCGTTGCATCTCGGCGTGTCACTCGGTGAACATGAACCCTCCATGTATGACGTGCTCACCGGCGACACCTCGATCAACGTCATTCGGCGAGTGCTCTCCGAGCGTTTAGCGATTGCCCCGGCACACCTGAATCTCGCGGCCGCTGAACTGGAACTCGCCAGCGAAGTCGGACGCGAGGTGATCCTCCGCGATAAACTAGCGCTCGAAGCCAGCTCCTCCGAGCATGCTGAATACGATTATCTCGTGATTGATTGCCCGCCCTCCTTGGGCGTCCTCACGCTCAATGCCCTCACCGCCGTCGATGAGGTCTTTCTTCCACTGCAGCCGCACTTCCTGGCTCTGCACGGATTAAGCAAGCTGCTGCGCACCATCGAAGTCGTGTCGCAGCGACTCAATCCACGCTTGCGACTGACCGGCGTCCTACTCTGCCTCTACGAATCCGGAACTCGATTGGCGGCCGAGGTGAGTCGCGATGTGTCTGACTTTTTCTCTCGGCATGCTGGCAGTCATCCCGTTTGGAGCCAGGCACAAACGTTTTCGACGAAGATCCGTCGCAATATCCGCTTGGCAGAAGCGCCCAGTTTCGGCCAATCGATTTTCGATTACGCACCGCAGTCTCACGGTGCCGAGGACTACCGCCAATTAGCGGCCGAAGTGCTCGCCGCCGCTGCAGCGCCCGCCGAGCCCGCGCCTTCCACACTACAGCGACACGCCGCCTAAGAGCGGGCGACAGCGAAGCGTAACGCGGCACAGAAAAGGCCTCTGGAAGCTTCTTTCGAGTTTCCTGTGGGTCGACGTCAAGTGACGACCAGAGTGGCGGTCACCACTTCCGTGTGACCGTCATCACAGGATGTGCGCAGGCCTCAGGCATCTTTACGCGCGATCACGCGATGAAAATGCAATTGCACTTCCCGATTGACCACTCGCCGCACACCTTCGACTAAGCAGCGCGGCTCGTTGTCCTCTTGTCCTAAACGCATGATCTCGTCGAGTTTTGTGCCGGGTGGAACCGTGAAGGTCGACTGATTGATCGTCTGATTCCCCGCATCCAGTTCAGGCACGATGAAATGACACGTGGCGCCGTACGTCAACATGCGACCAGCATAGGCGTCGTGATAGGGACGCAGGCCTGGAAAACTAGGCAGCAGTCCATGATGCAGATTGATGATTCGCCCGCCTGCGAATTTCCAACAGGTCGCCGCTGGCAAGATCCGCATGTAACGTGCGAGTACGACGTAGTCGATCTGATACTCATCGAACAGTGCCGTCATGCGATCGTCGTCCGCCGCACCCGTGTCGTCGCCAATTAAGTGCCAGGGAATTCCAAACTGCTCGGCAATCCCGCGACATGAATTTCGATTGCCCACCATCACCGCCGCTTCCGCACGAATCTGTCCGTCACGGATGGCGCGTAGCAGGGCCAGAGGCGGTTCGGGACGATGCGTGACGCAGATCGCCAGTCGCGGACGCTCCGCACGCTCCTCGGGCGACCACACGCGGATCGATAAGTTCTTAAGGCGGCCGATTTCGGTCAGCGCCGCACGCAGCGCGGGAAAGCTGGCGGCTGGCAATTGAATGCGCAGCAACATGGCGAAGAGTGCCAGCTCATCATGATCGTACATCTGGATCTCGGCGATATTCGCGCCTTGACCTGCGACGTGGTGAATGATTGGATCGGCTAAGCCCACATTGTCTGGCCCCACGGCCGTCACCACGATCTGCATACTAAACCTTTCTTACTTCCTATCCGACTGCTCAGCTGGAGCAGCTCGTTCGACGGGCGGAGGAATCGGAGTAGGCTGCAGCACGCTCTGCCCACCTGGATTCACCACTTCCGCACCATCCACCGTCTGTCCATCGCCCACAGGCAGCCCTTCATCCAGCCACTCGTCAGCCCACTGACGCCACTGTGTTTGATGGTAGCCGTAAGCATAACCATCGACTAGGCTAGGCGGCGGTCGTCGAGTGTCGACGGCCGTGTGGGGAATGGGGAAAAAACGCGTGGTTGTGGCGTGTGTCAGCCGCGATTCAGGCGAGTGCACACAACCGGAACCGACCGTGGCGATCGCCACCGAAGTCAACAGCCACCGTAATACTCGACGGCGATATGTGCGTCGCATCGTGTGACTCATTTCCAGTTCATTCAGAGTTGTTGAAGTATGCATGAGTTAACTCGTTTCAACTGCGAACCTAAACTGTTCGTGGGGTTAATTAGTTGGGAATGAACGTGCCCGTGTTACCGTTTCGGTTACGCAGCACCTTCCCCGAGAAGCGGGAGAGCGTCTGCACGCCCAGAGTGCTGAAACCGAAGATACGTTCAGCCGGTGCTAACAGCTTGCCCAGTGCGGTATCGAACGCCACCAGATTGCTTTCCGCAATGTAGAGTCGATCGCCTGGCAGAAGCTGGTAGTTCGAAGCCGTGGCACCTTGTGCCGCGATCGAATCCCAGTCGACCGGTAACACTTGCACTCCGCACTCATCCGCCGTCGGTCGGGCAATCCAGATGCGTTTACTGGAGACCTCGGTCATCCCTTGAATGTTCGCTAACGCATCCAGCACCGTTTCATTCCCCGTGATGGGGAATTTTGAAATCTGGTCACCTAGTCCCGCACCGGCAGTAATCACGTAATAGTGCTTGCTATTGAACGAGTAGATATCCACTGAAACCTCGGGGTCCTCCAGGAACTGCGCGAGGTGCTTTTCAATCGTTTGTTTTGCTTCTTTGAGTGTTTGCCCCACGACTGAGATGCTGCCGTAACTCCCCAGCGTGATCGTTCCATCGGGTCCCACCAAATGCTGGCCGGCAACCTGCTGCAAACCCGACATCCATTTCACCCGAGCCGTCACCTTCGGATCCGCCAGCTCTTGCTTGAGATGCTCTTCAATCGCTCGCTGCGCTTCCTCGCGACTCATGCCGATCACGCGCACCATGCCGTAGGGCTCGCCTAAATTCACCATCCCCTGCTCAATCAAATACTCACCCATAATTGGGCGGTCTGGTAGCGTGTTCTCAACTTGCAGCTCCAGAATATCCGCCGAGCGAATGCGGGATTCCTTGGGGATCAAGTGAATGGCTTCCACGACCAGAATGTCGGGCGGCTCGATCGTGTACGCCGGCAAGGTGGTCTTGTGTAACTCCCGAGGCAAGTACTCCGGATCCACCATGACGCTCGTCGTCGACTCAATCTTGTGCTTGGAAAGACTGCCACATCCGCCGGCGGCCCAGCAGAATCCGACGACTGCCAGCCAGTTCCAACGGCTCGATCGTATTGCGGTGAATAACATGGTTTACCAACTTAAGCGAGGCACTGTGCGGCGGTGAACTTACAGCGAGTTCACTTTCCTTCCCTGGCGACATCGGCATAATCGCTAAATTAACTTCAATCCATTTTTCGAGTCCCAACTGCTTAAGCCTCAAACTCAGCCCAATCCACAACGCCAGGAATTCAATAAAAACAGCTGTAATTCGGGAAATTTTCGGGACATTTTGGTAGACTATGCCGATCATAACAGTTCAAGGAGTTGACTTATGACGGCCAAGCAATTGACGATCGCCCTGACCTTTGTGTTCGCAGGTTTCCTGCTGTACCCCAGCACCGCTGCCGCCCAGGGAAATTTTCCCCGACGGTACCAATCGCCCAGCGGACCAACCATCACGCCCTACCTCGACTATTTCCGCGAGGACAATGGCGCTTTGAATCCGTATTACAACTTCATTCGCCCGAAAGCCGAAATGCGCAACAACGCGCAGCAACTCACCAAAGAACTCCGCGCCACCGAAGCCAACGCGAAACTGCTAGGTCGAGAAATGAAGGATCTGCAGACCGCGCCCAGTCGAGCGGCGGCGACCGGTACAGCCGCCACATTTGACAGCCTCGGACACTACTACTCGGGCGGTGGCGGAGGCTGAGGCCGAAGACGCCGCTAGTATCTTAGGGCTCCCCCGAGTCACCGAGGCTACGGTAGATCCACGAATTCTTTTTGACGAGCTGCTCGCGGTTCAACCAGATCGCCGCGACAGACGAGGCAACGACGGTCGCAAATAAGACCAATCCGATCAGGGCCCAGACTTTCTTCCGCCGCCGATCGTCCGCCGTCAAATTCAGCAAGTGACTCGTTAGCCGCTCATCCTCTTCCGTGATCGTCGTGCGCGCCGCCAGTTCTAAAGCTGGCACTTCCGGGCGGGACAGCGACTCCGTAATCCCATCGGTTGCTCCTACTGGCAACGTGACCGGCAGTGAGATCTGCATCGGCCGTGCCAGCGGCATTGCCAAAGCTACTGACTGCTCCGATCGCTCCTGCTCCAGCTGCTCACGAGCTTGCCCCAGCTGCTCACGAGCCTGCCCCAGCTGCCCACGCTCCTGCTCCAACTGCTCATGAGCTTGCTCTAGCTGCTCACGAGCTTGCGCTAATTCGGCTGCCGCCTCCTGCCAGTGCCGCCGGGCCACCACCGACTCGTTGAACTCCACCTCCAGCTTCGCTCGTAAAACCGTCAGCTCAGCACTCTTTCGCTCCCAATCCGCGCGCGCGGTCGCCAGTGCCGCCGCCTCCTCACGCCAGCGATCAAAACTACGCTCCGCCACCGCCGGTGCCGCAGCCATTTCGGACTCACGTTGTAAACACAACGTGTAGTTCCCGATCCCACATGCATCACCTAGTGATAACGCAGCCACGCGCCGCCGCTCTCCATGGCAAACCGTCCCCTGATCACTCACCAGATCAATCACCCACAGCCGCTGATCATCCCAGTACAAGGCACAATGCACTGCCGACACCGACCGACTATCAAAACGAATCCGACATATCGGCGCTGTACCCGCTAAAGCCAAACGACGCGACCAGTGCCGAGTGATTAGCGTTTCGCCGTCTCGAGCCACTTCCATCAGTGGCCGACTGGCGATCGCACGCTCACGGGCCGTCAGTTTGTGCCTGGGTGGCGGACCAGCCGGAGTTGGAGTGAGCTGAACCGTCAGCCGGAATGGCCCGACTTCAAGTTCTTCCTCCGGTCCCACCCACCGTCCCACCGCATCACTGCGCCCGTCGGTTGTCGTCAGATCGATGGCAAACAAGCCCTCATCTACCGCATGCAGGTACCAATGACGACGAGCGACCGCGTCATCAGCCAATTGGATATCCGCCGCCGGATCGGACCCTACGACCGCAAACGGCTGTTGTAAGTCCAGTGTCCGCGCCCCGTGAACGCTTTGAACCCGCACTACCAGGCGGCGTTCACACCAGCTCAAAACATCGCCTGCTCCGCCCGGCTGGCCCTGAACAGCCAGCGCCTCGCTCCCCTCACCCGGCACGGGAACAATCGGTGTTCCCAATTCAAAACCGTGGCTGGGAGGCGACATCGACATAGAAAGAATCCCGTGAAGAACAACCAAGACCTATTTTGTGAAGAACTACGCACGACGACCGGCTAGGGTTCACCCCGCCACCCGTCACGCTCTATAAACGCTAATTTCCGCAGAATTGATTACTGTAATCCAAATTTAATGCGGCTCCAGTCCGCTGACCGGAATCCCCAACATCAAGCCTTGCGAATCTTTTCTCGTCCCTGCTGCACATTCACCGTCGCATTGCGTGTATCCACGATGAGCGGCGCGTGCTGCACGATGAAGCTGTAATCAAACTTCGAATGATCGGTTACGATCAACACGCAGTCCTGGCTTGCCAGGAATTCAGCCGTCAACTCCTGACTCGACATCGCCGGCAAGTCATGGTGCCGCATCGCGGGCAAGTGCGGCACATGAGGATCGCTGTAAGTGAGCTCTGCTCCTCGCTGTAACAGTAACTCCAGCAGCTCAAAGGCGGGACTTTCTCGCGGATCGTCCACATCTTTTTTATAAGCTACTCCGAGCAAACAAATCTTGCTCTGCTTGATCGGCTTACAGTGATCATTCAGGGCTTCCACCAGACGATGGACCACGTACAGCGGCATATTGGAATTAATCTCACCCGCCAATTCGATAAAGCGAGTTGTCATGCCATGCTTGCGCGCCACCCAGCTCAGATAGAACGGATCGATCGGAATACAGTGCCCCCCCAGACCCGGCCCAGGATAAAATGCTTGAAAACCAAATGGCTTGGTCTTCGCCGCCGCAATCACTTCCCAAACATCAATTCCCATCCGATCGCAAAGCATTTTCAATTCATTCACTAGCGCGATGTTCACCGCGCGATACGTGTTCTCCAGAATCTTGCACGCTTCCGCCACCTCACAACTCGATACCGGCACCACTTTAACCACCGCGCGCTCGTAAACACGACACGCCAGCTCAGCACTCCGTGATTCCAACCCACCCACAACCTTAGGAATCGTGCTCGCCGCAAAATTCGGATTGCCAGGATCCTCCCGCTCAGGACTAAACGCCAGAAAGAAATCCTCGCCCACCCGCAAACCGCTTTGAGCCAGAATCGGCAGGACTAGATCCCGAGTCGTTCCGGGATAGGTGGTACTTTCCAAAACGATCAACTGCCCCGGCCGTAAAACCGCTGCGATGTCACGCGCCGTCGATTCAATAAAACTCAAATCCGGATCGCGACTTTCATTCAGCGGAGTGGGCACGCAGATGATGATCACTGCCGGCTCATGCAAACGACTCATATCACTCGTCGGTTCAAACTGACCTCTCTCCATCCATTCTTTGATCCAGTCCGACGGAATATGTCCGATATAGCTTTTTCCAGCTTTCAATTGATCAATCTTACGTTGATCCACATCAAAGCCCATCGTCTTAAAACCAGCTCGAATGAAGGCTTGCAAGAGCGGTAACCCGACATAGCCCAGCCCCATCACGCCAATCGTCGCTCGACCAGTCGCAATTAATTCTTGTAACGATTCGTAGGTAGCCATTTTCTAGTACTCCCAATCTTGACTGCCTCATCAGCAGTAACAAATTGCTAATTGAAAGATCTTATTTATTAGGATGCTAAGGAATTCCACGTACGATCACTGGGCCCAGGCAGTTCGTTAGCCACAGCGGCAGCTTCTTCCAAACTCGCACTGCCAAGCCATACTTACCGCTCTCCAGCCGCATGTCGCCAATCGTTCCCGACCGGACGTGGTACTGCCAAATCGCTGGCGTCGGCTCAGCGCCCCACTGCTGCTTGAACCGATAGGTGCTGCTCTCGGCACTACTACGCCCAAAATCAAAGACTGTCTGTCCCCGAGCCACCGCCCGTTGCAGCAATTGCCAGTAGAGAAACATGTTGGCACAACTGCTGTTGTACTCGCGCAAAGCACTGGCACTCGGTACCTCCGTCATCTGCTTACCATGCACCAACAGCCCCGCCGCAATCGGCTTGTCACCCGCACTCACCACACAGAATTCAGCCTCATCACCAAAATAATGAGCGATCGCCCCAAACAAGGAGCGCCCGAAAACAGGAGTCCCCAAGTCCCGCATGTTGCGACTGAATACCTCATAGAAGCGATCCACCAGTTCCGCACCTCCCCATTGCACAGAGAAATTCTGCTTCTCTCCTTTGCGAATCTGATTACGCACCTTCGGATCAAAGGACTTCCAGAGCAATTCGGCACT
The DNA here is from genome assembly GCA_046086325.1 of Planctomycetota bacterium. GTDB lineage: Bacteria > Planctomycetota > Planctomycetia > Pirellulales > Pirellulaceae > JBJSXJ01. The sequence continues at coordinate 9,458 of JBJSXJ010000141.1, read as the reverse complement.
GTCTGGCAATCGCAAACGCATGTGAACCTTCGACCGATTTGCTTGGGGTAAGGCCGCTGACACCACCTCTTGCTCATGACGTAACTCGAGATAACGCACATTGAGCTGCCGCGCTAATTCAACCGCCCGCTCCACCAAGGCCTCCGCCGCCACGGCGTCCACCGTCCGAATTCCCGCCGAATTGATGTAGGGCAGACTGACGAGAAATCTGCCAAATAGCCAACTGCGCACGAAACTCAGCGGCAGCCAGCCCACCAGCTCAGCACCGCGATAGGCCTCCAGTAGATACGGACTGTGCCCTAAGCCAGCGTGCATCACCAATAGCCACCGCGGATCATGAGCAGGTGAACCAACTGGCCCCTGATCCAAGCAGAGCAGTTCCGACTGTAACCGTCGCTTGACATCCTCTGGGCCGTGACAAACGATCCGCAGGTCAGCACCACCTGCTTCCAGCGATTCAGTCAATAAGTTTTCCACTGTCACAGTACACCACTCGATCGATCAACAAATTGCTGGTGCCAAAGCTCCAAAAACAATAGCGCCCAAATACGACTCCCATGCCGCCAGCGCCCACCATCGTGCTGCCGCAACAACTCGCGCACTGCCGCCGGATCAAAATACCCGCGCGCTAAACTCGTCTGCGACAACAGCACGTCGTGTGCTAACGGACGCAACGGCCCACGAAACCAATCATCCAAAGGAACGCTAAAGCCAGCCTTCGGTCGAGCTCGTAAATCAGCCGGTACCAGCGCGGGGAACGAATGAGTGAGCATCGGCTTGGCACCTTCACCCGCCGTCAAAAACGCAAAGGGAAACGTCAGCGCCAACTCCACCACTCGATGATCTAAAAAGGGTGCCCGGCATTCCAGTGCATGTGCCATACTCGTGATGTCGACCTTGGCCAACAAATCGTCCGGCAAATAACTTTGCAAGTCGGTCTGCATCGCCTGAATACCTGCTGACCGCCCCTGACTCTCCGCAAAACGTCGGGCAATCGGCTCCGCTACGTCCACCCGCGCAAACTCCTCCGCGAACTCGCGCGATAGCAACGCGCGCCGATGCGAAGCAGGACAGGGCGACATCCAATTCACATAACGCCTTCCCGGCTGCTCCCGCAACATCACCATCCGACGTCGTAAACGCTCCCATCCCGAACTCTCGCTGCCACCCAGCGGCGCCCATTCCCACAGTCGATTCGCAATCAAGGCTCGCAGCCAGCCTGGCAGTCGATCAAAACTGCCCAGTCGCTCGACCGTCCGATAATGCGGATACCCCGCAAACAATTCATCTCCCCCATCGCCGGTCAATGCAACCGTGACGTGGCGGCGCGTTTCCTGAGCGACATACCACGTCGGTACCGCCGAACTATCACCAAACGGCTCGTCAAAATGCCACACCAGCCGCGGCAAGATGTCAGCTGAATCCGCCGCCACCAGATACTCATGATGCTCGGTACCCAAATGCTCCGCCGCGCGTCGCGCGAATGGTCGCTCGTCAAACTGCGAACGATCAAAACCAATCGTATAACTCTTGGCGGGTCGCGTCAGATGCTTTTGCATCAACCCCACGATTACCGTCGAATCAATTCCGCCGGACAAAAACGCACCAAGCGGCACGTCGCTGCGCAACTTCTCACGCACCGACTCACTTAACAACTCCGCTAATCGCTCCCGCGCCGCCTCCACCGACAACGTCGATTCCTGATTCCAAGATGGCTGCCAGTAACGCACGAGCTGCAGTTTTCCCTGCTGATAAATGCCGTAATGCGCCGGTGGTAATTTCTTAATCCCACGAAACATGGTGTGCGGATGCGGCACATAGTAGTACGTGAGATAACGAGCAATCGACTCCCGATCCACCTCCCGCTTGACACCCGCTTGCGTGAGCAGCGACTTGATTTCGCTCCCCATTAACAACCGCGTGGCGGTTTGGTGATAGACCAGCGGTTTTTCACCAAGTCGATCGCGAGCAAAGAAGAGCCGCCGCTCGCGCTCATCCCAGATCGCCAGCGCGAACATCCCGCGCAGCTCGCGGACACACTCCGGCCCCAACTCTTCATACAAATGAACGATTGTCTCGGTATCAGAATGCGTACGAAATTGATGTCCACGAGCAATTAGATCGCGCCGCAATTCCTCATAATTATAAATTTCGCCATTAAACGAAATCCAAATCGTGCCATCTTCATTCGAGAGCGGTTGCTGTCCCCCCTCGAGATCAATGATCGCCAGACGTCGGTGCCCAAGCGCAACACCGCCGCCATCGTCCCACTGGCGATGATAGACGCCACGCCCATCCGGGCCGCGATGACGAACCGCGTCCGTCATTCGATCTAAATCGTCGGGCGTCACCGCTGACTCGGCGCTGTCCCATCTGGCTGCCACAAATCCACACATCACACACCATCATCTTCAATCTGTCTGCCCACTCGTTGAAACTCTGGCGACCACGCGCGACCGAGCTGGTACCCCTACGGCAACCACACCTGCCGGAATCGGGCGAGTGACCACCGCTCCCGCCCCGACGATCGCTCCGGCGCCCACATCCGCCATCACGATCGCACCAGCACCGATCCAAGCTCCACGTCCGATCGTGACCTGCTCAAAACGCTGATCGGCGGAATGGCGAGTGGATTGCTCGTCACTCGCTTCGCCATGCTCACGCCCACCACTCAAAATCTGTACGCCGTCCGCCAGCATGACTTCATCTTCGATCCGGGCATAACCCAGCGAACAGAATCGCCCAATATAAACTCGTTCCCCGACACTAGCTTCCGTCATCGAAAAGACACTGTTCCAGCCCACATATAAATCCTGCCCACATCGCGCCAAAAGCACTCGATAAAACGCCTGCCGCAAATACACTCCGCGCATTCCAGGTACGCGCGCAATCGACTCGCTCGCCGCTCCAAAGGCCCGCGCTCCCCAAATTGTTTTAGCCAGCCCATAGCTGATCAGTCGTGGCACCACGGCCATCAAAAAACAAACCTGCACCGCACGTTTGATGAACATTCCCGCAGCGGAACGCCGCGGTACGGATAGAGTCACGACCGGAACAACTTCCGCCACTGACCCACCAGCCGGTTCATCCTGGCCTGAATTAGCTGCGCCCATGGACTACGTCGCCTTTGACTGGATCATCGGAAGTTGAATTCCTAACAGTCGCCCATACAAGTCGCGATACGCAGCGTGCATCGCGGCATCGTCAAATCGTGCCCATGCGCGCTGGTGACCGCGCGTCCCCAATTGCCGCGCCCAGACCGCATCGTCCACAACCCGCCGAATGGCCTGCGCTGTGGCAGTCGCATTTTGAGCGGGAACCAGCAATCCCGTTTGCTCCGCCACGACCACCTCCGAGTTGCCACCGACATCCGTCGCCACGATGGGTAACGCCGTCGCCATCGCTTCGATCAATGTCAAAGCGACTCCCTCGGTCAAACTGGTAAGCAAAAAACAATCGGCAGCTTGCAATAAGCGGGGTACATCGCGACGAGTACCCAGGAAAATAACACTATTCTCTAAACCCAAGTCCCGCTGCAACTGTTCCAGCGCAGCTCGCTCCTCACCGTCACCGACCAGCACCAGTCGCAGTTGGGGATGAGTCCGCGACAACTCCTGCATCGTTCGCAAGGCAGTGGCCTGATCCTTGAGCCGATTGAGTCGCGCCACTTGCATCACGACCTGATGCTCCTCCGTTACACCAATTTCGCGGCGGACTTGCTGACGCTCCGGCCGCTGCGGATCATACCGCCGCACATCGACGCCATTGTAAATCACCTGAATACGATCAGCGGCAATCCCCTCATTATCGATCAACGCCCGTTTGACACATTCGCCCACCGCCACCACATGATCGCCACGACGCAGCAAAAACCGATTGGCTAGTTTTCGCTTCGGACGCGGATAATCCGGGTAGTCTCGGCCATGCTCCATAAACAGCACAGGGGGAGTGGCACGGCCGAGGCGACTGAGCGACGAATAGAAATAGGGAGCTTGCTGGTGCGCATGCACCAGATCAACCTTCGAACGACGAAAAAAATCGGCCAGTCGGCGGCCACAGCCCCAATCAAATCCCGGACGCCTCCCCATCACCTCCACCACAAAACCATCCGCTCGCAACTGTTCACCCAGCAATCCCAACTCATCCAAACAGGCAAAGACCACGCGAAACTCACCGGCACTGCGACGGCCATATTCTGCCGCGAGAACTTCCGCACCGCCCACATTCATCGTGTGCAACACATGACAGATTGTTGGTTGGTTTGCCATCACGGCCGACTCCCCACGAAGTCGCGCTGCGCGCCCTGTGGCCCGCGCGATTCCAACTCGTCAAACAGCGACTGAGCTTCCACGGTGAGTGCCTCCCAGGCAAATTTTTCCGTCACCCACGCGCGTCCTGCCGCGCCCATGCGATCCAGTCGCTGCGGATCACTCAGCAGGTCCGCCACCTGCTCGGCCAACTCCTCCGGACCATCACACGGAACAATGCGGCCCGTCTCACCCACTCGCATCGTCTCTGCCGTTCCGCCCGAGGCCCCTGCCAGCACCGGACGTCCGCAAGCTTGCGCCTCTAACAACACCATGCCAAAACCCTCGATGTCCTGTCCCACTTGTCGATTCGGCAGGGCACATAGGTCGCATTGCTGAAAACATTCAATCAATTCCGCATCGGCCGCTTCACCCCGAAACTGAATGCGATCGGTCACTTGCAAGTCGGCGGCCAACTGTCGCAAATACAACTCATCCTCACCATGCCCCACCAAGCAACAGAGTAAATCGGGGAGCCGCTCGCGGAGCAGCGATACCGCTCGAATCATCTGATCTTGCCCCTTGCGCCGCTGCAACCGACCGGCAATCAAAACGACTCGGCGCCCCCGCCAACCCAGCCGCTCCCGAATCTGCTCATTTCTAGCCGCAGGCAGGAACCGCTCGACGTCCACACCGGGATGCAAAACCCTCACCTGCGACGACGGCCGTTGCCAATCGTGCAGCAGCAAATTCGCCGTATTCACGCTGTTGGCAATCAAACAATCCGCCCGCCGCAGCACCTGCTTCACTAACCACGTTAGTTCGCGACTATCTCGTGCCGTATTAATGTCCTCGCCATGCACATATACCAAGTAGGGAACGCGCAAGAAAAGTTTTAAGGCGAGCACCATGACGCCTTCCGGTAGACAACGACCACAATGGATGAAACCAATTCCTTCGCGTCGTACCAGGCCTTGCAATCGTCGTAGCGCCCGACTGTAACCACGCAAACCAATCCAGCTACGCAGGCCCCATTGAGTCATACTCAACGGAACTCGTTCGATTCGCAAATCATGCGTTTGATCAAAGGCCTGTTGCTGCGGATTCTCTCCCGCCGCAATGACATGATCGGCACGCGATAAGCGGCGATAGATTTCCCAGAACCAACGCCCGCTACCACCGCTCCGTGGCGGAAAAATTTCGGAAACCAACAGCCGCTTCATCCGCCCACCCCCACTCACTCACAACTGCCCCACTACCCCACGATCGATTTTTCAGGAAGCAAAATATTCGGCTAACGCCTCCTGCCAGGTACGCAACTTCGGGCCTCCCGTCGCCGCATACTTCGCCGTACTCAAAACACTATAGGCAGGTCGTGGCGCTGGCGCGTTATACTCAGCCGAGGTGATCGGAATGAGTTCCAGCGAACGTCCCTCTAGCCGAAAAATCTCGCTCGCAAATTCATACCACGTTACCTCGCCACCATTCACCACATGAAATGTTCCGTAATGATTATGACTCAATAGGAAAAGTATCGCTCGAGCCAGATCCGGCACGAACGTCGGAGTGCAATGTTGATCCTGGACGACCCGAAGTGTCGTTCGATCGCGCCCCAGAACTCGCATCGTATCAACGAAATTTCGTCCCCGCACCGGCTCACCACTGGGCCGCGCGTATAACCCACAGGTCCGGACGATCAAATGCTTGCTCCACCGCGCCGCCGCCTGTTCCCCCGCCTGCTTGCTCTGCGCGTAGACTCCGCGCGGCTCCGTCTGATCCTCCTCACGATGAGGAACCCGGGGCGAATAATCGCCACCAAAGAGATAGTCCGTACTGATTTGTACCAGCGGGATATTCAGCGATTCCGCCCACTGCGCCAGTCGTACTACCACTCCGGCATTGACCGCCAGACACCGTTCCCGTTCCGACTCGGCACGATCCACTTGCGTGTAAGCGGCGGAGTTGATGATGGCAGCAGGTTGACAGTGCGCCATGAACTCACCCAGCGCCACGTCATCGGCCAAATCACACGTTTGCCGATCGAGGGGCAGCGCTTGGGAACCAAGTTGCAAACATAGTTCGCGCCCCAACTGACCAGCCGCTCCCGTCACCAGGATTTTCTTGCTCGAATCATCGACCATATTCCCACTCCTCGCGGAAGACACCCATCTGAATCAAGAGGCGGGAAGCTTTTCTCCGGTGCGAAACCGGTCGATACGATCTTTTAACTTCATCAGCCAAGCTGGATAGAGCCGCCATCGTAACGACTCTGGATAGGCCTGCCGTGGCTGCAACACGCGGTAGTAGTCCCGACAGGCCTGCACCACCTCGTGATTACGCGCCCAATAAGCAATGTCATGTGCCTCCACCAACTGCGGTGCCAACGCATCGGCAACTTGCTGCAGCTCCTTTGCCGAATAGCGATCCGAGTGCCGCTGCGCCCACTCATAACGTGACTGCACGGACAGTAGCCGAAACCGAGCGCCGCGCGACTGCATGCCCGCAAACGTGCGATAACCAACCAAGCACTCGGGGATCTTGTGCAAACGCCCACGGTCTCGCAGTTGGGAAAAGAACATCATGTCTTCGCCATAACGCGTTTCCTCGGGGAACTGGATGGCCAAGCCGAGCTCTCGGGGAAACAGCGACGCGCTGGGGAGAATCGCCGCATCCGAATTACAAAGCATTTGGATGCGGTAATCATCTTCGCGATGCAGTTCCGGCCGAATCACTACCCCCAAATCTTGCTCATCACAAAAGCGATTGAAATCACTGTAGAAGCAGATCACATCCGGGGCACTCGACTGCCACGCTTCCACCTGCTTTTGCAATTTCTGCGGATACCAGATGTCATCGGCGTCCAGCAGCGCAATCCACTCTCCTCGAGCCATCTCCATGCCCCGATTTCGCGCCACCGACTCGCCCTGATTCCGCTGCCGCTCCACCCGCACCAAATCATCCAGCGACGACGCCAGGGCAGCCGAATTGTCCGTGGAGCCATCATCGACCACGATGATCTCCAGCGGTAGATGACTCTGCCGCAGCACCGACTCTAATGTCTGCCGAATAAAGCGTTCCGCGTTGTAACACGGAATGACCACGGAAATCGACGGCAACGGTTTACTCGACATCTACCCAACTCCTGGCGTCCTCGTAGTCCGCGGACGTCACCTGAAAAAGCATCAGAAACGACGACGATCGCCGGTCGGCCCGGCTGTCGACGCTCGTGACAGGTCGAATGGGGAGGAAGGAGATACCGCCGGGAACGGAGAGAATGCCGCCTGCCCAGCGAAATCTCCCCAAGCGTTGTTGGGCTGCCCGGCCTGCGCCCTCAAGCCGTCCGAAACACGCACTAAACCAGCACCAAAAAGCGCAATGAAATAAGGTGGCTCCAACGCATCAATCGCCACGAAACAAGCACTCACCACAAAGCCGATCAGCGCTGCGATCGCTCCCCGAGCGGCGAGATCTTGCCATTCCGATACGAAGTGTCGGCGATAAACACGAGTCACCAGCAGCCAGCAGACTCCCAGATAATAGGAGAGCAGTCCGAACAGGCCGGGAAACCCCAACTCCGCACCAATTCCCAACCAAAGCATGTGAGCTTCTTTGGCATAACCCCACTTAAGCATATGCTTAGCCGCCAAAGGAAAATGATCGGGACCGTACCCGGTGAGCGGAAACCTCGTCATCAGTTCCCAACAATCACGCCACAAATCAAGGCGGCTTTGCGCCGAGGCATCTCGTAGTTCGCCACTGGCAAACGAGGTGGAGAATCGAGCCCAAACGGATGGTCCAGCCAAATAGAACGCGCATCCCAGACCCAACGCAAACATCGTCAGCGTACGCGGACTTTTCGGCACCAACAAAAAGACGACGCCTCCCGCCGCAATTAGCCCCAACATACCTCCTCGAGAATCTCCAAACATCGGACAGTGGGCTAACATCCCAGAAATCACCCACGCCAGCCAGCGTCGCCACCAAATCTTCTCCGCCAGCCCCAAGAAAAAGGCCAGCCCCACTCCAGACACCAAAGCGACACAGCTACTGTTGTTGTCGATGCCGAAGAAGCCATTGAGTCGCAGGCGGTATCCACCCATCAAGTGATCGAGATTCGCCTCGTAGGCTACAAACCCCAGCGACAGCAGCCACACCCACGCCAACTCACGCAGCTTTTTCTCTGAATCAATTAACGTGAATCCAATCACCAGCGGCAACAGAATCTTCGTGAATTGATTTAGAAAAGCCCACGCTACATCCTGAAACGGAGCCTGGTAGGTGCTGACACAAATCGCCAACCAGAACAACAGCAAAGACCAGAGTGGCCAGCGAGCACCACGTAAATCCCAGGTGCCCAGGCCATTGATCAACCAACCAATAATGACCCCAATCGCCAGGATCTTGGTGTAATTCCCCGCCGGTACCGACCAAAACCACAAATGATCCGGACGTAAGATGGAGAAACAGATGTAGGCCAACAGCCCATACCAGGGGCGAAACAAAGCGAGAATCGCCCCGCCGTACGTCAGGCCATAGACAAATAATAACCCCTTCATCGATTAGCCGTCCGTCTCTGCGTTGAACGCCATCGCACTCTTCGCCACCGGACCGACCGTCTCCAATCGGCGCCGATAACCCGTTCCAGATACCGTGCAAACTCGCACTTCTCCAGCACTCCGCTGCTGAAAATCAGCGATCACCTGCTGCATCGTCCCAAAACGAAAACGCTTCAGTAACTGATTCAGCTTACTCTCCGTACGATGCAAATTGAGATAGTGTCGCCAGCGCGATAAGCGACTACCAGCTTTGAGCCGGGGTTGCCCCGGATCGACTTCCCACGGATGAATGTAAAACATGAATGGCTGATTCGACTGGCGATTCACGCGACGCAAAAACGCATGCGTCATGGCCGTCGGATAAAGTCGGAAATATCCACCACCAGACACCGGCCAGTTGACGCCCCCCTGACGCACAACCGACGGCGGAAACTCCCACATCGATCCCGCTGGCGTTTCGATCCGATGAATCGATCGCGGCGCATGAGGAATGCCATACCGATCATGAATCACCGGAAAAACACTCGAATCAACCGTGAAACCTTCCTCCACCAAAATCTCCAGCGCCCATAAAGAATCGCGCGTCACCGAAAAACTGGGAGCCCGATAAGCCGTTACGGGCTGACAAATCAGCTCTTGCAAGGTGTCGCGAGAC
>JBJSXJ010000140.1:0-10602 GCA_046086325.1 Planctomycetota bacterium | reverse complement strand
CCCACTACGGCTGAGAGACGGGAGAAAGGCGTAATCGAGTTGAACATTCGATCCGCAACTCGCGTCGATGGCAAAGACAACATTATTAGGTGCTCTCCGGGACGTGCATCCGCGATCTGGGGAGACAATATGTAACGTAAGTCGTCAAAAGGTAGCGATAAGCAATGGTTTATGTCAATCAAATTTTTCAATTAACGGCGGGGAGACAAGACATCCACCAAGGGGGATCATGAGGCTCACGCGAGGGCGCGACGAAGATGGAAACAATCGCCGCTCAAACCATACGGCCAGACGCTGCGTAGGAAGCGGAAACGTTTCGCTGCCGTCGCCCGGGGGTAGAAAGCTGTGAAACATCGGGACACCCTGCGGTCTCAGTCAGGGAATTAGGGTCTAGCGGCCCGCTCCCACTCGTCGCATTGGTGTCGACGACGGTCACCGCCAGTCCCACTGGTAAAGGTGCAACAATTTTTACTTTAGGAGCGGCATTCGTACGGCGAATACCGCTCGGCAAATCTTTTCAGGAGGCTGAAACGATGAACCAACAGTACTCTCGTTCGCACTCGCTCGATTGGCGTTATTTCTGTGTGGTTGGCCTGGCGGCGGCCCTGGGCGCTGCCGGAGCCACTTGGTGGACTCATCACGCCGAACGTCGCTCGTGGGCGGCTGATCGTCCCACCGCTCCGCCCGTGGCCCCCGAATTGTCGGTTCACGCCAAGGAGATGTCGGACGCCTTTCAAGCGACCGCTCGAGTTCTACGACCTTCCGTCGTCAGCGTTCAATCCATCAAGAAACCCAAACCGCTCAACCTGCGCCAGCGCCGCTTGGGTGGAAATCAGCAGATGCCGGACGAGCTGCGCCGCTTCTTTGGCGGCAATGATCCGTTCGAGCGATTCCTGGAGATTCCCCAGATGCCCGACAGTGGCACTCCGCAGGAAGGTTTGGGCAGCGGCGTGATCGTTAGCCCAGACGGTTACATCGTCACCAACAATCACGTTGTTCAGGATGCCGACGAGCTGAAAGTATCGCTGGCCGACGGGCGTGAATTAAAGGCCGAAATTGTCGGCACCGACAAAGCCACGGACCTGGCGGTGCTGAAAGTGAAAGCCGACGGATTAACTCCCGCCACACTCGGCAACTCGGATCAAGTCGAGGTGGGGCACTGGGTATTAGCGATCGGCAGTCCGATGGGGTTTGACCAGACCGTCACCGCAGGCATCATCAGTGCGAAGGGACGACTGGTCGGTGTGACGAATGGCGGCTACGAGGACTTTCTGCAGACCGACGCGGCCATCAATCCGGGCAACAGTGGTGGACCGCTCGTCAACCTCCAGGGCGAAGTGATTGGTATTAACACGGCCATTGCCTCGCGAACCGGAGGGAACATGGGAATCGGTTTTGCCGTCCCGGCCAACATGGTGAGAATGGTTTCGGAGCAGATCCTGCAAGGAGGCAAAGTTGTCCGAGGTCGTATCGGCGCCGCCATCCAGGACCTGACCGACGACCTCGCTCAGTCCTTTAACTTCCCCACCCGCGATGGTGCGCTCGTCGGCGATGTCGTGCCGGGAAGTCCAGCCGCCAAAGCGGGGCTCAAATCGGGTGATATCGTCGTCTCGTATCAGGGCAAGCCGGTGAAATCTTCGAGTCAGTTTCGGAATGCTGTCGCTGCGACACCGCCCGGCACGAAAGCGCAAGTTGAATACGTCCGGGATGGTTCCAAACAAAAGCTGGTGGTCGAAGTCGGCCAGCTCGAGACTGCGGAATCGGAGCCGAATAACCCACGAGGCTCAGGGCCCCCCGCCGCTGCTGATGACCTCGGCCTAGCGCTGCAAAACCTTACCGACGACATTGCAGGCCAACTGAATTTACCCGCTCAGCAGCGCGGCGTGCTGGTGGCCGAAGTGCAGCCGGGCAGTGCGGCGGCGCGAGGCGGCTTCCGCCCCGGTGACGTCATCGTCAACGTGGGAGGCAAAGACGTTACCAGCATGAACGACTATCGCGAAGCTGTGCAAGGTCAAAACCTGTCGAGCGGGGTTCGCATGCGAGTGCTCCGCGAGGGAGGATCGCGATTCGTGGTCCTGAAGAAATAAGGCTACGCTTCATCAATCCCAATCGAGTCCGACGTCGAAGTTGACGGCGGAGTGAGTTAAAGCGCCGCAGCTAATGCGATCCACTCCACTGTCGGCAACGGAGCGAATGGTGTCGAGCGTGATGCCGCCGGAGGCCTCGAGTTCCACTCGTGGCCACTCCGGCTGCTCGCCACTTTGCCGATCTCGTAGTTCGCAGGCACGGCGAAGCATGTCGGGCGACATGTTGTCGAGCAGGATGATGTCGGGGCATTGGGGCAAGACCTGCTGGAACTGCTCCCACGTGTCGACTTCAATTTCGACCGGCAGAAGTTGATCTTGAGCAGCCTGCCGAGCGTAATCGGGGCCGCTGAAGTGGGCCGGCGCGGGACTCGGCGGACGCGTAGCGTTCGGCATCGCGTATGAGGGACGCGTGAGCTGGTGAGCCTGAATCAATCTACGAACTTGCAGGACCGCCTCGGCCGGAGTAAACCGCCGTTCTCCGGCAGCTGATTTTGCGGCAGCTGATTGTCCCACCGCCAAATGGTTGTCCTTAATCAGCACCGCATCGAACAGGCCCGTACGATGATTGTGGCCACCACCACAGTGCACCGCATATTTTTCCAGACGACGCCAGCCCGGCGTGGTCTTGCGCGTGTCGTACAACCGCGCCGCGGTCCCCTGAATGCGCTCGACATAGTGCCGCGTCAGCGTGGCAATGCCACACAATCGGCCGAGCAAGTTCAGCAGAATTCGTTCGCTGGTGAGTAGGTCACGGGCCGATCCATGAATGCGACCGATCACCTGCTGCGCCGTCACCGCTTGTCCATCCTCCACCCGTGGTTCGAAGCGTGCATCGAGCTGCAGTTCGTCGACCGCCAGCGCCACGGCCTGCAAGCCAGCCACCACTCCGGGGCGGCGAGCCACAAATTGTGCCGCGCCGCGCGTCGTCGCGGGCACCAGCAGAGTCGTCGTCCAGTCGTAGAGTCGATCGATATCCTCGCGCACAGCCAGTCGTATGATTTGCCGACAATCATCGGCCACCGATTCATTCCAGGTCCACTGATCAAAGTCTGGCATCATGTAATTGGCTCACACCGCCCGAAAGGTTCATCGACTCGCCACCCGCACCGTAAAATCATCTGAAAATACGAATTTATCGTCTTGGGGTTCCTGTCGCGATGGGTAGCGACCGGTATAATCCGGACGCCTTCCACGGATGGCAGCAGGGTTTTTCTGAGCGCGGGGCGCGACGCGGACTTTCGGGGCATAGAGAGTGAACTCGGTTATGGATCTGGCCGGGAAACGAGATCGCTGGATGCGGCGAGTGGATCAGGTGAGTATCGCCTTGTTGACCTCGGCAGGCCTGCTTCTGCTGGGCGGTCATTGGTACTATCGCGGTGCGTTGTCGGGGCGTTATCTGGAATACGATGTCGCCAGCACCGATCACTCGCTGCCCGAATTCGTGGTCAGTGTTAATCACGCGGACTGGGCGGAGTTAATGCTGTTGCCCGGCATCGGCGAAACAATGGCACGACGCATTGTCGACTGGCGCGAGCGACAAGGGCCGTTTCGGGCCGTGGCGGATTTGGAGCAGGTGCCGGGGATCGGCTCACGCACCGTCCAACGACTCGCCACACACCTCTCCTTCGAAACCAGTCCCGTCGCCCGCCCGGTGGACAAAACAGAGTGATCAACAGCCAGTAAAAAAACGAGCTCAAGCTTGGGCTCATGCATAGACACGAGGGGCTAACGGTGTCGGACTTAATTCAACGAAACGCAGGCGTCGAATATCAGCTCTGTAGTGCTTTTCAACCGGCTGGCGATCAGCCGCATGCGATTGAAGCCCTGACTCATGGTTTGCTGGAAGGAAAACGTCACCAAGTGTTACTGGGCGTGACGGGTTCGGGCAAAACATTCACGATGGCGAACGTGATTCAGCGACTGGGTCGCCCGGCCCTCGTCATCTCGCATAACAAAACTCTGGCTGCTCAGTTGTACGCGGAATTCAAGGAGTTCTTTCCGCATAATGCAGTCCATTATTTTGTGAGTTACTACGACTACTATCAACCCGAAGCTTATATTCCTCAGCGCGACATCTACATTGAAAAAGATGCCTCCATCAATGATCAAATTGATCGTTTACGACTGGCCGCCACGAGTGCGCTGGTGAGTCGTCGTGATGTGGTGATTGTCGCCAGCGTTTCCAGCATCTACGGCTTGGGATCTCCCGACGACTACAAGGAAATGATGGTACCGGTTATTCGCGGTGGCACACTCGACCGCGACGACCTGCTGCGGCGATTGATTGATATTCAATACGACCGCAACGACGCCAACTTTGAGCGCGGCAAATTCCGCGTTCGCGGTGACTGTGTGGAAATCTGGCCATCGTATGAAGAGTTCGCTTATCGCATCGAACTTTGGGGCGACGAAGTCGATCAGCTCGCCTACATCAACCCACTCACCGGTGACATCCTCAGCCGTCAACAAGAACTCTTCATTTATCCCGCCAAACATTTCGTGCTTCCCGAAGCACGTATCGAGCGCGCCGTCGCAGAAATCAAAGCCGAACTAGATGAGCGACTCATCGTGCTGCGTGAGCAAGGCAAGCTCCTCGAAGCTCAGCGTCTGAACGCGCGCACGCGCTTCGACCTGGAAATGCTCACCGAAGTCGGATATTGCCCGGGTGTTGAGAATTACAGTCGCCCACTGTCGGGCCGTCCCCCCGGTTCGGCACCCTACACACTCTATGATTTTTTCCCGAGTGACTTTCTGTTGTTCGTGGACGAATCGCACGTATCGGTCTCGCAAATTCGAGCCATGTATTTTGGTGACCGAAATCGTAAAGTCACGTTGGTCGAACATGGGTTTCGGCTCCCCAGCGCACTCGACAATCGCCCCATGACCTTCGAGGAATGGGAGCAAAAAGTACCGCAAGCGGTGTATGTCTCTGCCACGCCCGGTGACTATGAACTGGAGAAAACGGGCGGCGAGGTGGTCGAGCAGATCATTCGTCCCACGGGACTGCTCGACCCGATCATCGAAGTGTCACCGGCTCAGGGGCAAGTGGCACATTTGGTGGAACAGATTCATGAACGGACGGCGGTGGGTGAGCGAGTCCTGGTGACGACCCTCACCAAACGCATGGCAGAGGATCTGGCGGATTACCTCAGCAAGAAAGGGATTGCCTGCCAATGGCTGCACAGTGAACTGGATGCGTTCGAACGAGTGGAGTTACTGCGTGACCTGCGGACCGGAAAATTTGACGTGCTCGTCGGCGTCAATCTGCTGCGCGAAGGCTTGGATCTGCCCGAGGTATCGCTCGTCGCGATCCTCGATGCGGATAAGGAAGGCTTTCTCCGCAGCGAGACGTCGCTCATCCAAACCATCGGCCGCTCGGCGCGCAACGTCAACGCTAAAGTCATTCTGTATGGTGATAAGGTCACGGATTCGATGCAGCGTGCCATCGAGGAAACTCGGCGGCGGCGAGCGGTGCAGGAGGAATACAACCGGCTGCATGGAATCACTCCAGAAACGGTACGCAAGAATATTCGAGCCGGGATTGAAGCCGAAGTGGCCGCTCACCAGCAAGCCAATGCCGCCGTCGGTCGTTCGTCCGATACGCAGTACATCACTGAAGAATTCCTGACGGAACTCGAAGGTGAAATGCTGGAAGCGGCAGAGAAGTTGGAATTCGAGCGCGCGGCGGCGCTGCGCGACCGCATCACGAAGATGCGCGAGGCCATGGGTCGCCCCGTGGACGAAGTCGACGTGAAGACCCCGCGCCGCGGCGGTCGCGGAGGAGGCGGTCGAGGAGGCCGCCAGAGTGGCCGGCAAAAAGTGCCACGGCCCAAGCGGTAATCACCGGTGAGCTCACCAGATGAGCAATTTCATTCTCTTCATGGCACGCGAATTCACGGTTGGGGGAGCCGCTTACTTGGCTCTCCGCCATCTGCGCCACATCGCGGCCAGCCAAACGATCGACTTCCTGGTAAGCGGCGCCGTCTGTCCGACGATGGCCGCCGCGTTACCACCCACGGTGGCGCTCGAGCAACTTGATTTAAGAACCGAGGTCGTCGAGCAGGGGCTGTGGGCGACACGTGAGGCACTAGCCAGCACGGGGCATCCTTTTTTAGAACGCGAGTACGCCGCGGTGCTGGGCACTTCGCTGTTCCCTGACCTCGCCGCCTGCGCCGCCTTTAGTATGAGCCGCTCTCGACGCAAGGTCCTCATCCTGCTCGATGAAGGACCGCTCCATGCACCCCGTTCGAGCGAACATCGCGCTGCCATCCGAGGTGCGATGCTGTCCGCCGATCACATCGTCTCCGTATCACAAGCGCTCCTGGATAAACTCGGCACCGAATATCCGCTGCTGCACGACCTGCCAGCCACGATCCTTCCGCCTCCCATTGATGCCGTGGCGACGGTCGAGCCTCCTTCGCCCTTCGCAATCACGGGTGTAACGATGGCGGGCGACGCCCATCTGCCACACGTGGTGACGGTCGCTCGACTTTCCGCAGAAAAGTGTGTGAACACTTGCTTGCAGGTACACCGCTCCTTGCGCGACGTCGGCCTCGACTTTCACTGGCATGTCGTCGGAGAGGGACAGGAGCGGCAGAATCTGGAACGCGAGATCGCTCGTCGCCGCATGTCGGATCGCTTCCACCTGGAAGGTTTTCAACCCGATGTCAGTCCATGGATGCGGCATGCCGACCTGTTCGTGCTCTTGTCCAGCGCCGAGGGCTGTCCGACGGTGATCCGTGAAGCACTCGCCGCCGGCACACCTGTTCTATGCACCGATGTCAGCGGCGCCCGCGAACTAATCGATCAAGGTGTCACGGGCATCGTGGTCTCGCATCATTTTCCCGAGATCAGCGCCGCACTTAAGCGACTTCTGCAAAATCCCGCGGAGCGAGCTCGGCTACGTCAGAACATTACCAGCCGAAAATCAACACCCCAATCATGTTCCGTTCGCCATGAGTCGGAGCGACTGCTGGAGTTACTCAGCGGCGATCCTCGTTCGCGGCCGCCCGCCGTCGTCACTATCCTGATTCCAACCTACAACCATGAACGATCCATCGGCAGCGCGATCCAAAGCGCGCTCATGCAGGATTATCCGGCGCTGGAGGTGGTTGTTTGTGATGATGCATCCACGGACGCAACCGACGTAGCTGCACGACGCTGGAGCCACGATCCGCGACTGCGGATCCGCCGCCATGCTACCAACCAGGGCCGAGTCGCGAATTACCGACTTGGGTTAGAGCGCGAGGCGACAGGCACATGGGTACTGATGCTCGACGGCGACGACCATTTGGTCGATCCAACATTCATCACCCAAGCACTTGCTGCACTCACCGAACACTCATCCCACCAACCGCTATTTGTCCAAGCGGGTCATCGAGTGGTATGGCGAACTCAACCGGGTGACTCGCGCCGCGTCTTTGGCCCTGTCGATCTCTTACCCGCGATCTCGGCGCAGTCGTCTGTGATGCCCGGCGCCGCTTACTTGCAATTCGTCTATGCGACCGGTTTTTTCACTCACCTGGGCACGCTCTATTCCCGCTCGGCCGCGCTGCGTCAGGGCTTCTACACGAACAATATCAGCTCTTCTGACCTTGATTCCCTGCTACGTTTGGCCCTGACCGGCAATGTCGTCGTGCTGAAAACGATCGCTGGTTGTTGGGTACAACACGGCAGCAACGCCAGCTTCAACCTGCCGCTCGATCGCATTGAGGAAAACGTCTGTATCTTCCGCCAAATTGCGCTCGAGGGCGCAGCGGCCGGTGTAATCGACATGCATCGTATCGAACGTTATCTCACTCGCTATGAAGCCCGAACACTCGCCTACCTGTTCGGCACGACGATCGGAAAATCGTCGCAAAATATTTCCCATGCATGGGAAATGATTCGGATCATGCTCCGAGTGAATCCACGTATCTGTTTTCAACCCCATTTCATTTACGCTTGGTGTCGAGCGGTGAAGCAGCTAAGTTGGCACACGCTCCGGCGCTGGCTAAGGAAGATCAAACCGCAACTGCTTGCGCTCCGGAATCGTCTGCCATGAGCCCCGAAGTTTGGAATACCTTTGCTGAAATCATCGGTGGTGAGGCGGTCCGCGGTCCGGTGCTCGAGATCGGCTCCGTTCCCGGCCCTGATTCGCTGCTGAATCTGCCGTCACTCGATGGCATCCGTGAGAAGATTGGGATCAATATCGAACCCTATCCATCCTCGGAAATGATCCAGATGGTGACCGGCAATGCCAATTGCATGGAGATGTTTGCCGATCGTTACTTCGGCTGCGTCCTGTGTAACTCCACGCTGGAACACGATCCATTCTTTTGGAAAACCGTGGCCGAGATTCGCCGAGTGACGATGCCGGGAGGATTAGTGGTGATCGGCGTACCCGGTTATCGCGGAATGGGTCCTCGCACGCTGGCCCCACCCCATTCGCTCCTCGGACGTGGCCTGGCCTTGCTCGCCACGCTCACCCGAAATGACGCTCTGCGCGCCGGTACCATAACGCTCGGTGAACACTTTTTCCCTGGCGACTATTACCGGTTTACGGAGCAAGCGATGCGGGAAGTATTGCTGCAACACTTCTTGTCACCTCAATGTCGTTGGATCATGACGCCGCCCCGCATCATCGGCTGGGCACGCCAACCGTAACTTCCCTTCCTCCCTCAGGACGACACGTTGCCTTACCATGAGTCACTCTAGACTGCGGCGATCTCGGCGCATCATCCTGCATATCGGCCAGCACAAAACTGGCTCCAAGGCGCTGCAGACCGCTCTCTACGGCAATCGCGAGTTTCTCGCCAGGAACGGTTTCGAATATCCCGTACCCTCTAAAATCCGGCCTCTCCTGCCGTACGAGATGAACCATCTGGATTGTTTTCAAACGTTACGGGCCGTAGTAAAAACCAGTGCCTCGACAACAGACTCGCCTCCCGCGTCCATCTCCGCACGACAGCCTCCAGGCTCGGCTCCGCACGATCCGAAAACTGCCGAGCTGATCATCACTCCACGCATGGTGCGAAAGATAGAAGCCGCGCTGCAGCGACTTCTCAACCTTTGCCAGCAGCCAGATAGCACCGTGATCCTCTCATCCGAGGATCTGTGCGACATGCATACTGCCCACGAGCCCGTGTTTTCGCGGGAACTCGTCTTGGCGGGAGCACTACTGCTGGCCCGCGCGCTGAGCAATCTTTCGACCGACGTTCAGGTTGTCTGTTATCTGCGGCGACAGGATCACCTACTGGCTGCCCACTACGCTCAATTCATTAAAGGCAGCGGTCGGAATCATCAGACGTTCGCTGAGTTTCAGCGTCTGTTCGCCGACCGACTCGAATACGATGCACTGCTAGCTTCATGGGAAAGCGCTTTTGGCGTGGAGCGTGTTACGGTTGCCCCTTACGAACGGAAGGTACTGCCAGCAGGAATCGTCCCGGATTTCTTTGAGCGGATCTTGGGCCTGGGACCACCTCCTGACCCGCAGCCGTTCCCGGACAATCTGGAGGCACAAAACATCACTCCCAGTCGCGACCACGTGGAGTATATGCGGTACTTGAATCAGCGTGCCGCTCGGGGAGAGAAAGTGATCGGGCGATCTCAGGTTCTCGCCGCCGCCTTTCGTGACCAAGCCGCCGCCGCGACGGGTATCTCGGCTTGGCTATCTCCCGCCGAACGCGCCGAGCTGCTCGCGCTTTACGACAGCGGTAATCGGCGCATCGCCCTCCGACATGGGCTGGGTGAGCAACTTTTTCAGGAACCGATGCCCCGCGCCGACGATCCCTGGCAACCCACGCCAGCACCCGATCTGCGACGGCTGGTACAACTGGATCACGAGGCCCGTAAACCGATCGCAGCACAACCTGCTTGGAGAAGCTTTCTGGATCAAATGCGAAGCCAGTTTTTGGGCCGCCAGATCTGGTGGATCATTCCACCCTCCGTCAACTCTGCCGACCTGCAGCTCGCGACGCAACTCTTCCCTCCGTTCGCCGGCCATCCCACCGTGCAGTCTCGTATCTTGACCGCGCTACCATCATCATCATCATCATCATCCGCCACCTCTACCGCCTCGTCTTTCTCACTGCCTCCATCAACAGATCCTGCGGCGGACGAAGAGCCTGGCACGTCCCAGCGCTCAGGCAAGTCCCAGCGCTCAGGTAAGTCGCCGCTTCCAGGTAAGCTCCAGCGTCCAGCAATGGTGTTTCTCGTCGGCTCACCGCTCGACACACAATCACGCGTGGCTTCATCCATCAACAACTCACCGTAACTCTCTGCTAATGCACCGACCAACGCGATTACGCTTACACCAGGAACCCCGCTGATATTGGTCTTGGGAGACTTACCGCAGGACGAGCTTTGCCTGCAGGCCCTAGCCCATTACGCTCCATCACTCCAGGCGGTCATTGGTACCAATCGCGAACTACACGCGGAACTGATTAATAAAGTACCCGCGCTGCGTTCGGTGCCATTTCATCCGCTAGAAAAACGTGCGAGCGACGCTTTGGCCAAACAAATTTCTTCTTTCCTG
>JBJSXJ010000139.1:0-4009 GCA_046086325.1 Planctomycetota bacterium | reverse complement strand
CGATGCCCGAGCCGAGCGGGAATATGGTTTACCGGGACTGGTACTCATGGAAAACGCCGGCGCCGGGTGTGCCCAGCGACTGCAGCAGCTCGGGCTTCGGGGCCGCATCCTGATCGTCTGTGGCAGCGGCAATAATGGCGGTGATGGGCTGGTGATCGCCCGGCATCTAGACAATGCAGGACATCTTGTTCGAATAGTCCTAGTGGGCGCCCCGACGCGCTTATCACCCGCTGCCGCCGTGCAGTGGCGAGCGGTAACGGCAGCGGGACTGGATGCACAAGTCGTGACGAGTGAGCAAGCGGCCAGTACTCATTTCTGGCACGCAGCTACCTCCGACTGCTCCATGATTATCGATGCGATCTTAGGCACCGGCAGCCAGGGCGAACTGCGTCCACCCTTGCCAACGGTACTCACCCACTTAAACCATTCACCCGCCGTGCGCATCGCGATCGACCTACCGACCGGCTTGAATGCCGACACGGGCCAGCCCGGTCCGATTACCTTTCGTGCCGCCCGCACATTGACTCTCGTTGCGCCCAAGGCTGGCTTCAATAATCCGCTCGCCACCGAGTTCCTCGGGATCGTCGATGCGATTCCGATTGGTGTCCCGCGGCGACTGCTGCTCGAGTTCCTCGACGTTACGCCGTCGATCCCAGCGGTCAGTTGCAAATAGGTAATCCATGCGGCGGCGTGCCTGCTGCCGCTCCCCGCGTCGGGGCCGGTGAGTTACAATCTCGGGTAGTCCGGCAACGATCGTAGTGAGACCAGTGAGGAGCCGATTTCATGGCCAATGATTCGCCCGAGAGTAATCCGCCCACACCGCCCACTGGCTCCCCGCCACCCGGCGGCCCAGCGCGGACGCTTCGGCCGCCGGGCATCAACATCATGGCTCTTCTGCTCATGCTGGCGCTCCTGGCGCTGATTTATGTGGCCTCCGCCCGTCCGACCGCCTCGGAGATTCCCTATCACGTCTTCGAACGGCTGGTGAAGCAAGAGCCTCAAGCCGAGAATTTACTGCGATTGGAACTCGGCGAAAGTCAGCTCACCGGCCGATTTCGTGAGCCACCGGAAATGGCCGACGAGTTTGATGAGCAGGGTAAGAAGATCGTTCACTGGGATCCCACGAACAAGCAAGTTCGCCGCAAATACAACTCTGATTTTCACGTCAATCTGCCACGCAACGACTCTTCCCGCGAAGACCTCGTGCAGTTGCTGCGGCAACACGAAGTGGCATTTACCTACGCGACGAACACCGGAAGCACGCTCGAGCTGCTTTGGCTGCTGGTGATCGTCGGTTCCATGATCATGTTTGCATTTTTTTGGATGCAGTTTCGTCGCACGCGCGATCAGCTCATGGGTGGCGGTTTTTTAACGGGGTTTGCCAAGAGCCCCGCCAAGCGCTATGAGGGCGCCAAGCAGCCGATCACCTTCAAAGATGTGGCCGGGCTGGAGGGTGTCAAAGCTGACCTCATCGAGATCATCGAGTTTCTCAAGAATCCGTCCAAGTTTCAGAAGCTCGGTGGACGTATTCCCAAGGGCGTGCTGCTCAACGGCCCTCCCGGAACCGGTAAGACGTTATTAGCTCGAGCCGTCGCGGGTGAAGCGGGCGTTCCTTTCTTCTCGATGAACGGCAGCGAGTTTATTCAGATGTTTGTCGGCGTGGGCGCGAGCCGCGTGCGCGATCTATTTAAAACGGCCAAGGAGAGCAGTCCCTGTATCATTTTCATTGACGAGATTGATGCTGTGGGACGGCAGCGTGGCGCGGGGCTCGGTGGTGGCCACGATGAACGAGAACAAACGTTAAATCAGATTCTCGGTGAAATGGATGGCTTCAGCGCCACCGAGGCCGTGATCGTGATGGCGGCCACGAATCGCCCGGATGTACTTGACCCGGCGCTGCTGCGCCCCGGTCGCTTTGATCGCCACATCACGGTCGGTCGCCCCACGCAAAAGGGTCGACAAGAGATTTTCAAAGTTCACGTCCGCGACGTGCCGCTCGCTGCTGATGTGAATATCGAAACGCTCGCCGCTTCCACCATCGGCCTCACCGGCGCCGACATTCGGAACATTGTCAACGAAGCGGCCCTCTGGGCTGCTCGCAATAATAAAACGCAAGTGGAAATGTGCGACTTCGATCACGCGCGCGACAAGGTACTCATGGGTGCCAAGCGGGAAGAGGTGCTGCAGGACGATGAGAAGGAGAAGACCGCTTATCACGAAGTTGGCCACACGCTGGCGGCATGGTACTTGGCGGGTGCGAATCGAGTCCACAAGGTGACGATCATTCCGCGCGGCAGATCGCTCGGGGCGACGCAGATTTTGCCCGCCGAAGATCGTCTGAACATGTCCGAATCGGAACTGCGCGATCAGCTCGTGCTCGGCCTTGGTGGACGTGCGGCCGAGCAACTGATCTATGGTGAAACAACGATCGGTGCAGAAAATGATTTAGAGCGTGCCACGAGTTTAGCTCGCCGCATGGTCACGCACTGGGGGATGAGCGCCAAGCTGGGTCCGGTGAGTTACAAGATGTCGGATGAAGATCCGTTTCTGGGCCGAGAGATTCAGCGGCAGCGGCAATTCAGTGAGCGCACCATGCAGCTCATCGACGACGAAGTAACGCGCCTGCTCAGCGAAGCCGATGTCGCCGCCAAAGAACTCCTCATCAAGTACCGACCGCAACTGGAACAGCTTACGCGCGACCTGATCCGCTCCGAGGAATTGAACGAGTCGGAGATTGCAGCGGTGCTAGGCCCACCCGCGAAACGAGCAGCGACGCGATTGTCGACCGCTGCGGACGCCGAGGCGAATCCCTAACAGACGAACACGCGAACGGGCAACTGGCGGGAGAAAGATGGTATGCCACAACCAGCTCGAAATGGAATCGAACCTCCACGTCAGCCGCTCGGCCCAAACCGACGCCACGTGGTACAGGGTCTGTCGGCGGGCATGGCGGCCCTGCTCGCTCAGCCCTGGACCGCAGCGTGGATGAATCCGCTGGCACAGGCGGCCGAGGGCCAGCTATCGATCGCTCCGTTTCGCTTTGATGTCACGCCGCCGCTGGGGCATTCCTGCTGTGGCGGCTGGATCACGCCTGTGAAGCAAATCGACGATGCGCTGGAAGCGATCGGATTTGTGCTGCTGGGAGCGGGGCAGCCGATCGTGATCTGTGCCGTCGACTGGACCGGCATCCTCAACTCCGGTCACCTCGCTTGGCGGCAGGCACTCGCCAAAGCCGCCGGTACGACGCCCGATCGAGTGGCGGTGCAATGTGTGCATCAGCACAATGCGCCGATGGCATGCCCCGACACGCAGCGGCTGCTTGATGCGCAAGGCGATCTGCCGGCGGTCATCGACATGGCGTTTTTTCAGCGTTGCTTGGAGCAGGGTGGCGAAGCGGTCCGGCAGGCACTCACTCGGCCCCGTCGCTGTACGCACGTCGCCAACGGTCAGGCCCAGGTGCTCCAAATCGCCTCCAATCGGCGTTTTTTAAATGCTGCGGGGAAGATTGAGCATTGGCGCGGCAGCGCTACCAAGGATCCCGTGTTACGCGACTTGCCCGAGGGATTGATCGATCCGTGGCTGAAGACGGTGGCGTTCTACGAGGACGATCAGCCGATCGTAGCCTGTCATTATTACGCCTCGCATCCGATGAGTTTTTATGGGGATGGCCGCGTGACGAGTGATTTTGTGGGGCTGGCGCGCAAGCGATTTCAAACCGACCAGCCCGCTGTGACGCAGATCT
Organism: Planctomycetota bacterium; assembly: GCA_046086325.1. Lineage (GTDB taxonomy): Bacteria > Planctomycetota > Planctomycetia > Pirellulales > Pirellulaceae > JBJSXJ01. The sequence continues at coordinate 267 of JBJSXJ010000139.1, read as the reverse complement.
ACTTCACCGGCTGTGCTGGGAATGTCGCACCGGGAAAGTACAACGACGGCACACCGGAAGCGCGAAAGCAACTCACCGATCGCCTCTACGACGCGCTCATCGCCTCGTGGAAATCACTGGCGAAAAGTCCGATCCGAACGACCAACTGGGCGACCACCGACTTATCACTCGTCGCACACGAGAAACTGAATCTCGAGCAGGTCCGTCGCCAAGTAGCCGACAAGACGGCCGCCGTCGTCGCACGCAATCGCCCGGCGTACAGTTTGG
>JBJSXJ010000138.1:0-4620 GCA_046086325.1 Planctomycetota bacterium | reverse complement strand
ACCGCGCCGCTCGACAGGCTGCCGGTCACGACTTGAGTTTGGCAGTGATGCAAGCCAAGGCGCTGCGCAGTGCGATGGATAGTGGACTGGAAGTGCCGCCCGAAGTCATCGACTCGGCGATTCGCAGTGTGCGCGAGCATTACACGCCGCGCGATGGGCGCCGTAGTGCTCCCGAGTCGGAGCAGCAGCGTGTGCCGGGGCAGTTCACCTACAACAAGGGTGGCGGCAATGGCACGATCGCGATGGCGGCCTGTGGTGTGGTTTGTCTGCAAGAATTTGGTCAGTATGACGATTGGCGGATCGAGAAGAATATGACGGTCATTGGCGAAGCGATTCGCCCTCTGAAGAAACCTCAGCAGCGCGATGGCACAATGCCGTTCGATGCCTATACGCTCTACTATGTCGGACAAGCTCTGTATCAAGTGAATGGAAAACATTGGCAGGATCACTATCCCACGCTCCGTGATTTCCTCACCGCTTCGCAAGTGGTGAACGGAGCGAACACGGCGGCTCATGGGATGTGGCAAGATCGCGGGACGGGCGGTGGTGGTCGAGTGGGTGGCAAACCGGGCCAGCTGTACGCGACGGCGGTCTCCTGTTTCATTCTGGCGATGCCCAATCGGTATCTGCCTATTTTGCAAGATGGTCGCATCGAAACGCTCAAGCAGCAGCAGTTGAAATAAGGCTTATGAATTTCTGGCCGTCCCTCTCATCCTGGCACTTTGCACTCGCCGGACTCGTTGCCGCCGCGGGGCCGGTGATCATTCACTTGCTCAACCGCCGTCGTTTTCGAGTGGTGCAGTGGGCGGCGATGGATTTTTTGCGTGAAGCGATCCAGCGGAATCGTCGCATTCTGCAGATTCGCGATCTGCTGCTGCTGGCGCTGCGAACGTTGGCGGTCCTGCTTTTCGGTCTCGCTCTGGCACGTCCTTACCTCGCTGCCAATTCGCAAAAGTTTGACGGTACGCAGCCGCTGCATGCGGTGCTGCTTGTCGACAATAGTTTGAGCATGGGGTATCAGACCTTGGCGGGAACGCTGCTGGATGAAGCCAAGGCCCGCGCTCGAGAGTTCATTGATAAACTGCCTCGCGGCAGCAAGATTACACTCGTGCCACTGTGCGGTTCGGCAAGCAACACGAGCGTTGATCCGTATGAAACGGCCGCCTCGGCGCTTGATGCCCTGGATCGTATCGAAGTGGTCGATCGCGCGACCTCGACGCGTCAAGCGGTGAATACCGCCAAGCGGGCCTGCGAGTTGTTGCCGGAGCTGTCGAAGCGACTGGTGCTCATCAGCGACCAGCAGCGCGGCAATTGGCTCGACTGGCAACCCGATTCACTCGCCGATCTACCCGCTCTGCAAGTTGTGCAAGTGAAAGCGGACGCGTGGGACAATTCCTGGATCAGTGATTTGCGAGTGCCCGATGGACTAGCGGATACGGAAACGCCGACGACGATGGTGGTCGAGGTGCAGCATCGGGGCAGTCAACCACGTCGCGATGTGCAGGTCACCTTGTGGATTGATGAGCGACCGATTGCCTCTCAGACGGTGACTCTGGAGCCGGCCGAAGGCGCGCGCCAGATTTCCTTTCAGCACGTCTTCGACAATGTTGCTCCGCAAGCTGGTCGAGAAGTGTTCGTGCCGATCAAAGCTACGCTCTCGCCCGATAATCTCGCGGCCGACGACGAACGTCATCTGCTGGTGCCAGTCGTCGCCGCATTGCCGGTGGTGTTCGTGGATCAGTATGGTCCAGACGAAGAAGATCCCGTGCGTCGGAAGCTGGGCGAAACTCGCCATCTGCGTACGCTGCTCGCCCCACGGACTCAACGTGATAACGCCGCGCCTCCGCTGATCAAAGTGCGACACGTGAAACTCGGCGACTTAAATCGTGATCTGTTATCGGACACTCGCTTGGTCGTGATCGCGGGCGTGAATCAGCCGGGTGAGTCGGTCGATTTATTGCGAGAGTTTGTGCAGCAAGGTGGACAACTGCTGATTGCGGCGGGTGGCGAATTTGATGCGGATGCTTGGAGTCAGGCGGCTTGGCGCGACGGTCGGGGCATCCTGCCACTGCCGCTCAAAGCCGCTCCGCTCGGTGCCACGCCGGACGAAGCCGGGGCACGCTTGCAGCCGTTTCAGATTGCGTTCGAGGGACTGGCGGGGCTGGATTACTTCCGCGTCTCCGATGCCTCCGAAGATGACATGCGAGATTTATTTGGCGAGCCGTATTTCTTTAAAGCGGTGGAGGTCGATGCGAGCGATGATGTGCTGCAAGCGCTGCGTGAGGCGGATCGCGAGCAGCTCGCGGCGCTACAGACCGCTCGACGCAGCACCGCCGGTCAATCTACTGCTGGTCAATCGTCCGCTACGGCAAAAACTCCTGCGGGCGGAGCCGCCACGAACAAGACGGCGACCGATAAAAGCGCTGCCGCGAACCGATCGGCAGCCGACAACGAGGATTCGGACGATGCACCGCGCTGGCTGCAGTGGGGACGGCCGGAAGCTGGCGAGGAATTATCGAGTGGCGGTGCGATGCGCGGTGCTCAGACCACCAAGTCAGCCGACGAGCTGGCTCAGGAGCTGGAAAGCGCTCTGCTGAAACGAGCGCCTCGGATCCTGGCCCGCTACTCCTTGGAACGCTCGCCCGCGTTTTTAGTGGAGCGGTCGGTGGGAGCGGGCACGATGGTGTTCTGCTCGACCGGTCTCTTGTCGGAATGGAGTACCTTGCCGAAGACGAACACGATGTTTGTGTTTGATCGACTGCTACGTGGCATGATTGAAACGACGCTGGCGCAGCGGGTGTTTGAACCTCGCGAGCAGCTTACCGTGCCGCTGGTCGGTGCTGATCCAACGCAAGCCGTGCGACTTCGTCGGCCTGGTCAGACGGAGCCACTCGAAGAGCTCGATTTGGGATTCGTGGGTCGCGATGTGCGGGGCGTCACGATTCCGGCAGCGCTGCTGCGTGGTACGTATCGATTATTTACAACACCGAACAGCTCAACCGGCGGAACCGGTGCGGCTGATGCGACGACGCTTAAGAATGAATCCGGCGACACGCCCGGCGCCGAGAAGACGGGGAATGAGAAGAGGGCGAACGAGGAGGATGAGTCGTTGTCGGGTGGTCGCTGGCAGGCACTGGCGGTGCTGGCGATCAATGGCCCCGCTGACGAATCCGATTTGACGCCGCTGACGGAAGATCGCCGCGATAGCATCACGACCGATGATCGTCTGAGCTGGGTGAATGCGGGTGAGGCGATCAGTTTAGCGGGAGCGCAGCTACGAGGTCAGGATAGCTGGTGGTATCTGGCACTCTTGGTTCTCGCGGCCCTGCTGTTGGAAATGTTTATCTTGGCTCGCAGTCACTGGTCGTCGCCGCCGACGGCCGCCACCACGTAATTTTTATCGATTGATTTCCTGCTTTTAAATCCGGACAAATTGACCCACATGGCGCGCTGGCTTGGATGGCTGATTGGCTTGGAAAATGTCGCTTCGATCGACCAGGTCGAGCCGTCGTTGGCTGCGCCGTGGGCAGCGGATGAGTTCGGTACGTTTTGGGTTGTGTTGGCGCTAGTAGCAGTGATCGTGCTCGCCTTGACCTTCTACCTGAGATTCGAAAATCGGGGGACTCGCGGTTTGCGAATCGCGCTGGGAGTCACGCGGGGATTGCTGTTGGGGCTGCTGGTTTTGACACTGGCCGATCCCGTGCTGCGGTTGACCGTGACCAACGTGCAGCCGCCCTCGGTGTTCGTCGTGTTTGATGGCTCGGAAAGCATGGCGATTGCCGATCCATTACCGGATCGTGAACGCGCGGCCTACGAGCAGGCCTGTGGCCTCCAGCCGCTTGGCGATCCAAGTGACGCCTCGGCCGCGCAGCGCTCACGCTTGGATTTTGTACAAGGATTGCTGCGGCGCGATGACAAGAATTTGCTAGAGCAACTGGCGGCCGATCAACGCGTGCGTATTCAGCCGTTTGTCTTCGATGGTAATTCGACGAGTCAACTGCGGAAGTTGACGACGCATCCCGAGGGGGGACGGTCCTTTGATCCCGACCATGTGGCCGAACAGCTGTCGGCACGTGGCCAAGTAACTGCACTCGGCTCAATTTTAGATGAGGCCGCGCAGCAGCATGGCACGGGTAAGCTTGCGGGTGTCGTCCTCTTTAGCGACTTTGTCAACAACGCTGGCCCCTCACCGCTCAACGCTGCTCAGCGCCTGAATGTGCCGCTCTACACCGTCGGCATCGGGGCGGTTGAGGCGCTCGATGTGGCGGTGGAACTCGATACCGGTTCGCGCTGGAACACGATGAAGCGGGCGGAGCGTACGACGTTGGGTGTGAAGCTGCGTTCGACGGGCTTGCAGGGACAGCCCGCGAATGTCTCGGTTGTGGCTCGGCGCATGGGCGGTGAAGTCGGCTCTGACTCGCCGGCAGAAATCGTGGTCGGCCAGCGCACCGTGATGCTCAACGCGGAAGTGGAGAATGTCACCTTCCCCTTTACGCCGCAGGAGGCCGGTCGTTTTGAATTTGAGGCTCGGGTGGAACCGTTGCCGGGCGAGACGATTGATCAGAACAATCGAGCGACGCGCGAGATCACGGTCACGGACGATTATCTGCGACTGATGTA
>JBJSXJ010000137.1:0-3443 GCA_046086325.1 Planctomycetota bacterium | reverse complement strand
GCCAGCAGCTCTGCACTGCCCAGAGCCGGCGCGGCCGGAACGACCGGACGGGGGAGCGTATCGCTGGTCGAAGTGGATTGATTCATAGGCGGTATCTTCCCGCACGAGCGGAATCGCGCCAAGGGTCAATATCCAGATAGTTCCAGCCCCGCCGCCGGTTCCGCGCTGAACGATCCCGTCGTAGCTGAACGATCCCTTCGTAGCTGAAGTCGCAAGACTTCAGAAGTCCTGCGCCAGGCAGCGCCCATCGGCTGAACTCTTGCGAGTCCAGCTACAGGTTCCGGGTTCGGCACTGGTATTCTCGCTCCGAGTTGGTCACACTTTTCTCCACTCCTCATACGTCTCGGCCTCTAAGAGTTTCCCATGGACGCCAACACCTCTGTGTCATCGCTTCGTCGTCGCTGGCTGCCGTTCGTCGCACTCCTGCTCCTGCTGGCCCTCGCGGCAGCGGCTGCTCTGCTGCTGAGGCGCGGCGAACAACTCACGGCCGCCGACCTCCAGCAGCTCCAAGCCCATAAACTGCGAGGCTTGGCGCTCCTGGAAAATAAAAAAACGGCTGCCGCCGAGGAACAATGGCAAGCGATCGAAAAGAAGTTTCCCGCCGAGCCACTGGTGGCACGCAATCGAGCGATTGGCTGTGTGCTCACAATTGAATCCGGTGAGCTGTCCGACGAGGCGTTTGCCGCGGCCGAGCAGGCACTGGCTGCCTTACGTCAACGTGAACCACGTTCCTACATTGCACCCTGGCTCGCTGGTCGCATCCTCGTCAAAGGAAAAGATCGCCCAGGACATGATCCGATCGCCGAGTTGAAACTGGCAGCTGAACAATTGGAACTCGCCATGCAGCTTGATCCGCAGCAGCTCGTACCCGCGTTCGAATTACGACAGGCGACCAAACAGAGCGGCGATGAGACGCTCGATGCAATTTCACGAACAGCGCTGGCCCGCTGTTATGAACTCGAGCCCGATAACTTGTTCGTCGCACTCGACGCCTTGGAAATGTTCGCCGAACAACAGGATCCACGTGCACTGCAGGTGGCCGAACGGCTGCAACGCTTAATCGCTCCTCTCAACGCTGGCATCCAGCGCCGCACACGCATTGATGCCGTCGACTTTCTCGGAAAAGTGCTAGAAGAACTCAAGCAGTCCCAGTGGCGCAAGGCACAGCTATTGGCCAGCCGACTGGGATTTCTCCGCGCCGAGGATGTTGCTCAAAGTGATCTGCGTCGCGGTCAATCCAATCCGCTGGAAGAAATCTTGCTTGAATTTCAATCGCCGCCACTCGTCGAACGCCTCGCTCAGGCTCAGGCCGCGGCCGCCTCTGCGGCAGCGATCGACGTTCGTCTGGTGCTCGATGATCAAGCCGCGCCGGCCGCCAGCGTCACGGATATTCGCCAGGTGCAACTGGCCGATCTCGATCTGGATGGCGAGCTGGACCTGGTTGTCCTGCGAGCGGGTGAATTGAGCACTTGGCTGCGGCGCGGAGACCAATGGCAAGAGTCGATGAAATTGCCACTTTCCCAAGATCTACAGCAATTCGTGTTGGCGGACTTGGATCGCGACGAACGGTCGGTGGAACGACATTTTTTTAAGGCGGATCTGGATGCGGTCTGCTGGGGACCCGGCGGAGTGATCGTGCTGAAGAATCAATTGCGCGATGATGGTGAACGAGTCTGGGAGCCGGTCGCACAGGAAGAGTCCACGCAAACGCACTTCTCTAAGTCCGCCATACAAACCGCCACCCTCGGGGATCTCGACCACGACGGCGACCTCGATCTGATCCTCGGAGCCGACAAAGAAACCGGAGTAACGATCTGGATCAATCGCGGTAACTTGCTCTTTGATGACGTGACGAAGTGGGGCGAGTATCCGCGGGGGATCCAGGCTGCGGCCCTCGTGGCGGTCGACTGGGATCGCGATATCGATTGTGATTTGCTGGTCATTGGTGCGGCCGGAGAGCCCAGTGGCTGGTTAGAGAATTTGCGCCACTTACAGTTTCGTTGGCGCGAGTTTCCAGCGCCCGCTCAGAATCGTTTGGCCTCCGTCACGACAGCACCCCGCCTGGTCGATTTCGATGGCAACGCATCCTGGGATTTGGCGCTCGCCAGTCAGCAAGGATTCGAACTCTTACTTTCTGACACTCGGCGCCCCGGCAAAGTTGAATTCCCGCACCGCGAGTTTGGGGTGAGCGAAGCTTCGGGAACCAATTTGCTGAACTGGGACTATGACAATGATGGTCAGCAGGACTTTGTGATTTGGGGTGGCGACGAACTGCGGCTCCTGCACGGTTCACCAACCTCCACTCAGCTTGCCTCCCAAGTGCTTACCGGTATCCCCAGCGACTGGCTGCGTTCGATTCAAGCTTGTGATGCGGGGGACGTGGACCAGGACGGCGATCTCGATCTGGTGGTCGCGACGAGTGCCGGGTGTCGACTGCTGCGTAACGACGGCGGCAACAAAAACCATTGGCTTGATGTCTGGGTCAAGGGAATGGATGAAGAGAAAAGCGGACGCGTCAATCACTACGCGCTCGGCAGCGTCACGGAACTGCGTTCATCAACCGGCTATCAAGCCCAACTGGTGACTCGCCCGCGACTGCATTTTGGACTCGGGGCTCAGCCGTCTGCCGAAGTGCTGCGCGTGATCTTTACCAACGGCGTGCCGCAATCGGTGCTCGATCCAGAGCCCGACCAAGTCGTGCAAGAAGAACAGCGGCTGATTGGTTCCTGTCCTTATCTCTACACCTGGAACGGAGAGCGATTTGAATTTGTGACGGACTTGCTGTGGGCCGCTCCCCTGGGACTGCAAGTGGCCGAGGGTGTGATCATGCCCGATCGTCCCTGGGAGTACCTCAAGATCGACGGCCATTTGCTGCAGCCCAAAAATGGTCGCTACCTACTGCAGATCACCGAAGAATTGTGGGAGGCGGGCTATTTTGATCAGGTCGAGCTGTATGCGGTCGATCATCCCGCGGAGATTGAGATCTATACCAACGAAAAAGTGGGCCCACCAGCCCTTGCCGCGCGACGCATTCATACGGTCCGAAACCGGCGTCTACCCGTCGCCGCACGCGATAGCTTGGGCCGCGATCAGCTGCCTAATCTGCGCGCTCGCGATGGCCACTTCGCCCAGTGCTTTGAACGTACGTTGCAACAGGGGATCGCCCCACTCCATCACTTGGAACTCGATTTAGGTAAGCTCTCAAGTCCTCGTCAAATCATGCTCTACCTTACCGGCTGGATTTATCCCACCGATACTTCGCTCAACATTGGCTTGGGACAGAACCCCCCTAAGCAGCCGCCGCGTCCGCCACGAGTGCTCGTGCCTGACGAGCGTGGGGAGTGGCGTGAGGCGCTGGCGTTCATGGGGTTCCCCGGTGGTAAGACCAAGACCATCGCTGTCGACGTTTCAGCGCTGTTCACCGCGGGAGATTATCGGCTCCG
>JBJSXJ010000136.1:0-6055 GCA_046086325.1 Planctomycetota bacterium | reverse complement strand
TTAGGAACGTTAACCGATCTAACAGTATCAGGCAATGGTATTATAGCAAATATCACTATTAGCCCACAACACATCACAGGCGACGGTAACGGTATCGTAGTCAAAGACGATGTAAGTGGTGCTCAATTAGAATGGAATAGTAATGCATTTGTATTTGTTGATAATACTGGCGCAAGCTTAGAAGCAAATGCATTTATTGCTACACTTGATTTCAACGGTGACTTTAGTTTACCAAATAATCTAGTTGTAACTGGTAATGCTAACGTACTAGATTTAAATGCTACAGGCGTAGTAGCAGCAACAGGAAATGTTTCAGGTGGTAACTTAACTACTGTTGGCGAAGTCAGTGCTACTGGTAATGTCAGTGGTGGTAACTTAACTACTATTGGTGTAGAGGAGCAGGAAGTTTCAGCGTACCGTCCGCAATGTTCCAGCCGCCAAGCTGCAATTCCGCCGGCTGACTGCGACTCAACGCCAGCGGCCAACTGTATTCCACAAACGGTCCGGTCGTCAGCGTCAGGCGATAAACATAGGTCTCCGCGTTCGCATATGCGATCGAAGAATTGGGCTCCGATGGAAACGCGAATAGTCGCACGAGATACCAGCCCTCGCGCGGTGCGGTAAGCGCGATGCGGGGATCGAGTCCCGTTTCATCATCAACTTGTTCCAGCACGTGCGCTTCAATTTTTCGTGCGGACGGATCAACTGACTTGGCCGCCTCGCCAGCCTCTGGTGGACCGCTCAGCCGCGCAACTTGGAGCACGCAATCCATCGGTGAACCCAGTCGCCCGTGACCATCCAATGATGCGACCAACAATTGACCAGCTTTAAGGAACATCGCGAACGAGTCCACGTCGCCCGCCTTCGCCAGCTTGCCATTGATCGTCGCGGAATCCTTCAGAATCTGCGGTTTCGTCGCAGTCTCATTCGGCTCTACCTCTTCCACTTCCGGCAAGTTACCGACGATAAACGGCTTGGGTGCCGTCGCTCCCTCATCGTCAAACAACCGTAACCAGTAAACGCCGATTGGAGCGTCAGGAGCGGCGACAACTTTCAATTTTCCTTTATCGGCCTCACACGTCACGGTGATGCCCGGTCGATCAACCCAGATTTTGCTGGGCCACTGGGTGAACTCACCGGTGGCTGTCACGTTCACCGTTTGACCACGACTCACTCCCGCTGGAAAGAGCGTGGTGAGTTTGGGAGGTGCCGCCTGCAGCGCGCGACCATTCAGCGCGCACAGCAAGGCACTGATGAGCAACCATCGCTGGCTCGTCGCGGACGCTAAGGAGCGTGGGGCTCCAAGAATCTGGGTTGGCATCGCTCAATCCTTAAACATGAATTCAGGGGTATTGATGAGCGCCCACATCAGATCTTCTGTCGCACGGCGTCGAGTGACATCTTTCTCTGCGAAAACTTTCCGTCCAACTTCCAACTCCTCCGCGATCGGATGGCGTCCGTAGACGAGCAGATAGAGGTAATCAATGATTTGATCGGGAGTCTTATCACCAGCTGCCAACAGCGCCGCTCGACCGCCTTCCGCAATTACTTTCTGATGCAGCTGTGGAGCATTCATCAGATGCAATGTTTGCGTAACGGTGGCTTCCGGTGTGCGTTCACAAGGTGGATCCTGGTTCGGATTGGGGCGTCCAAAGGTGTCGAGAAAGACCGAACCGACGCGAGTGGTCCAGATCTGATTGGCACGCGAATCGGCTGGCATCGCCGCAAATGTTTCGCCCGCTCCTGTGATGTCCGCCAAGGCATCGAGTATCACTTCGGCTCGTAAGCGAGTGCGATAGTGACGTGAGTAATTCCGCGTGTCGGCGGTATTACGTTCGTTGGCCAACGAGCTCAGGGCATAGACCTGCGACGTGGTAATCGTGCGCAGTAGTTTTTTAATGTCGTACTTCTGCCGCCGGAATTCATCGGCCAGGGCATTCAGCAGCGGCGGATTACTGGCGGGATTGGTGGCTCGCAAATCATCGACCGGCTCCACCAGACCGCGCCCCATGATGTCCGCCCACACACGGTTCACCATGACTTGAGCGAAAAAGGGATTGGCATCCGCCGTAATCCAATCGGCCAGTGCCAGGCGCGGATCATCCAGTTCGGCCACTCCGCTGGCGGCATTCGCTGCCGCCGTCCCCGTGGTGGCAACTGCATCCGCTCCTTTCATGGGAGCGATACCGTTCGCGGCACTGGTGAGCGTAAAGAGCGGCCGTGGCTCGAGCACCTTCTGCGTAATCGGATGTTTCACTTGTCCCGTCTTCGCCGTGATAATCATCTCTTCACCACCCGAAATCGGCGGCGACAAGCCTGTTCCTTTGTGACCGACGCGGGCGAAGAACGCAGCGAAGCTGTAAAAGTCGTCCTGTCCCCAGATTTCAAACGGATGGTGGTGACATTTCGCGCATTCCAGACGGATGCCCAAAAACAATTGACTCACGATCGTCGTCAATTCATCAGGCTCACGCCGGTCTCGAAACAGAGTCGCCGCGCCGTTGCGCCAGGTACTGCCCTGAGCGGTGACGAGTTCTCGAACGAATTGATCGTAAGGTTTGTTGCGGCGGAAACTGTCGCGAATCCATTGATCGTAATTCAGCACCGCTTTAATACCGACTCGATACGGATTCGGTCGCAATAAATCGGCCCACTTACCAGCCCAGTGATCGGCATACTCGGGTCGATCCAGTAGTTCATCAACCACCCGAGTACGCTTATTCGGATTTTGATCAGCGAGGAACGCTTGCACCTCTTCGGGTGTCGGCAAGCGTCCGATCAGGTCTAAATGCACTCGTCGCAAAAACCGCGCATCATCCGTGACAGCGGACGGTACGATGCCCAAGCTCTTCAGCTTCTTCCAAACGAGTTCGTCGATGAAATTCGCACGCGGCAACTGTTCGTAGAGCTGCGGTGCAACCTCACCCGGCAACGGAATGGCGACGCCGCAGGTGGCGATGACATTCATGTAGCGCGCCATGATGGTCGCCTCACCCGGAATCGGGCTCGCCTTCATCAGCCCGTTCTTGTCCACCGCGACCACGCCGCTTTCATTCGATTGATATTGCGTGAGGGCCGTGACGTTGCGGGTCGAGCCGTCGGAGTAGTGTGCGGTGACTTCTAATTGAGCTTGTTCGTTGGGCTTGAGGAACAACTCGGTGGGCTTCACTGTGACGCGTTGTAATTGCGGTTCTTGGGGAGTAGCTCGCGGCAGACCGGTCGCAATCCAGCGCTTCAGCATCTGATAATCCGGTCCCGCTGGCTCAATGCGCACTCCACCTCCATGTGGCAACTGCCCAGTGGCTTTTTGCAACAAGAGACTACGCTCGGGAGCTGCCGGAAATACGCGACGTCCGCGCGCGTTCTTGCTCAAGGCGTCGTAGTCGAAGTCGGAATCAAAACCGAGCAGCGATAACTGAAAACCGTTTTGTCCGCGCGCTTTGCCATGACAGGGTCCAGAATTGCAGCCCCGGGACGACAGAATCGGCTGAATGTCCAGCTCGAAACTCACCGGAGCTTCCTCCGCTCGACTGTTAGCGGGGCCTGCGGCGCAAAGACTCAGCAGCAGCAGTCCCAGCAGCACACCATCTACCAGACGGCGTCCGCCGCGGAACAGTGGGAGACAACTTGCCGCCACTCGACCGGCTCGTGGTGGTCGACGGAATCGTGCAGCGGAACGGAAAACGGTGCGTAGGTAGGCAGTGTTCATAGGTGGGACGGATCGGCGAGAGGTGGGAGCATAGTTCCGAGCTCGTCATTGTAATTGGATTACGATGAGGAAACAGCAGACGAAACCGCCAGTGCGGGTTCCAGCGCGGTCAGGCCGAAGGTCTGTGCGACCGCGTGGTTCGTCACTCGACCTTGATGAATGTTGATCGCGGAAGCGAGCGGACCACGTGACTGCGCGGCTGCCACCAGCCCCTGATTAGCCAGTCGAGCGATCCAGGGCAGGGTGACATTGCACAACGCGAACGTGCTGGTGCGACCGACCGCTCCCGGCATATTCGTCACACAGTAATGCACGACATCCTGTTCGATATAGGTTGGATTCCCATGCGTCGTGGGACGACTCGTCTCCAAACAACCGCCTTGATCGATGGCGACATCAATCACCACACTGCCCGGCTTCATCAATTTCAAATCGTCTCGACTGACAAGACGCGGAGCTCGCGCTCCGGGGATCAACACTCCACCAATCACCAGATCGGCGCGTGCCAGTTGTTCTCGAATCGTATGTCGGTCACTGAACAAACAGTTGACGTTGGCAGGCATGATGTCGTCTAGATATCGCAGACGTTCCATGTTGACATCCAGGATGCTGACGTCCGCTTTAAACCCGGCTGCCACTTTGGCCGCATTCGCACCGACCACTCCACCCCCGAGAATCGTCACATGTGCAGGCGGCACACCCGGTACACCTGCCAGCAAGATACCGCGGCCCATCTGCGGCTTCTCGAGATACTTCGCGCCCTCTTGAATGCTCATTCGCCCCGCCACTTCACTCATCGGTTTGAGTAGCGGGAGAGCACCTTGTTCGTCGCGCAAGGTCTCATAGGCCAGAAACGTGGCACCACTGGCCAGCAAACTTTCGGTGAGGCGCCGATCGGCGGCCAGATGCAGATAGGTGAACATCAACTGTCCAGGTCGAATCAAAGCCCACTCGGGTTCGAGCGGCTCTTTTACTTTGACAATCAGTTCGGCGGCAGCAAAAAGATCAGCTGCTGACGCCACCAGCTCCGCTCCGGACTGCTCATAATCCAGGTCGGTGATGCCCGAGCCTAAACCAGCTCCCCGTTCCACAATCACTCGATGGCCAGCGCGCGTGAGTTCATCGACTCCGACTGGCAACATGGACACCCGATACTCGTCGCGCTTCGTTTCCTTGGGTACGCCGATAATCATTTGGTTGCTCCTGGATATGATCTGATATGGTAACGTGATGGCTTGACCATGTGGGACGAGTAGCAGAGGAGAACGAGCGAATGATCGTGGATCGGTTGGACAATCGCGGCTGTTATGGAAGTTTACCGGAACGTTGGCAACGGGCGCTGGAGTTTCTAGCGGACCCTGCCACGGCGCAGTTGCCACTGGGTCGCCATGACCTCGATGGTGACAACCTGTTCGCCTTAATCCAGGAATACGACACTCGGCCGGCCGATGTTTGTCGCTGGGAAGCACATCGACGTTATGTTGATGTGCAGTATGTGGCGTCGGGTTGCGAGCGGATTGGTATCGCGGCGCTGGAAGCCATGACGGTGGACATGGCGTATGACGAACAGCGCGACGTCGGCTTCTTTCATGGGACGGGCGATTGGGTGACCTTGCCCGCTGGCAGTTTTGCAATTTTTTTGCCTCACGACGTTCACCGTCCGTGCGTGCAAGTAGCCGCTCCCAGCAGCACTGAAACTCAGGCCAATCCGGCAGTGACAGGCAGCGAAACACTGGTCAGCAGCCAGCGTGTGCGCAAGATCGTCGTCAAAGCAGCACTCGATCGGCTCCATTCGTAATCCCGTTTTCTCGCGCCAGTTTTTTCGCACAAAAAAACTGTGTGCTGCATTGCTTGACAAAAATCGCGTGAGTCGCACAATACCGCTCTTCCGTGATGCACGGCGTTCTTATCTGTTCGTGAAGTGTCTTGTCTGTAATGAATCATTGGGGGACGGTGCCGGAGGGAACCACAGCCGGCGATTGTTTAACGCAACGCGGTTCGGAGGTCTCCCCCATTCTTTTTTGAGTCATCGTCGAGCGATGGATGTTCGACGATGACTTTTTTTATTGGCTGAGTGATTCGAGATCTTGATGGTTAACGGTTATGGCGAACTGCTTGATTGCGTGCGGTTCCAATCAAGGTGATCGTATACGCTGGCTCAACGCCGCCGTCGAGCAGTTGAACGCGGCGCACGGCACGCGCGTAATCGGTCATAGCCCCTGGCTGGAGACGCAGGCAGTCGGGCAGGGGATCAGGCAGAGCATCGACCACGATATCAGGCAGGATCTTCGTCACGGTGACCTCAAGCCGTCACAAATCGACAAACCGCCCGTCGAGCGGGCAGCG
>JBJSXJ010000135.1:0-27684 GCA_046086325.1 Planctomycetota bacterium | reverse complement strand
AGGTGATGGTCCGAATCGAATAACGCACCCGATGACCGAGCGGGGGCAAGTAATGTCGCCATTTGAAAGCACCCGATCCACCGCTTCGGTCCATCGGATTGTTCGGAGGTTTCGGTGTACTTTAGTCGTAATCTAGTCATTGCGACTGATGGGGTTTCAGATCGACAAGAGAGGCGGCCGTCGCACACCGCAGAGACGGACTGGGAAGTCCGTCCTACGGGAAGAGAGGTGGCCGTTGCAATACGCTGCGACGGACTGGGAAGTCCGGCCTAACCATTGGGTGGGAACGTGTTCAACTGCATCGTAAGGACGCGCCTAATGATTAAAACCAACTCTCCCGACTCGTTGATCGCTAAAGCGGATTTGGCGTTCGAGTCTGCCTGCCGAAAAGTCATCGAGCGAGCTCGCCAATCGAATACCGAAATCGTTATCTGGCGAGATAGCGCGATCGTCGAACGATCGCCAGACGAAGCAACAAAAGAATTGGATGCGAACTTGGCCAAACGGGATGCCAATATCCCCAGCTAGTCGAACCTCGCGTCCACAAGTTTCGTCTGCCTCCGGCGTCAATCGTATCTCAACAGCCATCACGGGCATTGACGTTGACCCCAGACCATGATTTCCCGACAATGCCCACGCTCGGCGGAACGTAACCGGCGTTCAGGCCTCGGTGCTGCCTTCGTAAGCCCCGCTCCATCGCCCAGCCCAGCTACAACTCGATCCAACCCAGCTACGACTCGACCCGATCCAACCCATCGCCCAGCCCCGACCCAGCTCAACCTGACACCGCAAAAAATCTTATCCAGACCTCCCAAACTCACCCATTTCACCACGTCGCCTGACGGTACTATTCCATGACGCTTGATTCCAATTCGTCCGCGCCTGGCTTTCATGAAGCGTCGCGCCGAGAAAATCTCCGCAAACTCTTGGCGCTGGATGTTGACCCCTGGGGCCAGCGGCTGGATGACCGACAACTCATCGGTCCCATTCGAGAGCTAGCGGGCGACGTGAAGTTCACGCGTGCCGATGGTTCCACGGTCGAGCTGCCGGAGGTCTCGGCGACGGATCCGAATGCGTTTCGCGAGTGGCTGGGCCAACAGGGCGCGGGCGAATTGCGGGGACCGCGAGTACGTGCGGCGGGCCGCATTATTCTGCTCCGCGATGCCGGAAAGCTGCTCTTCCTGACGCTGCTGGACTGGACCGGACGGATTCAGATTTTGATCGGTAAGAGCCAGGTGGGGGAGCGGAACTGGGAGATCGCGAAGTGCTTTGACCTGGGTGACTTGGTGGGAGTGGATGGGGAACTGCGACGAACCAAAACCGGTGAACTCACCATCTTCGCCGACAACCTGCACTTCCTGACGAAATCGATTGAGCCGCCACCGGACAAGCACCATGGCATCGCCGATCCGGAAACTCGTCAGCGGATGCGTTACCTCGACCTCACCTATACCGACGGGGTGCTGGATCGTTTCCTGAAGCGGACGCGCATCGTGCAGTCGATTCGGCGCACGCTGTCGGCGGATGGCTTTGTGGAGATCGAGGGGCCGACGCTGCACACCATCGCAGGTGGAGCGGCCGCTCGTCCATTTCTCACGCACCACAATGCACTCGACATTCCCTTGGTGATGCGAATTGCGCTCGAACTGCATCTGAAACGACTGATGGTCGGGGGGATGGAGCGTGTTTATGAATTGGGGCGAGTGTATCGCAACGAGGGGCTCAGCCCGCGTCACAATCCGGAATTCACCATGCTGGAAGTCTATCAGGCCTTCGGCAATTACCACTCCATGATGGACCTTACCGAGCGGATCATTCTGGATGCGATTGAGGCGATTGGTGGAGAGCAAAAGTTGATGTGGGGCGAGCGGGAAATTGATTTCACGCCGCCGTTCGCTCGTAAGACTTACGATGAGCTGTTTCAGGAACAGACGGGTATCGATCCGCAGGACCCGGTGGCGGTCGCGGCGCTGGCAGCCGACATTGGGTTTGAGCCGGCGGGGAAGCATCCGGATGTGGTGAAGAGCTTTGTGTTTGAGGAGCGAGTGGAGAAGTCACTGGTCGGACCGATCTTCGTCACCGACTATCCCGCCAGCATCTGTCCGCTGACCAAACGCAAGCGCAACGAGCCGGCGATTGCGGAGCGCTTCGAGCTGTTTATTCATGGCATGGAAGTCGCGAACGCCTACACGGAACTTAATGATCCCGATTTGCAGGAGCAGCTATTCCGCACGCAGTTAGCGGGTCAGGACGCGGAGGACTCGATGGCCAAGATGGACCACGATTTCATCCGTGCTTTGCGGCATGGCATGCCACCGGCGGGCGGGCTGGGAATCGGTATCGATCGACTGGTGATGCTACTTACCAACGCACAAAATATTCGCGAAGTGATTTTGTTCCCACTCTTCCGCCCCGAAGCGTCAGCGGAGTGACGCGGACCGATTCCGCTTGCCAAAGGATTGGCTCATGTACAAATTATTTCTCTCCTGGCGTTATCTGCGCACTCGCTGGATCGCCCTGGCATCGATCATCAGCGTGATGCTGGGCGTGGCCACCATGATCATTGTCAACAGTGTCATGGAAGGTTTCACCAAGGAGATGCATGATCGTTTGCATGGCATTCTTTCGGATGTCGTGGTCGAAAGTGTGGGCCTGGGTGGTATCCCCGATCCGGTCTGGCATGAAGCGAAGATTCGCGAAGTGCTGGGGGATGAGATCGCCGGTATCACGCATGCGGTGCGCGTGCCAGCGATGGTGAATTTTCAAGTTCGCGGGCAGTGGGTCACACAGCAAATCATGCTCATCGGCATCGACGAGCAGACTTATGGGCAGGTGAGCGACTTCAGTAAGTTCCTCAAGCATCCCGAGAACCGCGAACAGCTTTCTTTTTTACTGCGTGAAAATCAGTATGAATTGCCACTGGCCGAAACCGGCTGGGAGCATCGAAGACAGCGTGTGACGGCCGAGCGTGAGTTTCGTGAGGAGTGGGAGCGAGCGCAGCGCACGCAGGCGGAGGCGTTCGGTACACCGGGTCGAGGAAACCAGTCCTCTGATGGTTCCTCGTCGGCCGCGCCCCCTACTGAGAGGCCGGACGATGAGGCGCCCCCTGCTGAGAGGTCCCCCGATGAAATGCCCGCGGAAGAACAGCCAGGCGCGACGTCCGATCCCTTTCGGCGAGCGGCGCCGGCGGCGGATCCATTCCGTGGCGCTGCACCGGCTCCGACCGAGGTGGTGTTTGATGAAGCACGGGAGCAGCACACGGGAATCGTGCTCGGGATTGCCATCACGAGTGTGCGACAGCGCAAGCCGGACGGCAAGATTCAGGACTTCTTCCTCGCTCGCCCCGGCGACGATGTGCAGATCACGTTCCCCACCGCCGGTCAGCCACCGAAAGCGGTGAGCGACAAATTTACGATTGTGGACCTGTATGAAAGCAAGATGAGTGAATACGACTCCAGCTTTGCTTTCGTGCCACTGTCGAAACTGCAGGATTTGCGCGGGATGGTGGATCCGATCACGGGGACCACGAGTGTCACCTCGATTCAGATTCGCTTGCGTGCTGGCAGCAATCTGAATGTGGCGCGCGATCGTCTGCGCGCGATCTTTCCACTGGAGCAATTTAGTTATCGAGTGGAGACGTGGCGTGATTTGCAGGGCCCGCTACTGGCTGCTGTGCGCATGGAAACGACGATTCTCAATATCCTTTTGTTTCTGATCATTGCGGTGGCTGGTTTTGGAATCTTGGCGACGTTCTTCATGATCGTCGTGGAGAAGACTCGCGACATCGGCATCCTGAAGGCGCTCGGCGCACCGAGCGGCGGAGTGATGAGTATCTTTTTGAATTATGGCCTGTGCCTCGGTTTGGTCGGGGCCACGGTAGGAATGATCTTGGGACTGATCTTCGTCGCCAACATCAATCGGATTGCCAAGGGCATCGAATTCATCACGGGTCATGAAGTGTTCGATCCGACCGTCTATTACTTTCAAACGATACCGACGATCGTTAAACCGTTTACGGTGACGTGGGTGACGCTGGGGGCGATCCTGATTGCGGTGCTGGCGAGTGTGCTACCCGCGCTGCGAGCCGCTCGACTGCATCCCGTACAAGCGCTGCGCTACGAATAGCCGCGCGATGAATAATTTCGCGACGAATAGTTCTGTCATTGGTTCCGGGAAATTTTGCCATGTCTCACTCGACTGATTTCGATCACGATGTGCGTACTGCACTGGCAGGCACCGGGCTGCGCGTCGATCCCGCTCATCGCACCACACCGCGGACATCTGCTGACATGCCAACCTCCGACCATGTGATTGCCGCTCGCGGACTGGTGAAGAACTATCACAAAGGACCGGTCTCGATTCCGGTTTTACGCGGAGTGGATTTTGAAGCTCAGGCGGGTGAATTCACGGCGATTATTGGTCAAAGCGGATCAGGCAAGAGCACGCTGCTGCATCTCCTGGGAACCCTGGACGATCCGGACGAAGGAGAGATTGCCTTTGCCGGGCGGCGCATCGACAACCTGCCCGCTCCGCAGCGTGACGCCATTCGGAACCGCCAAATTGGCATGATCTTTCAGTTCTATCATCTGCTGCCCGAACTCACGGCCGTCGAAAATGTGCTCGCTCCGCTCATGATCACGCACGGAATTTTTCAATACTGGCGGCAGCGACGCGAATTTCAAAAGCGAGCCAACTATCTGCTGGATCTGGTTGGGCTCGCGCATCGCACTCAGCATCGCCCGCGCGAGATGTCGGGCGGTGAGATGCAGCGTACCGCGATTGCTCGAGCCCTGATCAGTAATCCGCAGGTGCTCTTGGCGGACGAGCCGACGGGGAATCTGGACCGTCAAACCGGTCGCGAAATCATGACTCTGCTGCGAACCTTGAACGCCGATCACAACCTCACTATAGTCATGGTCACTCATGACAACGCCATCGCCGCGCAAGCTGATCGCACCGTGCGATTAGTCGAAGGATTGGTGGAATATCTGTGAGTTGAGGATGGCCGTTCGAGCCAACGTAAACACAACATGTCCTTGAAGGTCTATATCAGTGGCACTCTGTATGCAAAAGAGGATGCCAAAATCAGCGTCTACGATCACGGACTTCTTTACGGCGACGGTGTCTTTGAGGGCATGCGCAGCTACAGCGGAAAAGTATTCCGACTGACCGAACATCTCGATCGACTCTGGGATTCAGCCAAGGCGATTTGGCTGGAGATTCCCATCTCCAAACAGGATCTCGCGCGGGCCGTCTACGAAACGCTGGCAGCGAACCAAATCACCGACGGCTACATTCGCCTCGTGATCACTCGTGGTGCCGGCACCTTGGGACTTGATCCCAACCGTACCAGCCATCCTCAAGTCATCATCATCGCGGATCATATTGCGCTGTATCCTGCCGAGTTCTATGAACGTGGCCTGGAGATTGTGACGGCGAGCACGATTCGGAATCATCCAGCAGCACTTAGCCCGCGCATCAAATCACTCAACTACCTCAATAACATCCTGGCCAAGATCGAAGGTCTGAAGGCGGGCTGTGTGGAGGCGTTGATGCTGAATCAAAAGGGTGAGATCGCCGAATGCACGGGCGATAACATCTTTTTGATTCGCCATGGCGAGTTGCTCACGCCGCCCGTGGACGCGGGAATTCTGGAAGGCATCACGCGGAATGCGGTGATGGAAATCGCCGGTAATAACGGGATCGTGGTCCGCGAAATTCCACTCACGCGACATGACGTCTACATCGCTGACGAATGCTTCCTCACTGGCAGCGCCGCGGAAGTGATTCCGGTGGTGAAGGTCGATAATCGCTCGATTGGTGATGGGCAAGTTGGCCCGATCACGAAGAAACTACGCACGCTGTTTCATGAACTCACGCGGGCCTAAGGGCGACGCATGAGCAGCGTGCCATTGTCGGCGACGTTCAGCAGCGGTCGCTCGTAATTGCGAGCGGCCGAGATACCGGGAGTCCAAACGAAGCCGATGGCGACGTTCCAAACTTCCTGCGCATAGCTCGCTTGGCTGCCAACCGGAGCGTCGACTTGCGGGAAGAGATAGGTGAAGCTGGCGGTGAGCGACCAGTCATTCAAAAGTGGCGCTCGCAGGTCACCGCCGATCAGTCCATCGCTTTGATCGGTCAGCCCCGCCAGAATACGAGCTTCGCCCGCTTCGTGCTTGCCAAAGCGTCGACGTCCGTAGAGGGCGTACCAGTCGGCGGTCGTGAACGTGGCCGATTGAGCCGTAGCTCCCAAGCCGGGCGGCGTGAAGCTCACCGCTTGTCGATCATTGCCCGTGGCAAAGGCCACGCCCAGTTCGTGCCAGCAGGTTGGTTTCCAGCCCAGTTCCCCGCGTACTTGTCGCAGGTCGAGTTGGTCATACCAGTCGTCTCGTAGCCAATCGACCACGAGCCCCCACTGAATGCCGCGATCCACGCGATGGAAAAGCCCCGCCGTGGCGAACACTTGATGGCGGGAGTCGGTGGAGAAGACGGTATCGGAAAGGTTCGCTTGAATGGCTCGCGCCCCGACTTGCCAGCCGATATCGCCGCAGCCCCACACGGGAACAGTCGACCCGAAATTGACAACCTCGTGGAAACCGAAGCTTCCCGATAGGCCTTGGTTGAGTGGTCCGGTGAAACCTTGCACGCCGCCACCAATCTCCCACACATTTCGGCGCCAGATGGTTTCGGTATCAACCAGCCAATCAACATCCGCTTCCTCGGCAAATTCGACTAGCGGCTCGCTGGAGTCGGGCGAAAACTCGAGCGGTTCGCCATGCGTGACGGCGCCTTCCCAGTAGGCATCGATCGGAGCGCCGTTGGGGTTGAGGTTCCCGCGCGTTGCTTCGCGCTGGTGTTTCGGTGTGAAGCCGAATTCTCGAAAGAACTCTTGAGCGTTCGCTGGGAGCGTCAGGCAGACGCCGGCGATCGCCAGCCACACGGCTACAACTCGAACCATTTTTCGGTTTAGACATTGATCGGCATGCATTACGGAGACCCTCGCTTACCCCGAATATCGGTGCTTGCGCGACCGATACTTTCGTCAAAGTCAAGTTAATCCGCAGAGTAGCCGCCATCTTTCGCATTCTGCGCATCTTTCCAAGGTGATGAAGTCGTGACGCGGGCTTTTTGTGGCATCTCTTACGCGACATCTCTTACGCGACATCTCTCACGCCGCATCTCTCACGCGGCGGAAGAGTGACTGGGCGTTGCGAGTGGTAAGCTCGGCGAGCTCGGGGAGTGAGATGCCCCGTACGTCGGCCAGGCAGGCGGCGGTGTGCACGACGAGTGCTGGTTCGTTGGGGCGTTGGGAGCGAACGGGGTGCGGTGAGAGGTAAGGGCAATCGGTTTCGACGAGCAGTCGATCGGCGGGCACGCGCCGCGCCACGTCGCGGAGGCTCTCGTTTTTCTTGTAGGTGATCATGCCCGAAAAACTGATGTGTAGGCCGAGTTCGAGACATTCGGCGGCGGTTTCCCAGCTCCCAGCAAACGAATGCATGATGCCGGAGATGGGGCCGCGTCGTCGCGCCTGCCAGAGCGCTTCCAAAATATCCAGCTCGCAGTCCCGCATGTGAATGACGACTGGCAATTGCCTCTGTTGTCCGAGCAGCAGATGTCGATCGAAGAAATCCTGTTGAATGGCGAAGGGGCAATCGTCCCAGTGACGATCGAGTCCGGTTTCACCGAGGGCGACCACTTGGGGCTCGTCAGCCAATCGCACAATCGCCGCCCAATCGTCGTTGGTCGCGGCCGCACAGTAGTTCGGATGAATTCCTACTGCGGCCTGAATACCGGGTACTTCGGCCGCTAACCGCACACACTCACGACTAGTCGCGACGGTCGTACCGACAGCGAGTGCCCATCTCACTCCAGCCTCGACGGCTCGACGCCAAACCGCGGCACGCGTCTCCCACAACTGCTCATCGTTCAAATGAGCGTGGGTATCGAAGAGCGTGTAGTCGGGGCCCGAAGAAAATGCAGTGGAACAGGGCAGAGCAGGGGATGAAGAGTCGTCCGACATGCTGGTCAGGGCCAGTGGAGACTAGTGGGCATGCGGAATCACGGTGGCGCGATCGGCTTGCGCTTCTAATTCGCGTAGCGAGTCGAGGTGTGCCTTGGCAGCTCCAAGTGCCTCCTCGGCCACCGCTGCGGCGGCGGGATCAGCGGAAAGCCGTCCCACGCAATCTTCGATCGCAGCTATTTCCAGTCGCTGCCGCCGAATCATTTCCTTCACCAAGAACTCGACCGACAAATCGTTGTAGATGGTGAAGGTGAGGGGAAAGTCACCGTTGTTGGGAGTGGCATTCCGCTGCATGATCAAGCCGATTAACTGTTCGGCAGTTTCCTGTTGATCGTGGGCGATGTCGTGAATGACGGCCAATGATTCTTCGTCACTAGGCTGAGTCCAGGGAGCGGCATCGAGCAGGTAGAGTGGCAGCGAGCGGGTATGTAACACCAGCAAGCGGTTCAACAGATCGGTGGCACGATTAGCACTCATGATTCCCTACCTTCACCCCTAACCCAGCAAACGACTCGCCGCCGACACGGCCCACTCCGTGAGCCAGTTCCAGCTCAGGATCAACGTTAGCAACGGCAGTGTGATCAAGCCCAGGTAGATCCCGCGGAGAATTCCTTGAGACTCGGTCACCGGACGACGATCCTTCGGCTCGGGATCGATCGTCATGGTTTTGATCAAACGCAGATAGTAGAACAGGCTGATCGCGGTGTTGATGCTACCGATCACCAGTAGCAGCAGCAGGTAAAAAGCGGGCTCACCCTCGCGGGCCGAGATCTTGTAGCCGTTGGCCATCGAGGCGAAGACGGCGAACTTGCCGATAAACCCAGCGAGTGGAGGCAATCCGATCAAGCTGAAGAGCACGGCGGCAAAGCAGATCACGGAACCGGGAAATTGCTTCAAGAGACCGGCGTAGTCGGCGATCTCTTCGGTGCGGAGCGAATTGCGCCAGAAGGCGATGATCGAGAAGGCGCCCAAGTTCATGAACAGATAGGTGAAGATGTAGATCGCGATTCCGCCAGCAGCTTGACTGGCTGCCGCCGGATCGTAACCAGCCACCACCATCACGGCCGCGACGCCCATCATCATGTAACCGGCATGGGCGATCGTGGAGTAGGCGAACAGTCGCTTGATGTTGGTTTGACCGTATGCGGCGAGGTTGCCGAACGTGCAGCTTAGTGCAGCCAGGAGTGCCACCAGCTTACCGATGAACGAGCGAACGGGCGCCAGATTTCGCATGGCAGTTTGGCGATCGAGTGGTGCGGGGGCGGTCTGGAGTTCCGCCTTCGTGACTTCGCCATTTTCGGCCAAAGCCAAGGTCAGCACGAGATTGCCGCCAGCCGCGGGTGCAGCTACGGCTGCGCTTGGTGTAGCAGATGTCTTCTCAGCAGCCGTCTTTTCCACCGCATGGCCAGCGGCGCCAGCTTCCGCCAGTCCCGCACCGGGAGCGACGCAGCTCACTCCAATCGCCACTCGCAGCAGCAGCGCCAGAGCACCAGCCTTGGAGGCGATGCTGAGGAACGCACCGATTTCCGCCGAGGCGCCTTCGAACACGTCCGGGCACCAGAAGTGGAATGGGACAGCGGAGAGTTTGAATGCGAGTCCGACGCCGATCATCAATCCACCCAGAGCCAGAATGGTGATTTGATCACCGGTCATGGAGGGCAATTTTTCGGCGAGTTCGATCGCGATGGTGGGCAAGTGCAGCGAATTCGCAGTACCGCCGAGCAAGCTGATGCCGTAGAGCATGACTCCCGCAGAGCCCGCTCCATACACGGCATATTTGAGTGCCGCTTCACTGCTCACACGACGCCCCTTGAGCATCGCGGCCAGCGCGTAGGATGGCACGCTGGCCATCTCCACACCGAGGAACACGGTGAGCAGATGATTAGAGGATGCCATCACACACATCCCGAGTGTGGCACCGATGACGAGCGAGAAAATGTCAGCGGCATCGTCGCGGTCCGGCAATCCAGACAGTTTCGTAAAGATGACAAACAGCAGCAGGAAGAGCAGCAAGACGGTACGAATGAAGACCGTGAAGCCGTCATAGACGAGCATGCCGGTGAAGAGTTCGGTACGTGGGACGTCCAGCCAGGGGCCGGTTTGTGAGAGTGCGACGAGCGCTCCCACTAGCACCACCGCAAACGAACTGACAAATTGTCGCAGGGGCGACATGCGTATAAGCAACATCGCCACGATCGTTGCGCAGAGCACCAACTCTGGCCGAAACTTGGCCAAGCTCCCTTGCGTGTCGAGCAGCGATTGACTGACTAATTCGTGGAGATTCACAGGACGATTCTCTGCGAGTATGGGGAGCAAGAAATAGTTGGGCGATGGAACTGCTGGGGTATGAAACTGCTGAACTAGGGAACGAGCGGGGCGGCAGGCACCACCGCAGCACTCGAATCAACCGCCGGTGAAACGGCAGGCTGCTGGACGCTGGCGGGAGTCAATTCACGTTCTCCGCGAGTGGCAGCGACCGGGGCGGCAGCGGCTTCCGCTTCAATGCGTTCCGCGAAATTGGTGAGTTCTTGAACCTGACGAGTGATCGTGGGGTTCATGTACTTGAGAACGGTTTGTTCCGGGAAGACGCCCAGGAGGATGCAGAGTCCCAGCAGGACGATGCCGATGAAGTTTTCACGTCCATTGCTGGGCGTCAAATGATCACCATGTTCACCCTTGTACTCGGCTCCGAGATAAACACGTTGAATGGCCCAGAGGATATAGGCGGCGGTGAGTACCACGACGGCGGCTGAGATCACGGCTAGGAGTTTGCTGTAGCTCCAGACCGACAACACGACGAGCACTTCGCCGATGAAGCCACAGAGACCGGGTAATCCCAAGCCGGCGAAAAAGATGCCGATCGCCAGCGCCGTGTAAACCGGCATGCGATGGAAGAGACCGCCGAACTTATTGAGGTCACGATGGTGCACTCGGTCGTATACCACGCCGACCAGGAAGAACATGCCTGGCGAGCTGATGCCGTGCGCGATCATCTGGAACATCGCTCCCTGCACACCCATGTTCCAGTAGTCTGGGTTGTAGCCGGTGTACTTGGTGGCGGACCAGACACCGAGCCCCAGCACGACGTAACCCATGTGGCTCACCGAACTGTAGGCCACCATGCGTTTGAAGTCTTGCTGCGCGAGTGCGGCGAACGCGCCGTACACCATGCTCACCACACCAAACAAACAGACCACGTAAGCGAGGTCATAGCCGCCGTGCGGACAGATCGGATAGCAAATGCGGATGATGCCGTAGCCACCCATTTTCAAGAGCACGCCGGCCAGAATCATGGAGATCGGGGTTGGAGCTTCCACGTGAGCATCGGGCAACCAGGTGTGGATCGGAACCGACGGCACCTTGATGGCAAATCCCAAGAACAGCAGCAAGAAGGCCCACCACTGCAAACTGTGCCCCAAAATCAAACGCGGTACCTCTTCGCCATCCACCACGTCCACACCGAAATTATCGAACTGTTCGGTGTGCTGACCGATTTGCGCCAGGGCCAGCAGATTGAACGTATGAATCGGCGTCACGCGATTGCCCGCTTCTCGCTCCGCCACCGACTTCTCAATGGCAGCTCGCGTCTCTTGCGACAGCATGCAGCGGTCGAGTCGCGACTTCAGAGCCGGGTCGGTCAAATCGCTGGAGAAGTAGAGCATGAGGATAGCGACCAGCATCAGCACGCTACCAACGAGCGTGTAGAGGAAAAACTTGATCGCCGCATATTCACGTCGCGGACCGCCCCAAACGCCGATGAGGAAAAACATCGGCAACAGCATCACTTCCCAGAAGACATAGAAGAGGAAGAAGTCGAGTGCCATGAACACGCCCAGCATGCCGGTTTCCAAGAGCAGAAACAGGATGCAGTAAGCCTTCACATGCTTGGTGATCGACCAACTGGCTCCCATCGCCAGGATGCTCACTAGACCCGTGAGCACGATGAGCGGAAAGCTGATGCCATCGACGCCCATCGCGTAATAAATGTCGAACGAGTTAATCCAGTTGACGTTGAGTGCGGCCTGGGGCGTCTGCTCCGCCGGATCGAACTGACTGGCCGGATTCAAGAAAAATCCGAAGACAATCAGCGCGAAGACGGCGACGGTCACGCCGAGCGTGAAGTAGCGCACCAAATCCACCTTGCGGCTCGGCAAAAACGCCAGAATCAACGCTCCCAGCGCGGGCAGGAAGGTGATGAGCGTGGCGGGTGCCAACAGAACGGACATAACCGAAGTTGCAAAATCGAACATGAAACTGATTCCTGACTGAAACCCTGCGGCCTACTTGGCCAGCGACGTGCTCCAGAAAAAGCTGATCAACACAAACACGGCAATTGCACCTAATACGATAAACATCACGTACTGTCGTAACTTGCCCGTCTGCACACCTCGCAGCGACAAGCCCAAACGGTATGTGACACTCGCCAGCCAATTCGCGCGGCCATCCACCAGACTGCGATCGATGAGTCGATCCCAGAGGTTGGAAAAACTCTTGGTCGTAGCGGCCAATTGGTCGAGCAAACGATCGATGTAGTTTTTGTCCCAGCCTGCCACGACGGTGCTGATGGACTTTGTCGGTCGCACGAACAGGCGATCGTAGAGCTCATCAAACCACCACTTATTCACCAGGAAGTTGTAAGCCGCGGAGAACTGCTTGCGGACATCAGCCGGGTTCAAAGTGCCGGTGGCGTAGAGCAACGTGGCGAGCGTGATGCCGAGAATCCAGGTGCCGGTCGCGAGCAGCGTGACCGGAATCTTGATTTCCGGAGCATGACTGAAATGTTCGTTCGGCCAGCTCCATTCCAGCAATCGGCCTTCAGCAATGACATCGGCGTGCTGCAAACCGGCTGGCTGTGACTGCTTGAGGAGATTTTCAAGTGTCAAGCCGCTGACGGGCAGGACCAGTTCCACGAGGTAACCACCGATGAGGGAGACGACGAGCAGTGCGACGAGTTGTCCCAAGCTGAATGGGAACCCACCACCATGACCGTGTCCACCATGCCCGTGAGCATCGTGACCGTGAGCGTCGTGGCCGTGAGCATCTTGACCGTGAGCATCTTGACCGTGAGCGTCTTGACCGTGAGCGTCGTGGCCGTGAGCGTCGTGGCCGTGAGCGTCGTGCCCGTGAGCGTCGTGCCCGTGAGCGTCGTGCCCGTGAGCGTCGTGCCCGTGAGCATCGTGGCCGTGAGCGTCGTGGCCGCCACTAAACCAACCGCGCTTCGAGCCTTGATAGACCAGGAAGCCGATCGGAATGAGAATGTAGCCCAAGTAAGCCGGATTCCAGGCGACAGCGATTGCGAAGGGAGAAATCACCACGAGCGGGCCGTACATGAGGGCTGGCGATTCATGCGCGTGATCGTAACGTTCTTGATCGCGGGGAGTGCCCACGAAGGTCATGTACCACATGCGGAACATGTAGAACGACGTGATCGCCGCACCACCGGCCGCCATCACAAAATAAATTCCCGTCCAGCTGGAGTGATTCCGACCCCAGAACGAATAAGCCTGTTCCAGAATGGCATCTTTCGAGTAGTAACCGCTGAAGCCCAGGAAGAACGGAATGCCGACACCGGCGATGGCTAAGCAGCCGATCAGCATGGTGATCGCCGTGACCGGCATCTTCTTGAGCAGTCCACCCATGGAACGCATGTCGTTCGTGTGGACGGCGTGAATCACGGATCCCGAGCACATGAAGAGCAGGCTTTTGAAGAAGGCGTGCGTGACGAGGTGATAGAGACCGGCGACCCAGCCACCAACACCTAGAGCGAGCATCATATAGCCCAGCTGACTGATCGTCGAATAGGCGAGCACTCGCTTGATGTCATTCGCGGTGATCGCAATCGTCGCGGCGACAAACAGCGTGATGCAGCCGATCGTCGCGATGACCATGAGAACTTCGGGAGCGAAGACGGGAAAGAAGCGGCCGACCAAATAGACACCGGCGGCCACCATCGTGGCGGAGTGCACGAGTGCCGAGACGGGCGTCGGACCTTCCATCGCGTCCGGTAACCAGACGTGGAGCGGGAACTGGGCACTTTTGCCCACACAGCCGCAGAAAATTCCGACTCCAGCGACAATCAGTAGCCAGTAGCCAGCTTGGCTGAGTTCCGGTAGTGATTTCTCGAGCCGAGCCCGCGTCTGCGCGGCTGTTTCGCCGGCAGTCTTGCTGGCTACGATGATCTCACGAGCCTTGTCACCCGCCTCACCTTCTTCGAAAGCGGCCGAACTGATGAACATGCCATCGGGCACTTTAAGTGCGTGATGATCAGCGGCGGGTCGGACGAGGCTGAACATGCCCGCTTTGACCACGTGCCCGTCGGCGTCCAGTGTGTCACCGAAGTTGAACGTTCCCAGGGCACTCCACAGAGCCATCAAGCCGATGATCATGCCGAAGTCGCCGACGCGATTGACGATGAACGCTTTGTTCGCAGCCGTCGAAGCACTCTTCCGTTCAATGTAAAAACCGATCAGGAAGTACGAGCAGATACCGACCAGTTCCCAGAAGCAGAAGACCATCGCGACGTTACCGGCCAGCACCAAACCGAGCATGCTGAAGCAGAAGAGCGACAGGTATTGAAAGAAGCGATGGAAGCGACCGGGGCGGTGCAGCGCTTGGCCGCTGGCGAGCGTCACCTCTTTGTCGGTGATGTCGTGCAATTCGTCGTGCATGTAGCCCATCGCGTAGCAGTGGATGCAGGAGGCGATGAGGGTCACCATGCAGAACATGACGAGGGTGAGCGAGTCGACGTAGTAGGAGATGGCAAGTTCCAGGTTGCCGAACGTGCCGAGCGTCCAGATGTTGCCGGAGAAGTAGACGACAGGCTTTTCACCATGTTCGTCGTGAGCGGCGTGTTCACCGTGAGCAGCATGTTTGTCATGAGCAGCAGGTGCACCGTGAGCCGCGTGGGCAGCTGGGGAATCGTGGGCATCTTGAGCACCACTAGCGCCATCGGCGCCGTGATCGCCCTGGGCTGCGGGAGCAGCCTTTTGGCCATGAGCAGCGTCGGTACCGTGAGCAGCATCGCCATGGGCGTCATGCTGTGAGCTGTCGTGGGCACCGCCATGGGCGTCACCGTGATGAGCGGCGACGGGATAGTTTTGGGTGAGCCAGAGGAACAGCGAGGCGTATGAGAGCACGCCGGCCGACACGATCGCTGCCGTGGCGATGATGGCGGCCGCTTTCTTGTTCACCATGAAGCGACCAAAAATCAGCGTCGTGAAAAACGAGGCGAGCGGCAGCAGGACGGCCGTACCCAGCAGGAGCGGAATCAAACGCGATAAATTTTCCATTAGCCCCTCAACTCGTCCGCATGATCGACGTCGATGGTCGAGTGGTTGTTGTAGAAGTTTAAGGCGATCGCCAGAGCGACCGCTGCTTCGGCGGCAGCCAGCACGATCACGAAGAGTGACATGAGCTGCCCGTCGAGTCCCAGGTTGTGTTCGCGGAGAAACGAGCTGCCGAAGGCGACAAAATTGATGTTGGCGCCGTTGAGAACCAATTCGATACCCATGAGGATGCCGAGTGCATTACGTTTCGTCGCCATGCAGACGACGCCACACGTAAACAGCACGGCACCTACGATGAGGTAGTGCGAAACGGTGAGTGGACTAGTGAGGGGATTCATGAGCGAAGGTTTTCTGGAGAGGACAAATCACGCCACCGCTGTTCAACGCAGCGATCATTCGGATGCCGGACGAGCACGTTTCTTAGCACGAGCCAAGTAGCCGGCGCCGATGAGGACGACCAGCAGGTGGACGGACGCAATTTCAAACGGGAACAAATAGCCCGCCATACCGGCTCGCAAATGCGGTTCGGCTTGGTCGAGTTTATCGGTGCGGACACCAGCGAACGCTTGGCCGATGGCGGTGGCGTGCTGAGATTCCACGACGGCCAATTGGCCAGCATTGTCACGCGGTGTGGTCCAGTCGGGCGACATGATGGCGGTTCGAGTAAGGAGAGCGAAGAGGGCGAAGCCGAGGGCGGCTGCGACGACCCATTCACCACCACTGGTGCGCATTTTGACAAATCGTTCTTGGGCGGTGAGCATCACACCGAAGATGAGCAGCACGAGGGTGCCGCCGACATAGATCATGAACTGCATCGCACCGACGAATTCCGCACCAGCGAGGAAAAACAGGCCGGCGGTGGAGCCGAGTGACAGCGTCAGGTAGAACGCCATGCGGACGATGTTGTTCGAGAACACGACGGCCAGAGCGAAGCCACCTGCCAAGAGTGCGAACATCAAGAAGAAAAACGAGGGCCACTGAATTGCAGCCGTAAGCAGTGCAGCGGAGATCATTCAGCACCTTCTTCCTTGGCTGGCGTAGCGGCTGTCTGCGGGGATCGCAATAACACCCAGCCTTCTCGCACTTCGCCACGCGGTCGCTGCGGCAGGAGATCGTTGGGCGAGGGCAGCGGACGATCCATCACGAAGAAACCAAACTGCCAGCAGACCACACCCAAGAAGCAAGCGGCCGCCAGCGGGACGCAGTATTTCAAACAGGTCGTCATCACTTGATCGATGCGGAGTCGGGGGAGGGTCCAGCGGACCCACATCATCACGGTGACAAACGTGACGGTCTTGCCCAGGAAATTCATACAGCCTGCCAAGTTGGCGAGGTACCCGGTCAATCGGAACGTGCCACTGGCGAGTTCTTCTGGCGTGTAGGCCCAGTTGAGAATCTCGGGGCCGAACAGCGGCACCGGTCCATTCCAGCCACCGAAGAATAAAATCGCCGCCAGGCCACTCACCGTAAACATCGAACCATATTCAGCCATGAAGAAGAAGCTCCAGCGAAGCCCCGAGTATTCCGTGTGGAAACCGGCGACCAGTTCGCTTTCCGCTTCGGCCAAATCGAAAGGGGCTCGATTCACACTGGCCGTCGCACAGGTGAAGTAGACCCAGAACACGACGAACGAAAATGGATCGTGGGCGATCAGCCAGTTGGAACCCCAGCCCGCTTGCATGTCGCCAATGGTCACCAAGTTCATGGTGCCACAGATGACGACCGGCACGATCACGCACATACCCATCGGCACTTCGTAGCTCACCACCTGAGCCGCTTCACGCATCGCTCCGAAGAGTGACCATTTAGAAGCCGATGCGTATCCGGCCAGGATGACTCCGAACACTTCCAGTCCCATCACGGCGATCACAAAGAAGACCGCCACGTTGATGTTTTGCCCGACCCAGTCGGTGGCAAAGGGGAGCGCCAAATAGGCCGCAAAACTGGAGGCGAAACTGACATAGGGAGCAATTTTGAAAAGGAGCGGATCGGCACCGCTCGGCATCAAGTCTTCTTTGGTGATGAGCTTCAGGCCGTCGGCCAGCGTTTGCAGCCAACCGAATTTGCCACCGACACGCGTTGGTCCGAGTCGGTCCTGAATACGGCCCGACACTTTACGTTCCATCCAGATGAAGACCAGCGCACCAACCGCCACGACAAGGATGAGCAGCACGCAGTGAATGATTGCTGCGAGCACAAAGCCGATCCAATGATCGCCGCCGAAGAGGAGTTGATTGATAAAATTCGCCACGGCGCACCTATGCCAGCGTAAACGGACGGTCGAGAATCGCGGAACTAAAAATCACGTAGTCGATCGTTCGCAAAAGACGCGGGTTGAAAGTTTGTGAAATATGGCACAAGGACTGAGCTGACGACAAGTGCCCGGCGGAGGAAACAGGGCGGAAGTCGTCAGCGGTCGGTTGGACGATGGAATGATTGGTATTAGCGGTCGATTTCACCCATGACGATATCGAGTGAGCCGACGATGGCCGGGATGTCTGCAATGAGGCAGCCGCGGCACAAATCACCGACGACGAACAAATTACTGAAGGAACTGCTACGCGCTCGCACTCGCCACGGAATCGCATTGCCATCGCTGACCAGATAGAACCCCATCTGACCGCGTGGGCACTCGGTTTCCAGGTAAGCCTCGCCCTTGGGTAGTTTAGTGGTGAGCTTAATTGGGGTACCCCAATCACCAGTGCTTTGACTGTACCGCTCGATCCCTTGGCGAACGAGGTCGATGGACTGCATGACTTCGAGCATGCGAACGTAGAAGCGATGCCAGCAGTCGCCCAGCACAGCGTCGTGGGGCACGGCCGGGTAATCGTGATCTTGGGGATAGCTGCCGTTTTTCTGCACGATCACTTCGAAAGCATAGCCGTCATACAAACTGGTATAGATCGGCTCGCCATCGCGGCGCAAATCGTAGTCCACTCCACTGCCGCGGAGCACGGGTCCGGAGCAGCCGTAATCGATCGCCATCTCAGCCGACATGACGCCGATATTCGCGGTTCGCTGCACGAAAATCGCGTTGGTGGTGAGCAGCGTGTGGTATTCGCTGATGACCGGCAGGAACTGATCCAGAAACGCTTCGCATTTCTGCAACCAGCCGCGCGGGAGATCAGCCGTCGCACCGCCGGGGGTGAGGTAGCTGTAGGTGAGTCGGGCGCCGCAGACCTCTTCAAACAGATCGAGAATTTTTTCGCGTTCGCGGAACGCGTAGAGGAACGGGCTAAAGGTGCCCAAATCGAGTCCGTAGGTGCCCATCGCGACGAGGTGACTGGCGATGCGTCCCATCTCCGCGATGATCACTCGCAAATGCCGGGCTTTTTCAGGCAGGGAGTGATTGAGCAGCTTTTCAACGGTGAGTGCCCAGCCGAGATTCATGTTCATCGCGGCGAGGTAGTCCATGCGATCGGTGTACGGAATCCATTGGCGTGGAGTGAGATTCTCGCCGATCTTTTCGGCACAGCGATGCAGGTAGCCGATGTGAGGCTGAACTTCCGAAATGATCTCGCCGTCAGTTCGCAGCACCAGCCGCAACACGCCGTGCGTGCTCGGATGCTGCGGTCCCATGTTCACCAACATTTCATCGGTGCGCACATCGAACTCGATCACGCGCGGGTCGTTTACGTAAGTTGCCATGGGTTATTCGTCGAGTGAGCGGGAGCTAGTTGTAGGGGTGACAGGTGAACGTAGTGGCATGCAGGAGTGAAATTAGCGGCCACGAATGCCGTGGTAATCGAGCGGCATTTCGTAATCTTTGCGTAAGGGGTGGCCGACCCAGTCTTCGGGACAGAGAATTCTTCGCAGATCAGGATTGCCGGTGAAATCCACGCCCGACAAATCGTACACTTCGCGCTCGTGAAACTCCGCCGCCGCCCAGACGCCACTCAGCGATGGCACCTCGGGCAACTGACCTGGCACGTCATTCTTCCAGCGTGGCAGGATGACTTTGAGGACCAGCGTGTGCTTTCGCGTGACGCTGGACAAGTGATAGACCACTTGCAGGTGCGGCTTCCAATCGACCTTCGCAGCCTTTTTGGGATCGGGCTCAAAGTAGTCGACGACCGAGATGCAGTTGAGGACATTGAAGCGGAGGTCGCTATCGGTTTTTAGGAACTGCGCGACCGCGACCAAACCGTGAGCCGCGACTTCAATCCAAGGATCGATCGCGGTGACGTTGCTGCCGGTGATCAAGTCGCCAAACTTGGCTTGCAGGCGAGTGAGTAGATCTTGGCCGCTCATGAATCCCTACCCTTCGTCAGTTCACTTCATTTATCTCTGATTGGCCCCAGCGTTTAACGCTCCAGGCCAGCAATTCTTCGTTACGCCGCTCGCATGCCACTGGCTGCGGGACCGGCGGTCGCTGGCGGCTTACTCCGCTCCGAACTCACCGCACGCACCCAGTCGAGATCACCACGGAACCAGACGTAGGCAAACCCGACCAGGAGCACGCCGAAGAACATGGCAATGTCGATCATGGTGAACGACTGCAGTTGACGAGCACCGTGGCGAGCGATTTCGCGGGCACGCTGAGATTGCTCGAGCGATGCCGGAACCTTGCTCGCCAAACTCTCGGGCACCGTGGTTACGAGCTGCGGATTGCGTACACCGAGCTCGCGATAGAGCTGAGCACCAGCGGTGGTCAAAGCCAACTGACCATCATTCTGCGTAGCGACGACTTCCATTTTGGAATCGGCCAAGCTGACCGACTTGCCGAAGACCGTGGCCCACGGGAAGAAGAACGCCACTTCGACGTCGAAGATAATAAAGAGTAAGGCGACCACGTAGAACCGCAAGTCGAACTGCACGAAGCTGGAGCCAATCGTTGGCTCACCGCACTCATAAATCTCTTGCTTTTCGGGACTGGGATTGTCGGGACGCAAAAAGCGACCAACCAGCAGGTTGGCAAACAAGAAGACAATGCCGACACCAGCAAACAGAGCTAGATAAGCGACAATCCCGATGGAGACATCCTGGGCGGAAGACATGGCGACAACCACTCGGGTAGTTGAGCTCCTTGAAACGCGAGCTTCGAGTTCGCTGAGAACTCGATGGCGGACGATTTAAAGAGCCACGAAGGATGGGAAAAAATCAAAACACGGATTGTAGACTCGACCACTTAGTTTGCAAGCCGTCGAAGCGGCTCGCGATCTTCAGGAACAGGCTGGTTGACCGAGCGGTTGGCGACCGGCAAAACCGGCATGTAAGTCGTGCCAGAAGCGCACATCTTCTTCGCCTAGTTTCCAGCATAATAGCGCGGGGCGACCGTCCATGATCGTGGGAAAATCCACCAGGCCTTCGCGCGGATCTTTGAGTTCGACACCCAACTCCATCAGCTCGTGAACAAAACTCTCCAGCCGCTGCAAATCCTGCTCCGCTTCGGATTCGCGCTGCGCGATTTCCTCGTCGTAGAGATTGCCGGTGCGTTTGCTGCGATCACCGGCGAGCAGGCGTAGTTGTTCGCGGCGTTCAATCAAGTCGCGCGACAACTCGACGATGTCGCGGACGATCGACTTTACCAGGGGCAACATCTGATTCGCTTCCTCAACGGTAAACAAGCGAACCGGCGCTTCACTGCGGTCAAGCTGCTCATTCATGCGAGCGATGGCCTCCAGACAAACAATTCCGACAGAAGATTTACGCGTTCGTTCCAGACAGCGAGCCAGTGGATGAGGAAGGTGTGGTGAGCGACCGTGGCCAGGGCGGCCACCGTACGCCTACTGATTCGGACCACCATGAACCGTGTCGACCAACACCTTCGACTCGGCCACTGCCGTGGGATTAAGCGTCGCGCGGCCCCAGGACACATCGAGTGGCAGGCGGGCGAAATCCACGATGCATCCGTCACGGCTGTAACAGCTTAAGTCGTGCGAGGCACCCATGAAAATGCAATCCACCGGGCAGGGCTCCACGCACAATGCACAAAACATGCACTTGGAATAGTCGATGGCAAATCCCGTAACTTTGAAGCCCTTAGACCCCTCCACACGCTCCTTGCCAATATAGATGCAATCCACCGGACAGGCCTTGGCGCACTGATCACAGGCGATGCAAGTCGTGAGATCGTAGCGGTGAAAACCGCGATAGCGAGCAGAAACCGGGACCGGCTTCTCGGGATATTCGAACTTTTCTGTGAAGGTCCCGCGGCCTTCGCGATAGGTCGTGAGCCAATATCGCAGAGTGACCCATAAGCCCTGGGCCACGGTTGTTACGGCTAACAGCAGGTTGCGGAGCCAAGCCACCATGGGTATTCACCAAAAAGAGGCCGAATCGAAATGAAGCCGCGATTATAAAGGGCGACGACGCGGACGCAAGCAGTGGAGCGCACCGGTGACCGACAACGCAGCGAAGAAATTCACGGAAAAAAACTGACTGATGGAAGAGTTTGCTTGACGCAGCAACTTCTCCACGTAGAGTGGATGCAACGCCGGTCCGGAATGGAAGACCGTGGATCACCAACGCGAAGGAATGGAACATGTTAGTCCTGTCTCGCAAAAAGAACGAAAGCATCGTCATCAACAACGACATCACCGTCGTCGTCGTCGAGATTCGTGGGGACAAAGTGCGATTGGGAATCGAGGCACCGAAAGAAGTTCCCGTTCATCGTCGCGAAGTATTTGACGCCATTCAGCGTCATGGAGACCAAGCAGCGACCGCTGGTGCCCAGGAAATCAGCGAAGAAAATGACGAAGATCGCGATCCCAGCGCGAACTCCACTTGACGATCAACGCTCCTACTTCTTAAATACGTCTCCTACGTTATCCGCAGATCTGTGCTGCGGTGAAGTAAGAACAAGATTGGCCCTGTCGTCTAGAGGCCTAGGACACCGCCCTTTCACGGCGGTAACCGGGGTTCGAATCCCCGCAGGGTCATTTCTCAATCTTGTGCCGCTGGCTGGTGATGCCACGAGTCGTAGGCGGTTTCTGATCGCGTTTCACTCGAGGCCGTTTATCGAGGAGACGCTCGCTTGCCCCCCGCTTATGATGCTTTCATTCTCGTCTCTTTCGGCGGCCCCGAAGGCCCCGATGATGTACTCCCCTTCCTCGAAAATGTGCTCCGCGGTCGCAATGTGCCGCGTGAACGCATGCTCGAAGTGGCCGAACATTACCAGCATTTCGGTGGCGTGAGCCCGATTAATGCCCAAAATCGAGCTCTCATTGCGGCGCTGGAACACGAGTTTCGTGCCGTGGGCCTGAATTTGCCAATCTATTTCGGCAATCGCAATTGGCACCCGCTCATGGCCGACACGCTGCGACAAATGGCGGCGGATGGGGTGCACCGAGCACTCGCCTTTGTCACCTCCGCCTACAGCTCCTACTCCGGCTGCCGCCAATATCGCGAGAACATCGAAGCGGCCCGGCAAGTTGTCGGCCCTGAGGCGCCTGTCGTCGATAAATTACGAGTGTTCTACAACCATCCCGGCTTTGTCGATCCCATGGTGGAACTCGTCCGCGAATCGCTCGCCACGATTCCGGAGGAACGTCGAGCGACCACTCAGCTGCTGTTCACCGCTCACAGTATTCCGCAAGCGATGTCGGATAACTGCAACTATGTAAAGCAGTTGACCGAAGCGGCTCGACTGGTTGCCAGCCAAACCAGCGATCTGGGAGTGGCCGCCGATCGCTGGCAACTGGTCTATCAAAGTCGTAGCGGTCCGCCCACCCAGCCCTGGCTCGAACCGGACGTCAGTGACGCACTCCGCGCCGCCCAGGCGTCGGGAGCGACCGATGCGATTGTCATACCGATCGGTTTCATTTCGGACCATATGGAAGTCATGTTCGATCTGGACGTGGAAGCCCATGACCTCTGCCAAGAAATCGGACTGCACATGATTCGCTGCCCCACCGTGGGAACTCATCCACGCTTTGTGCGGATGATTGCGGAACTGGTCAAGGAGCGGATGAGCGAGCAACCGGAGCGATTGGCCCTGGGGCAGTATGGCCCGAATCACGACGTCTGTCCGGTGGATTGCTGCAAGTATGAACCGCAGCGTCCGGCCATGGGCGGCCGGCCGGCGGGAGCAGGTGGACCGGCGGGAGCAGGTGGACCACCCGGAGCAGGTGGACCGGCGGGACAGGGCGGCGGCCGGCCGACAGGGCAGCGACCGTGAGTGGCAGCGAGCTGCCGGATCTCTCCGAGGCAGTCCGCAGGCTACGAGCGGGTGAGCTGGTCGCGATTCCGACGGAAACGGTGTACGGATTAGCGGCCGATGCAGACAACGAGGAGGCGGTACGCCAGATCTTCGAGTGGAAGGGACGGCCCGCCGATCATCCGCTCATCGTGCATCTCCCGGACGCTCACCAAATGGACGCCTGGGCACACAACATTCCCTCGTCGGCACGGCAACTTGCTGACGCCTTCTGGCCCGGCCCACTCACCATCATCCTCCGCCGTTCGCCACGCGCTCGCGATGTCGTCACAGGTGGACTGGAGACGGTTGGCTTACGAGTGCCTGCTCATCCCATCACGCTCGAACTGCTGCGCCGTTTAGGCGGAGCCGTGGCCGCTCCCAGCGCCAATCGCTTTGGGCGCGTGAGTCCGACTCGAGCGGAACATGTGCGGGCGGAATTTGCGGACCGTCCCCTGCTTGTCCTGGACGGCGGTCCCTGCCCAGTTGGTTTAGAGTCGACGATTGTCGACTTAAGTGGCGTTCAGCCGCGACTGCTCCGTCCGGGTGCGATTACGGCCGAACAACTGGCGGCGGTGTTAGGTGAGCCGGTGTTAGCGGCAAGCGCAAGTTCGCCACGAGTTCCGGGGCGCATGGCCAGCCACTACGCTCCGCGCGCCCGCGTAGAACTGGTGACCGCCGCGCAGCGCGAGTCGCGATTGCGCGAACTGCTGGCTGCGGGAGACAAAGTAGCGGTCCTGGAGCTGGCTGGCGACGAATCCGGGCACTGGCCCGCGGACTTGGCGAACGTCCCTCTGGTCAGTCGTATTTCCCTGGGCGCTGATTTGAATGAATGTGCACGTCGGTTGTACGACGGCCTGCGTGCCGTGGATGCGGATGGCTGTGGCATCGTGCTGATTACGCTGCCGAGTCGTGGTGGAATTGGAGCGGCGATAGCTGACCGATTGCTCAAGGCCGCCGGACTAGGCGACGAGGCCTGAGGTATTAGCGGCACGGCGTCAGCCGTCCGGCCGGAATGTAGCGGCACGGCGTCAGCCGTCCGGCGCCGTTATTCCTGCGCCAGTTCCCGAGCCGTCGTGAGTACATTCAGGAAGACGACGATGAAGGCCATGGCGATGAGCGTAAAGAGGGCGGGGAGATGGTCGCCGTAACTGACACTGCGAGCAACCGTGATCGTCCAGACAAAATTCGTCCACTGCATCCAACTGTACTCAAACGAATTCCAATCGTAGATAACCATATGAGTCAGCAGCGGAGCGGCAATACCCGCGATCACCAGCAATAAGGTGATGAGCGTTGACAGCACGGGGGTCGGGGTAGTTCTGCGCGATAGCCACCACATCGCCAGGCGTGCGAGTCCTAAATAAAAGGCGACGTAGGACCAATGCACCAGCCCCAGCACCAGCAGATGAACAAAATTATCGGTCGCTAAACCACCCGTGAAAACCTGCACACTGCGAAACCAGTTGAGTGCAATGAGGAGCCAAGAAAATAGCACCACGCCCGTCAGACAGCTCAGCACAAAAAAGTAGCCCGAACCCGACCCGGGAATGAACCAGGATAAGGTCATCCGCTCTAAAAAACTCTGCGGCAACTGCCGGCGAACGCGAGCCGAAAGCTGCGACGATTCACCCACCATCGGCGCGCCAATGAAGGCCGCATACAAGCTCGCTGCTCCATTCATGAACAACCACAAATCACCGCTGATATAACTCTGTTTCCAATGAAAAAACGCATGCCAGCCCATCCACAAGACGAATTGGCTGAAGAACACCCAGCGCACTCGAGTGGCCTGATTGTCGCTGGCAAACGTGATGCGACTCGCACCCCGCTCGACACAAAGCGCCGCCATCGACAAGCCTGCCGTAATAAAGATTCCTTCGACGATATAAAACGTTTCCGATTCACTATTCAGCATTCCCGACGAGCGAATCAGGAACATGCCGTAGGAAAACCAAGCGAAGAGGGTGAAGGTGAGGAGCAGCAGCAGCGCCAAAGAATTCAGCACTTGCCAATGCCGCTGACTGGTCGCCGTCGCCACATACAAACCAAAAACCGCCAGGAGCCAGGAGCCCGCCAGCGTGTTGCACAGCAGCACCGCAATCATGCCGATATCGATCCCTCGCAGCAGATACGTGAAGGCCAGGCAGGGAGCCAGCGCCGAAAAGTACAAAATGATCTGCAGTGTCGCACTGGCCAGCTTACCCAGAATAATTTGGCGCGCGTTGAGATTCGTGATGGACATTAACTCAAACGTGCCATCTTCACGCTCTGCCGCCAGCGAACGATACGCTGCAAACGGCACAATGAGGAACAAGGGGAACAGCAGCATGAAGAAGTAACCCGACAGCATCGTGCTGCTGCTGGCTAAACTCCCCGAACTACTCCAATAAAACAGGCCCAAGAAAGACCAGACCACCGCCGCCAACAGCAGCAGCATGAACGAGTACGAAAAGTGGTTGCTCTTAAGCGACTGACGAGCTTCCTTCACGAGAATGGGATTCAGCCACTCTCCGGCACGTTCCAAGCGAACTTCCCAGTCAGCCCAGCGCGTCATTGCACTTCTCCCCGAGTGACTTGCAGGAAGACATCTTCCAGCGAAATTGTGTGACTGCCAAACTCCACCACGCGCAGCCTTCCATCAATCATCGCCCGCAAAATATCCGCCTCTTCGTCTTCGCCGCCACCATGAGCGAATTGCAGTCGTCCCTCCACCAACTGGACGTCGCGCAGCAGCGACTGCGATTGCAACCAAGCCAAGCCTGTCTGCGGATCCCCGAGCACTCGCAGCTTCACTTCGCGATGAGGCCGATAGCGCTGCCGCACCTCTTCCACCGTCCCCGTCGCCAGCAACTTCCCCCGCTCGATGATCCCGATGCGATGACACATCTCCGCCAGTTCCGTGAGAATGTGCGAGCTGATGAGAATCGACTTGCCGTCGGCCGCGAGTTGCCCAATCATTTCCCGCAGCTCGATGCGGGCACGCGGATCCAGCCCCGCCGCCGGCTCATCCATCACCAGCACGGCCGGATCATGAATCAAGGCGCGGCCCAAGCACAAACGCTGCTTCATACCTTTCGAGAGACCGCGAATCGGCTTCTCCGCCAGCGCATCCAGTCCGGTAAAGGACATCACCTTCCGCAGCGCTCGCGACCGCTCCGCGCCCAGCAGCCCATACGCGCGCGCGAAAAAATCGAGGTACTCGAAACAGTTCACATTGGGATACGTGCCGAACGCGTCGGGCATGAAGCCAAGTTGACGACGCACTTGATCGGGATCATTAATCACCGAGTAGCCCGCTACCCAGGCATCGCCACGGGTGGGAATGTCGAGCGACGCGAGGATGCGCATGCTGGTCGTTTTGCCAGCTCCATTCGGTCCGATGTAACCGAAGACCTCGCCGCGGTGCACTTCAAACGAAATATCTCGAACGGCCCACACAGAGCCGAATTGGCGATGCAGTCGACGTAATTCAATCATCGCTGAAGACATGCCGCTTCTACCTACCATTCACCAAAGAGCAGATGCAAACTGCTCTCTTCTGTCACGTTTTGCACTCCGATCGAGAGCCCCGGCGCTTCGTCTACCAGAGCCAAGAACTGGCCCGGCTGCAGCATTTCTCCAGCCCCTGCGCCAAACCACGGTGCACTCAAATACCGCTCCAACACCGACCGGCCGACGGGATCCATGGAATCCGCGGCGGCCCCGAAAGGTCTAACGACGGAAAAGACAGGAAATCGGTCCGCCGGTTGTACCTGCCAGCCATTTTCCCGTAGCGTCTTAGCCGGCTTGCGCCGCGCCAGCAGCTGCTCGACATAGTTCTTCCGTAGCAATTCCACGTCAGGCTGCCGCAGCAGCTCAGCCGACCCATTCGCAGGCACCGCTCCCCAGTAATAATTACCCGCTCGATCCCGCACGATCAAAAGCGGCACCGCCTGAGCAAGCCCGCTTTTAACTGCCAGCGTCGCCGCCGCATCGCCCGCAGTTGTATCGCCCGCAGTTGTATCGCCCGCTGCTGGCCGCACGCTAAACGGCGTCTGTGCGGGCCGAGTCTCCATGGAAATGAACTGCGACAAGGTGCGTGAGCGAATAAAACCGCGTTGCAGATTCTGCTGCTGATCCCAATTCAGCCGCCGATTGGGATCGCGATCCTGCGACGGCCCGTAAACTTGGTAGACCGCAGCCGTCGGCGGAAAGATCAGCCCCGCACCGGGAGCAAAACTGGCATAGTAACATTGCCG
>JBJSXJ010000134.1:0-12713 GCA_046086325.1 Planctomycetota bacterium | reverse complement strand
ATCAACCCTGTCTAAATTGTTCGATAATCGAACCTGAGAGTCAATTCCCTTGATTTGTTTGTCCGAATGTGTAACTATTCAATTTGGAACAAAACGG
Source organism: Planctomycetota bacterium (assembly GCA_046086325.1). Lineage (GTDB taxonomy): Bacteria > Planctomycetota > Planctomycetia > Pirellulales > Pirellulaceae > JBJSXJ01. Next base: position 12,616 of record JBJSXJ010000134.1, on the reverse strand, counting down.
AAAGCGAATCTCGGGTGTGACCCCGCCTGTCGAATTCGCAGTTTGGGAAGCGAGGGAGGAAATCATGACTATTCAGCAAGACGTTTTGGCTGTCCGCCTGAAAGCGGCACGGCTGGCGTCTGGATTTACGCAGGAACAGGTTTCAGCTTCACTTGGATTGCCGCGAACTGCCATCGTGCAGCTGGAAGCTGGAAACCGTGCCGTCAGTACCTTGGAACTGGCAAAGCTGTCGGCGATGTACAACCGGCCGATTGCGAGTTTCTTTGATGAGGCTCCCATGCCAGTGCAAGAGGAGGACGTTCTCGTTGCTCTGTTTCGTGCTGCGGAAAGCGTTACTGACCATCCCGAATGGCAGACTGCGGTAACGCGCTCTCTATCGATTTGCCGGGAAGGGGTGCTCTTGGAGCATTGCCTCGAATTGCCGGCGCATGTCGGGCCGCCAACCTATCAGATGCCCATCCCGCAGCGGACGATGGAGGCTGTCGAGCACGGGGAATTAGTGGCTGAACAGGAGCGACGTCGCCTCGGGTTAGGGCACAATCCGATCCCGGACATGTCGGACCTGATCAACAGCCAGAATATTTGGGCATCAGGCGCTGAGTTGCCGGATCAGATGTCCGGGCTATTTCTGCGGCACTCATCCGTTGGGCTTTGCATCCTAGTGAACTACCATCACGCGCGTTCCCGCAAGCGTTTTTCGTATGCCCACGAATATGCGCATGCGCTGCTTGACCGCGACAAGACTGCTACGGTTTCTCTGGAGCAGAACCGCTCGGATATGTCGGAAGTTCGTGCCAATGCTTTTGCCGCCGCATTCCTTATGCCGCGCACGGGTGTTTGGGCGTTTCTCAATGCCCGCTTCAAAGCGGGTCCAAGCGTGATCGAACAGACGGTTTACGATCCGGCGGCAGAGTCCGACGGTATGGAAGTTCGTGCGCAGCGGCGGGCTTCGCCGCGATCCCAGGATTTAACCTACGAAGACGTAGCAGCGCTGGCGCATCACTTCGGAGTCAGTTACTTGGCAATGTTGTTCCGGCTGAAGAGCCTCTCCATTGTCAATGCAACGGAATTCTCGCAACTGCGGGACAAGGAGCAGTTTGGAAAAAGCTACCTCGATCTGCTCGAAACGTTCGTTGATGTCCAAGGGCAGCAGCAGCGTAAGCCTGATCGCGAAATCGTCGGCCAGGTGCTGCACCTGGCGCTCGAAGCATACCGCAGGGAAGAAATCTCTCAGGGAAAGTTGCGTGATTTGAGTTCATTGCTGGCCGTTCCGGCTGATGTTCTTCTGAAGTTGGCAGAGGCAGCTTAACTTGCAAATACAGGACGGGTCATGGCGGGCCAGGTTACGGTCATCACGGACACAAGTGTCCCTAGTATCTAGCGCATTGACAGGAAACCGATCGGAAACAATCTTTTTTAGACTGACGAACATTCGGCGCAAGGTGCACTTGCGCCGAGCGGCGGCTTGTAGACCGTGTGGCCGTGGGCCTTAGTGGCCGTGGAGAAGCTCCACTCCGTTTCGTCAAGCACTTTAACTTTATGTGCCATCCCGATCATGGGCCAGCACATGGAACACCTTCGCCATGCCTCCAAAAATCCCAGGGGTTTGGAAAAGTGTGAAGTGGACCAGGTTTTTGGGCCGCAGTGATCGATAGAACCGTGATCTTGAATCAGTGAAACTGGGGAGGCGTTTAAGGATTACGAGATGACGGAAAGATTTGAATTCGTTGGGTGAACACCATAAATCAATTGTCGTGTCCACTCAGGAAGATGAGCGACAGCGGCAGGAAATCAGCGAACATATTGCGCCGCTGTTCGACAGGACCAAGCAGGTCGAACGAAACTTCTTTCCTGAACGTAGCAACGACATTTCAAGTCGGCCGGTGCTGACGCTCTGCGAGAAGGGAACAGCGCTACTTGTTGGATCAAACGCGAGTCAGTACAAGGGCCTTCGACCCTGGAGTCGTTTCGCTCGCCGACTGAATACTCGACGTGATGGTTTGGTTCGGCAATGGGGAATGATCTCGCGAGTCTCAACCGGACGCTAACGCGTTCCGGCTCGGCGTTCCGGCTCCGCGTTTCGGCTCGGTCGCAGTTCGACGGCTTCCTCGACGCGTGGCCAGTGCTCGGGGAATTTTTCCGTGCGCGGCTCAACCTTCTTGTTCTTTTGAATCTCGCAACGAACCGTACATTTCTGCATGACCTTTTCGGCTTCGGCAGCGCCTACGTTCACGAAACTTTTTCGCGAACAAAGAATTTTTGCGAACCAAGATTTTTTTGCGAACCAAGATGTTTTTGTGAACCAAGATTTTTTCGCGAACCAACATTTTCTCGCGAACCATTGCAGACCAGAAGCATCTATATCGGTAGACCGCAACGAAACACGTTGCGGACGACGGAAGCTGAAAGCAATCAATCACCGAAAGCGGAACCATGACTTCAATACGGCCCAGTCACTTTGGGTCAATACTGACCGAACGATTTAATGGATCGAAGGGCACGATCGCGTCGCCAGACGCGAATAGGCTCTCCTTACGTCCACATCGAAGGTAACACTCGGCCGTACTAACGAAGCAAACGTTGGCGAACCCGGTGTTACCCGCAGTGACACCGGATTTTTTTGCGCCTATTTCCAATATTTTACATACAGATGGACTGGTAGCTGAGACGGTATAGCGGCGGTCTGAAGAACCGCATACGAGGATTCGAGCGCCTCCCAGTCCACTGAGCGTCGGAGGGATAAACGGCGTGTAGCTCAGTGGTAAGAGCGCCGTCCTTATAAGACGAAGATCGATGGTTCGATTCCATCCACGCCGACTTAGAAGACAAAAATACAAATGGGATTGTGGCAGACAAGGTAATGCACCGGACTCTTAATCCGGTCGATGTGGGTTCGATGCCCACCGATCCCACTGCATGAATAAGACGCCTAGTGCGGGGCAGGCCTGCAAACCATGCTCACTGGAGTTCGAATCTCACGAGCATCTCGATCGTTAACGGCCCATATTCTCAACAACCCTTCGTCGAACAGTTTTAATTGAGGAGGTCACACAGATGGCCAACAAGTCTCTTTTCGCAGGTCGTACTAGCCGATTGCCGCCAGCTGACGCCATCAACGAAGCGGGTGGCCGCGCGTACAAGCTGAAGCCGAAGCACGCGCTGGCACAAGTGGCCGCTACCGGTACGTTCGGTAACGCGTTCTACAGCACGGCTGAGACGCAGCTCGATGAATTGCTGAAGTTGATCGACGAAGTCGACGACAACCAGTACTTGGCGAAGCTGGCTCTGTACGCTCGTGAGAAGGCGTTCATGAAGGACATGCCGGCTGCCTTGCTGGTCGCGCTGTCGGTTCGTGATACCGAGCTGATGCACCGAGTGTTCGATCGCGTGGTCGACAACGGTCGCGTGTTGCGTACTGTGTTCCAGATGATCCGGTCAGGTCAGTTCAAGAACAAGGCGGGTAAGGGCCGCGTGGGTTTGTCGAGTTCTGTGCAGCGAGCCTTCCAGCGCTGGTTGAACACTGCCTCGGTAGGAAAGCTGCTGAGCGCGTCGATCGGTAACGATCCGAGCTTGCGGGACATCCTGCGCATGGCTCGACCGACACCGACGGATAACGCTCGCCGAGCGATGTTCGGTTGGTTGACTGATAAGAGCATCGAGAAGTGGGCACCGGCAACGGCCGCCGACTTGCCGGTCGAAGTTCAGTCGCTGATCGCATACCGCAACTCGGAGAGCGAAGCAGCACAAGCGTTGATCGCTGGTGGACTCGACAACGTCCGATGGGACTTGTTGTCCGATGCTGCCAAGGGACCGACGGTTTGGACTGCTCTGGCTCGCAAGATGGGTCCGCAGGCATTGCGTATGAACTTGAACACGTTGCTGCGACACGATGTGTTGGCGACAAGTGAAATGGTTGATTACGTTGCTGACCGGATCGCTGACGAGTCGGAGATTCGACGTTCAAAGCAGTTCCCATACCAGTACTTTGCTGCGTACTTGAACACGGATGACAATGTTCCGCAGAAGATCAAGACTGCTCTGCATAAGGCGGCCGAGATCGCCTGTGGAAACGTACCGGAGTTGCCGGGACCGGTTGTTATTGGTCTGGATACGTCTGGATCGATGAGCTGCGCGGTAACGGGTAACCGCGGACGAGGTGCAACTTCGAAGATGCGATGCATCGACGTGGCAGCACTATTCGCCGCAGCGATCCTACGACGCAACCCGGACAGTGTTGTGATTCCGTTCGATACGTCGGCTTACGATGCCAAGATCGATCCCAACGATTCGATCCTGAGCATTGCCGAGCGATTGGCAAAGTACGGTGGTGGTGGAACAGATTGTTCTCTGCCTCTGGTAGCTGCCAACCAACAGCATGCGAATCGCAAGTTCGCCGGCCTCGTGCTCGTTAGCGATAACGAGAGCTGGGTCGGAATAGGACAGCGCGGCTCGACCGCTGTAATGACGGCTTGGGAAGCCTTCGTTGCCAACCAGCGAACACTGGCCGGTAAGAAAGCCGACCCGAAGCTAGTTTGCATCGATCTGCAGCCATACCAGACGGTTCAGGCTTGCGAACGAGCTGACATTATGAACATTGGTGGCTTCAGTGACTCCGTGTTCAACGTGATCAGTGCGTTCCTCGCCGACAACAACCAGCGATTCGTCGCGGAAGTTGAGGCGATCGAACTGTAGACGCGCATTGGACTCCTGTCCAACTGCGGTATACCTGAAACTCAACACCCGCGGGTCGAAATTCCGGCTCGCGGGTGTTGTTATTTGAGGTCCATCCGGGTTTCCTGTGGGTTGACCGCCGGCGAGGCCGTTGGATTTTTGGGTCGCGGTAGGGACGGCCATTGCTGGCCGCCCCTCGCGCGGAACCGCGAGCTAACGCTCGTCGGCTGGGCTCAGCGGCGAGCGTGAATCTGTCCAGGTGTGAAAGGCAAACAAATCACAACCTCTCCGAGTTGACTGGTATTGCGTGAGTCCAAGCCTGGCTGCTAATTCTCGCTTGACGACTTAGAAAGTCGTGCGACAGATCGGTCACACATCGGTCACCTCTGTGCAGCGATACGGTTGGCGGCGTTGAGTAACGCTTTGATCGTGGCTTCGACGGAGTCGGTCGAGACACCGCGGCCGCGATACGTTTGACCCCCATGCTCGATCGCCAACGTCACGTCGGCTTGCGAGTCGTGTCCCAAACTGGTGCTGCGAACCTGAAAATCTTTGCAGGTGAGTTTCAGACCGGTGAGTCGTTCGGCGGTGAGAAAGGCGGCGTCGATCGGGCCGTCACCAGCAGTCGTTTCCGCCGTCACTTCCTCGCTGCCACGTCGCAGCGTCAGCCGCGCAAACGGAGCTCGATTGGTACCCGAGGCGGTTTCAAACGACACCAGCGTCCATTCCTCTTGGGGAGTCTCCGTCCAGCAGCCTTCGATCAGCGCGATCAGGTCGCTGTCATAGACTTCTTTCTTCTTGTCACATAACTGCTTGAACTCGTCAAATACATGCTGCAACTGCTCACCATTTAAATCGAACCCAAGAGCCTTCGCGCGATCGGCCAGCGCCGCTCGACCACTATGCTTGCCCAACACTAAATCGGTTTTGGCGAAGCCCACATCCTCGGGCGACATAATCTCGTAGGTGCGACGTTCCTTGAGCATCCCGTCTTGATGAATTCCGGCTTCATGTGCGAACGCATTGCGACCGACGATCGCCTTGTTGCGCTGCACTTGCATGCCCGTGATGGTGGTGAGCAAACGACTGGCAGGAACGAGTCGCTGAGTGCGAATGTTGGTTTCACAGTGATAGTAGTCGTTGCGCGTGCGCAGCGCCATGACCACTTCTTCCAGCGCACAATTACCCGCTCGTTCGCCAATGCCGTTGATCGTGCATTCGATCTGTCCCGCACCACCTTCCACCCCTGCCAAGCTGTTCGCGACGGCGAGCCCCAGATCATTGTGACAATGCACACTGATCACCGCTCGATCAATATTCGGCACGCGGTTTTTCAGCATCGAGATCGTGGCGTGCATTTGCTGAGGAGTGGCATAGCCAACGGTGTCGGGAATGTTGATGGTAGTGGCGCCCGCTTCGATCGCGGCTTCCACCACGGTGCACAGAAAATCGTGCTCGGTGCGCGCCGCATCTTCGGGTGAGAACTCGATGTTGTCGCAGTACCCGCGCGCTCGTCGCACGCCCTGCACCGCCCGCGCGACAATTTCCTCGCGAGTCATCTTCAACTTGAATTCTCGATGGATAGCACTGGTCGCTAAAAACACATGGATGCGGGCAGACGAGGCATATTTGAGTGCTTCCCAGGCGCGGTCGATGTCGGCATCGCTGCAGCGTGCCAGTCCGCAGATGGTGGGACCGCGCAGCGTTTTCGCAATCTCGCGCACCGCCTCGAAGTCGCCCGGGGACGCGATCGGAAAGCCCGCTTCAATCACGTCAACCCCGAGTTCAGCCAGCAAATGAGCCATCTCCAGCTTCTCACCGAGATTCATGCTGCAGCCCGGCGACTGCTCGCCATCACGCAGTGTTGTATCGAAGATCACAATGCGGCGGTCGGAACTCATGTCTGCCACTCCTTGAAACTCAACAAAAAAACCCCGAAGCATTCGCCTCAGGGTTTCGCTTAACTTGCATCACTTCGTAATGCGCGGTCCCCTAAGGCTGGCTGTCGACCAGCAAAAGCTCAAGCAGCAATCGGGATAGCGCGAGTTGGATCATTGTCGATTCACTTTCACGTGCTGGCCAAATCCATCACAGGATAAGACTTTATCCGGCTGTGCGATTATGGTCAACTGTGACCGCCTGATCGAGCGTCCCGTGTCTGTCGTAAACCGCCTTCTTTTTTCCCAGCTCAAGCCCATGACCACCACCGACCTTCACAGCTTCCAGCCGGAAGCCTCTCCCCGCCCCTCAACCCGTCCTTCAACCCTGACCCGCTGGTGGACCCAACTCGCGTTCGGCCTGTGGTCGCTCGCCGTGGGCTCACTAGTCGCCAATCTGCTAGTCGCTAATCTGCTAGTGGCCAACCTGCAGGCGACTGAGCTGCAGGTGGCCGCACCAAACACAGCGGAATCAAAAACCGCTGAATCCAAAACCGCTGAAACCAAAGCGACTCAGCCCACTCGCTTTCGTGTTTACTTCGGCACCTTCAACGCACCCGCCAGTGATACGTCACCGGGCAGTCGAGGGATTTATCGCTGCGAGTTGGACACGGCCACTGGCCAGCTGACCAAGCCCGAATTGGCCGGTGAGCTCACGACCCCTTCGTTCCTCGCCCTGCATCCGAATCGCAAGTTTCTGTACGCCGTGACCGAGATGCAGAATGAAGCGGGGCAGCGACAAGGGGCCGTGGCCGCACTGGCGATCGACGCCGCAACCGGCAATCTGCGACTACTTAACAAACAACCCTCCGGTGGCGCCGGACCATGTCACGTTTCGATCGATCAAACAGGCCGAGTGGTGCTGGTGGCGAATTATCGCGGCGGCAGTTGTGCCTCGCTGCCGGTGCAACCCGATGGTTCGCTCGCCGCCCCCGCCTCCGTTCACAAGCACGCTGGCTCCAGCGTAAACACGAAACGCCAGGAAGCCCCGCATGCTCATTCCATCAGTATCGATCCCAGCAATCAGTACGCGGTCTGTGCTGATCTGGGCATCGACAAGTTGATGATTTATCGGCTGGATGCAGCACGTGGCACCATGACCGCGAACGATCCCGCCTTTGCGGCCGTCGAGCCGGGTGCGGGACCGCGTCAATTTGCCTATCATCCCAGCGGCAAATTTGCTTACGTCATCAATGAGCTGGCTTCAACCATCACCGCTTTCGCTCACGACCCAGCCACCGGAAAACTTTCCGCGCTGCAAACGATCACTACCTTGCCCGCCGGCTTCACCGGTAACAACTCGACGGCGGAGGTCGTCGTTCATCCCAGCGGCAAGTTTTTGTATGGTTCGAATCGCGGTCACAACAGCATCGTGACGCTGGCGATCGATCAGCAAACGGGCCGGCTCTCATACACTGGTCATCAAGGTGACAAGATCAAAGTGCCTCGTAATTTCGCGGTCGATCCCACCGGAAAATTCGCACTCGTCGCCAATCAAGATAGCGATTCCGTCGTTCTGTTCGGCATCGAGCCAGCGACCGGAAAATTGCAAGTGACGGGCCAATCCGTGGCTGTCGGCAAACCCGTCTGCGTCCGTTTCCTGCCGCTCGATGCACCCGCCGCAGCCGCAGATCCGAAACCGACCAAAGCGAAAAACAATCCCGGTAAGCAGGCCGGTAAACAAGCTGGGAAGCAGGCAGGCAAAGTGGCCATCGCGGATGGTGCTAAGGCCCAGGCAGCGGCGCCGCCACCAGCTCGCAAGGAGCCGCCAGCCACACCGGCTGAACAGCTGAAACTACCCGCTGGATTTCACGCGGAGCTGCTCTATTCGGTGCCCAAGAATGTCGAAGGGTCTTGGGTCAATTTGTGCACGGATCCTGCCGGTCGGTTAATCGTCAGCGATCAGTATGGTGGGCTCTATCGCATCACTCCGCCCGCCTTGGGCGCGCCAGCCTCTGATACGAAAGTGGAAAAACTGCCGCTCGATATCGGCGAAGCCCAAGGTTTGCTGTGGGCCTTCGATAGTCTCTATATCGTCGTCAACAAAGGACAGAAGTACGACAGTGGGTTGTATCGAGCGCGCGATACGAATGGCGACGGTGAACTGGATCAGGTCGAATCCTTGCGCAAGATCCAGGGTGGCGGCGAACATGGCCCCCATGCCGTGCTGCTCGCCCCCGACAAAAAGTCGCTCTACGTGGTCTGCGGTAATGGAACGAAGCTCACCGAGCTGGCGGGATCTAAGGTTCCGCTGCACTGGGGTGAGGATCATCTGTTGCCGCGCATGCCCGATGGCCGTGGTTTCATGCGCGACGTACTCGCTCCGGGCGGCTGTGTCTATCAAATCGATCCCGATGGCAAGAACTGGCAATTAATCTCGAACGGCTTTCGCAATCAGTTTGATGCGGCCTTCAATCGGCACGGTGATTTGTTTACCTACGATGCCGACATGGAGTGGGACATAAACACACCCTGGTACCGACCGACGCGAGTCTGTCTGGTGACGAGTGGTGCGGAATTCGGTTGGCGGAACGGAGCCGGAAAGTGGCCCGTGCATTACCTCGACAGCTTGCCGGCGGTAGCGAACGTTGGCCCCGGTTCTCCCACCGGCGTGACGTTTGGATATGGTGCCAAGTTCCCGGCGAAGTACCAGGAAGCGCTCTATTTGTGCGACTGGAGTTACGGGAAACTTTATGCGTTACATCTCGAGCCACACGGGTCTGCTTATCGCGGCACACTCGAAGAATTCGTCATGGGAACGCCACTGCCGCTGACCGACGTGATCGTCAATCCGCGAGACGGCGCACTCTATTTCACGATCGGTGGACGACGCACGAAATCGGGGCTTTACCGAGTCACCTATCGCGGCTCGGAAGCGACGACCACCAGCCAGTCACTCGACACGCCGGAAGCCGCCGCTGCCCGTAAACTGCGTCGCTCGCTGGAAGCCTTTCATGGTCGACAAGATGAGCAGGCGGTGGAGATGGCTTGGCCGCACTTGGATTCAGCTGACCGTTACATCCGCTTTGCGGCACGCGTGGCGCTGGAACATCAAGACGTCTCGAAGTGGCAATCGCGGGCGCTCGCGGAAACTCGACCACAAGCTGCACTCCTGGCGATCCTGGCTCTCGTTCGCTCCACCGCCCAAGATCCCTTTCATCGACAGAATCGCGACGAGCGACCAGATGCGGCGCTGCGCGCTAAGGTCCTGCAGGCACTCGGGCGTCTGGACTGGGCAAAGCTAACGGACGATCAGCGCATTGATTTAGCGCGCGTCTATCACGTTACGCTCAATCGCCTTGGACCGCCAACGGACGAAGAACGACAGGCGATCGTCGCGCAGCTAGCGGGACATTTTCCCACGGATGTGCGTGAGCTGAATGCCGAGTTGTCCCAGGTGCTGGTCTATCTGCAAGTGCCCGAGACGACGTCGAAACTCGTGGCCCTGCTCGTGGCTGCCCCGACACAGGAAGAGCAAATCGAATATGCACGCGCCTTGCGGATGCTGACGGTCGGCTGGACACCCGAACTGCGAAAAACGTATTTCGAGTGGTTTGGTCGGGCGAGTGGTTATCGCGGCGGCGCGAGCTTTGCGTTGTTCGTGCAGAACATCAAGAATGATGCGCTGAAGACGTTGTCGGAGTCGGAACGGGAGACGCTGCGGCCGATCATCGACGCACAGCCCATCGAAAGCGCCCAGCCGCAAATTGCGCCCGCGCGACCACTCGTCAAAGCTTGGACCATGGAGGAACTAACACCTCGACTGGAAAACGGCTTGAAGGGCCGTAATTTTGCTCGCGGTCGCACGCTCTTCGCTGCCGCCAATTGTTTTGCTTGCCATCGCTTTGATAATGAAGGCGGTGCGCTGGGGCCCGATCTCACCCAGCTCGCCGGTCGCTTCTCACCTCGCGACATCCTCGAATCGATCATGGAACCGAGTAAGGTGATCAGCGATCAGTACTCAGCCGTGACAATCACGACCGACGAGGGCAAGGTGATTACGGGCCGCGTCGTGAATTTGTCGAATGAAGATTTGATTGTGAATACCAACATGTTGGAACCGAACGTCACGGTGAAAGTAGAACATCGCCGCATTGAACAGCTCGTCCCCTCGAAGGTGTCCATGATGCCCGCCGGGCTCCTCAATACGCTGCAGGAAGATGAGATCCTGGACTTGATGGCCTATTTGGTGTCGCGCGGTGATCGGAATCACGCGATGTTCAAATGAGGTGCTGGCGATGGATTACACCGCGCTGCGGCTGACGTTGACACTCGCCACGGCCACCACGTTGCTACTCGCCCTGGTGGGCATTCCCGTGGCGTGGCTCATCGCGCGCGGTCGCTGGCCAGGTCGAGCGATCGTGGAGGCGTTGCTCTCGATTCCCCTGGTACTGCCACCCACGGTGCTGGGGTTTTACCTGCTGCGCGGATTGGGGCCGCAGAGTGTCGTGGGGGGATGGTATGAACATCTCACCGGCGGGCAACTGCCGTTCACGTTCACCGGACTACTCATCGCCTCCATCGTGGGCAACGTTCCGTTCCTGATGCGACCGACGATTGCGGCGCTAGCGCGCGTCGACGAGCGACTGATGGAAGCTTCCTGGTGCCTGGGTGAATCACGACTGGCTACGTTTTGGCGCGTGACCTTGCCCCTGGCGGGGCCCGGCATCGTGGCGGGAATCGTGATGACGTTTGCTCATGTACTGGGTGAGTTTGGCGTCGTGCTGATGGTGGGAGGAAACATTCCCGGTGTCACTCGAACGCTCTCCATCGCCATCTACGATGATGTTCAAGCACTCGACTATGCCGCCGCCGCGCGGACCTCCTGGCTGCTCATCCTGTTCGCCGTAACTGCCTTGGCTCTGGTGGAATGGCTGGAGCTAAGACAACGGCAGCGCACCAGTTACCGGGCGGGAGTGCGCGTATGACGTCTGCAGAGCCGGTGCCCGCAGCGCCGATAGATGCAGCGCCGATAGATGCAGCGCCGGCGCCCCAGCAGCTTGTCGTCGACATTCAGCGCCGCTTCTCCACCGGCTTCTCAGTGCAAGCCGCTTGGCAGCAGCCGAGCGACCAGTTTTCGATCACGGTCCTGCTGGGACCTTCCGGCTGCGGCAAGACGACCGTGCTGCGCTGCCTCGCTGGACTCGACCGCCCGCAAGCTGGTTCCATCCACTGTGGCCCCCAGGTCTGGTGCGATGTCAATCGAGCCATCCACACGCCACCCAACCAGCGGCAGATTGGTTATCTGTTCCAAGAGTACGCACTGTTTCCACACCTGACCGTGTCGCAAAACGTGCAGTATGGTCTGCGACGCTTACCGCGAGCGGAGCGGCAGGCCACGACCACTCAGTTGCTGCGCGCGTTTGACATTTGGGATTTAAGGCAGCGTTATCCCAGTCAAATTTCGGGAGGTCAGCAGCAGCGCGTCGCACTGGCTCGCACGGTCGCAATTAAGCCGCGTATTTTGCTCCTGGACGAACCGCTCACGGCACTCGATCCCGCCCTGCGAGAACAGATGCGGCGCGAACTACGCACACTGCTCGAGCAATTCTCGATTCCCACGATCCTCGTCACCCACGATCGACTCGAAGCCATGACACTCGCCGATCGCGTCATCGTCATGTCGCAGGGCGAGGTCCGACAGATCGGTTCCGTGCCCACTGTCTTCTCACATCCCGCTGATTTAAATGTGGCTCAACTGGTCGGTGTGGAAACCGTACACGAGGCCAAAATAGTGTCGATCACCGACGGTGTCGCGCGCGTGCAAATTCAGGATGTACTGGTGAGTGCCGTTTGTCGCGAGTCGACAGGACCAGAGGGCTTCGCCTGCATTCGCGGTGAAGATGTCATTCTGGAACGCCAACCCGCAACGGGTACCAGTTTGCGAAATCACCTGCCAGCCTGCGTCATCGCCATTCAGTCCGAAGGGCCACTGATGCGAGTGGCACTCGATTGCGGTTTCCCACTCACCGCACTCATCACCCGCTCCGCCGCCAGCGAACTAGAAC
>JBJSXJ010000133.1:0-9808 GCA_046086325.1 Planctomycetota bacterium | reverse complement strand
CGGCTTGAATCAGGACAGGGTATGGCTTCAACGTCTATGCACAACGATGTGCATAACTGGATTGGTGGGGATATGAGAACCGGTGCATCACCCAACGATCCTGTGTTTTTTCTCCATCACGCCAATATCGATCGGATGTGGCACGCGTGGCAGGAAAAATACCCACTCTCCCCATACGTGCCACTCGACATGGAGCCGGACGCGCTGCTGTTCCATCGCTACAGCGATCGCATGTTTACATATTTTGATGAGACCGTGGCACCGAAGGATGTACTCGACATCAGTTCTCGATACCAGTATGACACGCTGGCGGATCTGTATTAAAGGTCGGCTAGCAAAACCAACTGAGTAAGCCCCATGCTGTTTTCGCCTCCGAATTTTTCGGAGGCAGAGGTGAAAATGATGTTCTGGTTTCTCTTGATGACCGGCTTGTTACATGTTCTGTTTTTCTTGTGTGAATTGTTTCCGTGGAATAATCCGCTGCTGCTGAAACTACTCACGAAACGATTGCCAACTGTCACTTCTGCTGGCCATGTTCCGGAGCGAAAGTTCCATGAACAGCAGCAGCCGATCGTGGCCACAATCGTGCACAACGCCGGTATCTACAACGGCATCCTCGCCGCTGGTCTGTTCCGCGCGGCTTACGAAGGCGAACAAGCCCACATGCTCGCCCAATCGCTCCTCGCCGGCGTGCTTGTCGCCGGGCTCTTCGGCACCGCCACCCTGCGCTCGCCCGTCACCGCGCTGCAGGCCCTCATGGGCGGCCTCGGCCTGATACTGCTCCGCTAATCCATGAGCGATCCCTGGGGATCCAAGTCGACCAAAATATGACGCCGCACTCCCACACTCTCAGGTGGAGTGGCGCTGCATGCCAGCCGTTCGGCTCTTTCCCCAACACGCGATCGCCTGCCGGCCCGTTATACATCCGCGCCGTGATAGAGCGATTCAATCACCGCACCGCGATTGAGTCGGACGGGGCGATTGAGCCGGTCGCGGACTTCCGTGTCCGGTGAAATACCGAGCGCCTGATAAATCGTCGCTCCCAGATCATGCGGCGAGTAGGGCTTGGTGGCCGGATAGGCCGCTTCCTTGTCCGATTTGCCAATGACCTTACCCGCTTGCACGTTCCCGCCAGCGAAGAGTCCGAAGAAACAAGGGCCCCAGTGGTCGCGTCCCTTCTGATTATTAATCTTCGGAGTCCGACCAAATTCACCAAACATCGCCACCAGAGTGTTGTCCAGCAGCCCACGCTGCTCCAAGTCGTCCAAGAGCGCCGACACGCCCTGGTCGAGCGGCGGCAATAGACGATCTTTGAGCGTCGGGAAAATATTGCCGTGATTATCCCAGTTCTGCACTCGACCAATATTCACTTGCACCACCGGCACGCCCACTTCAATCAAGCGCCGCGCCAGCAGCAGCGATTGCCCCGTCGTGTGACGGCCATATTGATCGCGCGTTTGCACCGTCTCATGCTGGAGCTCGAAGGCCCGCGATAACCGCTGCGACGTCAGTAACGAAAGCGCCAAATCACGCTCGGCCGACAGACGCTGAGAAACCGCCAGTTCCGCCAGTCGCTGCTGCTGCTGATTGACCTGACTGAGCAGCTGCTGACGATCCGCCAGGCGCTGCACATCCAGTCCACCACCCAGCGACAAATGGTCAACCTTGAAGTTGGCGGCATTCGGATCGCCCACGATCTGCCAAGGATCATATTTGGCTCCCAGCAGTCCCCCATGCTGGCCCGGCCACGTGAGCGGTCCTTCGAGGAGATACGTGGGAAGATGAACTCCGCTGGGAATTCCATCCTGCGGCGGTCGCAAATAAGCCACCCCGGCCGCATAACATGGCCAGTCCGTGCGCGAAGCGACTTTGTCAAAAAAACCGCCCGGCTGCAATTCACCCGTGAGCACATAGTGCGTGGACATCAAGTGATTGTTGTCCGTATGCGAGAAGGAACGGACGAGTGCATACTTGTGAGCCCGCTTGGCTAGCTGCGGCAAATGTTCGCAAATCTGCAAGCCCGGCACCGAGGTCGCGATCGGCTGAAACTCACCACGCACCTCCGCCGGCGCCGACGGCTTCATATCAAACGTGTCGTGATGACTGGCAGCTCCCGTCAAGAACACGATCAGCACTTGTCGTGGCTTCTCCGTCCGACTCGTCGTAATCGCCTGCGCGGCCGCCGGGATAGCGGGCGGGCGCTGCGTGGCGGCGAGGACCGACGGCAAGCCAAGTCCCAGGAAACCGGAATAGCCAACCTGCAGAAGTTCGCGCCGAGTTACGCCTGGGAGATGGTGCGCGGCAGACTGTGGGGCGGGACCGAAAGGAGTTGAAGGCGGGAAGGTGCGACTCATGGGATTCCTAGCAAACGATCCTGAAAGGGCTAGTGTGAACGTCAGCCGCCGCGCAGCGCAAACCGCTAACGACCATGTTTCCGAGCGAACGCTGTCAATATATCCTAGTTCGGCCACTTGGCGACACGACCTGCAGCGAACTGCACGATCCGCTTCGAAACGAAAAGGCGAGGGATAGTCATGACGAGGTGCAAGCATTCACCGTGGTGGGCTGCGTTCCTGGCGGGACTTATAACAGCAAGCGGGCTAGTACACGGCCCCGCGCCGATGGTCTCGGCCGCCGACCCCGCGGAGAAAAAAGAGCCTGGGGCGGCAAGCTGGGTGGCCACGGTGGCCACCGTGGAATCGCCGCAGAATATCAAGCTCGGGCGCTGCTCGGCCGTGGCCACGAATCGGCAGGGGCAAATCTACCTGCTCCATCGCGGTCCCCAGCCAGTCATCTGCCTCGACGCTCAAGGGAAGTTTTTGTTTTCCTGGGAGAGCGAGTTTTTAACCACACCGCACGGGCTGCGCATTGATTCGCAAGACCATGTCTGGATTACCGACATCGGTCAGCACCGAGTGCTGAAGTTCGACCCGCGCGGCAAGTTGCTCCTGAATTTAGGAACCGGTACGGCGGGACAGGATGGTCGCCATTTCGATCAGCCCACCGATGTCGCGTTTCATCCCGATGGCAGCTTCTATGTCACGGATGGTTATGGCAACAGCCGAGTGCTGAAGTTTAGTGCGTCAGGCGAACTGCTCAAGCAGTGGGGAGTGGCCGGTTCACAGCCCAGTCAATTTAAGATTCCTCACGCCATCGTGATCGATGCCCACAAACGACTCATCGTGGGCGACCGTGAGAATAATCGTCTGCAGATTTTTAACGATGAGGGAACGTTCTTGGCGGAGTGGCCAGGGTTTGCTCCCTATGGTTTAGCACTGAACTCGCACGGCCAGTTGTTTGTAGCTGACGGTCGCGCACACCAGGTGCTGCGGCTCGACAACTCGGGTCAGGTCGTGGAGCGGATTGGGAAACAAGGCACAGCGCTCTTGGAATTTGAACTTCCTCACATGCTGGCGTTTGATAGTCGCAGTCGCCTGTGGGTCGCCGAAGTACAAAATCAGCGTTTCCAAGTGCTCACACCACCCACGTCTCGGTGAGTAATCAGCTGGGTGACCGATACTTTTTGGTCCTTCCGGATTTCCCGTGGGTCGACGTCAAGCAACAACTCAGTGTGGCTGTCACCCGAGGATTTTCGTATCCTTGACGTTGGTAGGGCGAGCAGTAAGATGGTCCGACAACTCCTGACCGGTGTCGGGTCTCGTTGGGACGACAGGAGACAACATGGATCGAATCCGAGGAGCACTAGCCTCTCTGCGCGAGCGAGTGATCCGTGCCTACTGTGGGCGTCTTGTTACCCCTGACCCATCCAGACGTGTCGTGTCGTTCACGTTCGACGATTTTCCGAGATCTGCTCTCGAGGTGGGTGGGAAATTACTGGAACAGTACGCGGCACGCGGTACCTATTACGCCTCCTTATCCTTCCTGGATGCCGAAGTCTTACCGGGTATCCCGGGTTTTAGTCGCGACCATCTGCATCAGTTGCTGCAAAACGGACATGAACTTGGTTGTCACACCGCGCGGCATCAGCGGGCCGAAAAATTTTCCGTCAAGCAGTTTCGCGAGTCGCTGGCGGAAAATTCTGCGTGGATGCAAGCCGACTTTCCCGACGTGCCCGTGACGTCGTTTTCGTATCCCTTTGGCAGCGCTCCACCGATGGTACGAAAACTGGCTGGCCGATCCTTTCGCTGCTGTCGCGGCATCGACCCCGGGGTCAACTCCCAAACGATTGATTTGAATCACTTGTTTGCGCTGCAACTGTACGAGGGTGTGACAGCCCCCGTTACAGTCAAACGTCACTTGGCTGAATTGATGCGATCCGGCGGTTGGCTAATCTTCTATACCCATGATGTGAGTGAGCAACCTTCTCCATATGGCTGTACACCAAAGTATTTGGAAAACATCTTACAATGGGTCGTTGAAGAAAAGGTGGAAATTTTACCTGTCAGAGAAGCGCTCGATTCACTGGTTGCAGGTTTAACCGGCCATCATTCTCATTAGCGCGTTGGACAACAGAAAAATATGGCATCGATTCACATTGAACGCAGACTCCCACGGGATCTGCTCGCGTTGACTCAAATTCGCTCGCAGGGTTGTCGGTCGCAACGGTGGAACGGCACGGGGCGCGATAAACAAAGGAGCTAGGCCATGGCTAAGGCTTATATAAGTGCCATTGAATACTATCTGCCCGAGCTAACATTAACAAACGAGGAATTGGCTCACGATTTTCCGGAATGGAATGCGGAAAAAATAAGTAGCAAGACTGGTATTGTCAGTCGGCATATTGCTGCACCGACAGAGCTGGCGTCCGACTTAGCCGTGGCAGCCGCGCAAAAGTTATTTGCCGCGGGCCAGAGCAATCCCCAGGAAATTGACTACATATTGCTCTGCACGCAGTCGCCGGATTATTTGCTGCCCACATCCGCTTGCTTGATTCAGGACCGACTCGGGATCCCCACCAGCGCCGGTGCCCTGGATTTCAATCTCGGATGCTCCGGGTTTGTCTACGGACTAGGATTGGCGAAAGGGTTAGTCGAAACGGGCCAGGCACGATGCGTGCTACTTCTTACCGCTGAGACCTACAGTAAACATCTGGATGCGAACGATATCAGCGTTCGAGCGTTATTCGGGGATGGCGCCGCGGCCACGGTAATTCGTGCCCAGGACGGCCCCGGCGACCCGTCGGAGGACTTGATCGGTCCGATTACGATGGGAACCGATGGTAGTGGATGGAATCGTTTGATTTTGAAACGCGGCAGTCTGCGTGAGTCAACGGGACCTCAAAACACATGCGCAACGGCTTTGCACATGAATGGTCCTGATATCTTCGCATTTACTCTGCGCGAAGTTCCCCGTAGCGTGCAGGCACTCCTGGATCGCACAGGTTTCACCTTGGCAGATATCGATCTCTTTGTGTTTCATCAAGCCAACCGTTTCATGCTGGAGAACTTGCGCAAGAAACTGCAGATACCAGTTGAGAAGTTTTTTTACGCCATCGACGATTGCGGGAACACGGTTTCATCCACGATTCCCATCGCCCTCAAGCGCGCCGTCGAAGAAGGACGCTTGGTCGGTGGAGAACGAGTGATGCTGGTTGGATTTGGAGTGGGCTATTCGTGGAGTGCCGCCGTCCTACGCTGGGTCAACGCCCGTGATGTCGCTTAAGTTGCTCGCTACTGGGCAGGCGATGAGCTGCCAAAACAGTCAGGATCGTTTTGAAAGACGGGACCCTCTGTTCCGGTATGAGTGCGTTTCCAACCAGGACCGAATGAAAGCGTCCGCTACCCGCTGCTACACCCTGTGCCTGCAACCGCAGACGACGGTTGGCTGATGTTACTTGCGACCGCTCGCGCGCAGATAATGCGGCATCACCTTCGCCAGCACCTCGGCATGCACGCAGCCATTGCTCGCCAAAATACTGCTCTTGGCCAATCCTAGGTGCTCACCGTGACACGTTGTCACTTGCCCACCCGCTTCCTCGACAAACAATCGGCCAGCCGCGAAATCCCATGGAGCTAATTCAAATTCAAAGAACGCTCCAAATCGCCCCAACCCCACCCAGCACAAATCCAGCGAAGCCGCTCCAAACCGACGAATGCCATGAATCTGAGCATGGAAGAGATCGCGAATCGCCCCCAGCGTCTCCTCCATGATCAATCCCCGGTCATAATAAAAACCGACTCCCACGAGAATCTCGTCCAGCCGCCCATTAGTCGACACCGACACCCGCTGGCCGTTGTGATACGCCCCCTTACCCCGGCTCGCTACATACCATTCATCGCGGAGCGGCTGGTAGATCACGCCGCACTCCGCTCGCCCCGCTCGATAATAAGCCACCGACACGGCAAATTGTGGAATCCCGTGCGCGAAATTGTTCGTGCCATCCAGCGGGTCGATCACCCAGAGATGCTCCGAATCGACGGCGTCGCGATGAGCCTCTTCGGCCAGCACCGCATGCCCGGGAAAGGCCTGCCGGATCGTCGCCACAATCGCCTGCTCCGCCTCCACGTCAGCATCAGAAACCAGGTTGTACGACTCCTTCGTCCGCATCGTCACGCCGTCGCGAAAGTAACGATTCACCACGTCACCACCCGCGCGTGCCGCACGCTGCGCCACCGATAATTCATCTGCTGACATAAGCCTGCTATCCTTCCCAAAAAACGCTCTGCCCCGCCGCACACGGAGCAACCTCGCCGGTATCATAACGCAATCTGGTCTCTGCTTCCCTGCCCCCGCCACGCGAGCTACCTGATGATTCCTCCCCTTCGTATTCGCACCCTCAACGATGCGCCCGTGGCCGCGGAAGCTGAATTCGTGCTGTACTGGATGACCGCCTATCGTCGCGGCACCTGGAATTTTTCCCTGCAACGAGCCGTCGAATGGGCGCAAAAGCTGAATCGCCCACTCGTGATCCTCGAAGCGCTCCGCTGTGGCTACCGCTGGGCCAGCGACCGGTTGCATCAGTTCGTGATCGAGGGAATGGCGGATAATGCCGCCTGGTTCGCCCGCAAGCCGGTCACTTATTACCCGTATTTGGAGTCCACACCGGGAGATGGCAGCGGTCTGGTCAACGCGCTCGCGCAGCGTGCCTGCCTGGTCGTCACCGACGATTACCCCTGCTTC
This sequence comes from Planctomycetota bacterium, assembly GCA_046086325.1. Classification (GTDB taxonomy): domain Bacteria; phylum Planctomycetota; class Planctomycetia; order Pirellulales; family Pirellulaceae; genus JBJSXJ01. The sequence goes on along the minus strand of JBJSXJ010000133.1, from coordinate 2,728 downwards.
TTTCTGCCCCGTATGATCTCGCGCACCGCCCGGCAACTTCCCATCCTGGTCGAATCGATCGACAGCAACGGCCTTTATCCGATGCGGGCCGCCGCAGGCCAAGTCTTCACCGTCGCCCATTCCTTCCGACGCCACTTACAGAAAGAACTGCTGCCTCACCTGCAGGAATCGCCCCTGGAAGATCCGCTGGCCGGCTCGCGGCTGCAGCGACTTGAATCTCCGCCCGCCGACATCCTCGCGCGCTGGCCTGCTGCCAAGGTTGAACCGATCGCCACGCGCCAGCAATCGCTCGCCCATCTGCCGATCGATCACTCCGTCGCCGTCGTCCCGCAGCGCGGCGGAGCCCATCAAGCCCAAAAAGTCTGGCGACTCTTTCGCGACGATCCCGGCAAGTTTCCGCTCTATGGCGCGCGGCGCAATGAACCGGGGGAAGAGGTGGCGAGCGGCCTGTCGCCCTATCTTCATTTTGGACATATCTCGTCGCACCAACTGTTTCAGGAGATCACCCGCCGCGACGGCTGGACGCCCGCCCAGGTCGCGCCCAAACCAACCGGACAGCAGCGCGGCTGGTGGGGTGGCTCGGAATCGCTCGATTCTTTTCTCGAAGAGCTAATCGTTTGGCGCGAAATTGGTTTTAACTTCTGCTCGCAGCGCACCGACTATGGACATTTTTCTTCCCTGCCCAACTGGGTCCAGGAAACGCTGACGAAACATGCGGCCGATCCCCGTCCGCACCTTTATTCGCTGGCTGAATTCGAACAATCACGCACTCACGACCCGCTCTGGAACGCCTGCCAGCGTCAGCTCGTGCGCGAAGGCCGCATTCACAACTATCTGCGCATGCTGTGGGGAAAGAAGATTCTGGAATGGACCGCGTCGCCGCAGCAGGCACTGGAGTTCATGATCGAACTCAACAATAAATATGCACTCGATGGCCGCGACCCCAATTCTTACACGGGCATCCTCTGGGTGCTGGGACGTTATGATCGAGCGTGGGGCCCGGAACGGCCCATCTTCGGACTCATTCGCTACATGAGTTCGGACAACACGGCGCGAAAAGTGGAAACCACAGCCTATCTCCGCAAATATGCGTGAATCGTAGGACTCGCATGACCTACCTGGCAGGCGCAATCGCCACGATTTGAATGCTCCACGAGCGGCAAATTATCTTGCCCAGCCTGCCGATATTACCCCTAGCCAATAGTTGGCTCAGTCTTCCTGTCCTTCCTGACTGGCGTATTTTGACCGAGTGCTTTGGACCGAGGATCCCGCGAGTTTGCGGGGGCCGAGGCGGAGTGCGGAGCAGGGAATGCGAGTGGGGAGGGATTTTTTACCGGGCGATTTTTCAGGAGCTTACGTGCGCGATGAGGGCGAGTGACACATCGTTGGAACTGCATAGTTTGCCGGAATTACGAAATTATGTACACGAAAGGATCTGTGATCAGCACGAGTTGGAGTTGGGCGCATTTCGGATGTCGGAGCGGTTATTGACGCGGGGGGGCAACCCTTGTGGTCTGTTCTTCTGCGTGCATGGGCCGCGCAGTGTGAAGTTGACGGCGATTTGGGAAACGGAGCGCAACACGATCCTGTTCTACGGCTCGGCCGGCGAACGGGTGGCGCGCACGCAGCTCAAAGCCGCCCCGCCACTCGCCAGCCCAGCCTGGCAAGCGTGAGCGGAGTAGGCAGTAGTCAGTAGTCAGTAGGCAGTGGGCAGTGGGCAGTAGGCAGTAGGCAGTGGGAAGTGTTGGAAGTTCGTCCGCTGGAGAATTGGAGAGTGGGAACGTTCGAGAGTTAGAACTGCTGAGCTGTTTCAGTTTTTTTGTTTATGTTTTTGTTTTTTGTTTTCCTTTTTTATTTTTGTTTTGGTTGGAGTGTGGAGTGCGTGTGGAACTGGAGGCTGGTCGCTGGACGTGCGGCGAGTATTCCGACAAAAACCCCGTTTTTCGCCGAGTGGAAATTGCAGCTTGACACCTGCCAGTCGACTCTGTACAAACATGCACATATATACAGAACACCATGAACACGGAGGTGCGGAGATGTTAGTTCTGTCGCGACGCGAAAGCGAACGTATTCGGTTAGGTGATTCGATCGTAGTGACGGTGGTGCGAGTGTCGGGGGACAAGGTGCGGCTCGGGATTGAAGCTCCCGCCGACGTCTTGGTCTTGCGCGAGGAGCTGGAGCCGCGAGCCAGCGCAGTTCCCCAGCCGACTCGTTCCGCCAGCTAACCAAACGCTCGAACTTCGCGAATTGGTTGCCCAGAGAGCTTGAACGGAGCCTGAACGTAGCCCGAGAAGGCCGTGACGCGTGCTCAACCCGCCGCGACCGAGCCTTCCCGGCTGCGTTGTTTTCTTAATGCCTGCCGCCACGCGCAGCAGCAGTTACCGCAGAAGCAGTTACCGCAGGCCCCACCACAGCAGTGCCCAGCGCTTCGCAATCCGAGCGTCGCAATCGCCAATTTTCAATTCAGTTGTTCCAGCCGCTTCGCCAGTCTTGCCAAGAATTCGACCTCTTACTACACTGCTTAAACATTCGTCGAGCACAGCTCGCAAGTGGCACCTGAGCGTTCGTTTTTCAACACCTCGAACGCTCAAGCGCCACCAGCAGCCGTGAGAGTTTCCTCACCCGGAACTCAGTCCACGAATACCCACATTCCTCTGTAGCTCAGTTGGTAGAGCAAGCGGCTGTTAACCGCTGGGTCGTAGGTTCGAGTCCTACCGGAGGAGCTTTT
>JBJSXJ010000132.1:0-33444 GCA_046086325.1 Planctomycetota bacterium | reverse complement strand
CGCTGACGATTCCGGTCACCGAAGTCATGGGAATGTTGTTCGTGGACCAGGTGTTGTACTTGAACGGAGCGGGAAAGGACGGCAAGTATGGTCTTTATCGCTGCGAAGATACGGCTGGCGACGGCAGCTTTGCCAAGGTTGGATTACTGCGGGAGTGGCGTGGTGGAGCGGGCGAGCATGGTGCGCACGCCATTGTGCTCGGCCCGGATCGCAAGCTGTACGTGGTCTGCGGCAACTTTGTCGACGTGCCTACGGACCTCGCACCGACGTCACCGCACCGGAGCTATGGTGATGATCTGCCGCTGAAGCGCGCCGAGGATGGAAACGGCTTCGGCGCTGGGCGCATGCCTCCTGGTGGCTACATCGCGCGCTTGGATCTAGATGGCAAGAACTGCGAACTGTACTCGGCCGGACAGCGCAACACGTACGACATTGGTTTTAACGCGGACGGAGAATTGTTCGGCTTCGATAGCGACATGGAATGGGATTGGGGAATGCCTTGGTATCGCCCCATTCATGTGTTTCATTCGGTGCGTGGCGGAGATCAAGGCTTCCGTGAAGGCAGTGCCAAGTGGCCCGAGCATTATCCCGATAGTTTGCCGCAATCGACGACGATCGGCATCGGCTGTCCGACCGGCGTAACGTTTGGCACGGGTGCCAAGTTTCCCGCCAAGTATCAAAAGGCGTTTTACATCTGCGACTGGACCTACGGGCGCCTCATGGCGGTGCACTTGAAGCCCAACGGCGCCGGTTACACGGGCACGTTTGAAAATTTCGTCGCGCCGGCGGGCCTGCGAACGGGGCAAGGCAAGGTTCCACTCAACCTGACGGATTGCGTGGTTGGGGCCGACGGGACGCTCTACTTCACCATCGGTGGTCGCGGGACGCAGGCGAGTCTGTTCCGAGTCGTCTATGTCGGTGATGAAGCCGCTGAGCCGCTGACCCCAGCCGCGCTGCAGAACAAAGACGGCGCGGCAGCGCGCGCTCAGCGTCGAGAGCTCGAAGCACTCAACGTGAATCCCGACCCGGCGGCGATCGAAAAAGCGTGGCCTCATTTGTCGAGTGAGGATCGCTATCTGCGCTACGCCGCGCGACTGGCACTGGAGCGCAATCCCGTGAGTCAGTGGCAAAGCCGAGCTCTCGCCGAGAAGAACCCTCAGGCTGCGTTGACCGCGCTGCTAGCTGTCGCGCGCTTGGCACCGGCGGACACACAGCCAGCGCTCCTGCAGGCACTGGCCGGTATCAAATCCAAGGAGCTCAGCGAGCAGCAGTTGCTGGATAAATTGCGAGTACTTGGAGTTTCGATTGCGCGACAAGGGGTTCCCACCGCTGCCGTGGCTCAGCCCGTGCTGGCGGACATCGATGCGCTCTATCCGCATCGGAGCGAAGCTGTGAATCGCGAGCTGTCTCAGATTTTGCTGGCGCTGGAGGCGCCGCAAGCCGTGGCGCGGACCGTCGCGCTGCTGCAGCAAGCTCAGACGCAAGAAGAGCAGATCGCCTATGTTATGGCGCTGCGGAATGTGAAAACCGGCTGGACCGTGGCCACTCGCAAACCTTATCTCGCGTGGTGGAATCAAGGTCGCTCGACGCAGCATCCCGAACGCGTGGTGACCTGGTTCAAGCAAGCCGGCATTGGTTTTAACAATGGTGCCAGCTTCAACAATTTCTTGCTGAAGGCCCACGAAGAGGCGAAGTTCACCATGTCGCCGGACGAGATCACGGCGCTGAGTGATATTTTGACGGCGTACGCGGCGGGACAAGCACGTAAGCCGGCGCCGTCGCTGGCCAACCGCAAACTGGTCAAGGAATGGACCACCGCTGATCTGCAACCGCAACTGGATCAAGTGGGCAAAGCACGCAATTTCAATCGCGGTCGCGAGGTGTTTTACGAAGCCCAGTGCAGTGCCTGTCATCGATACGGGGATCAAGGTGGTGCCATCGGGCCAGACCTGACCGCCGTCGGCGCTCGCTTCAAACGGCAAGACTTACTGGAGTCCATGACGGAGCCGTCGAAGGTGTTGTCGGAGCAGTACATGAACACGTCGATCGAAACGACGGATGGGCAGGTGATTGTTGGTCGAGTGATCGAGGAGACGCCGGAAAAAGTTGTGGTGCGTCCGAACCCGCTGGAAGAAAAGACGGTGACGATCACGAAGTCCCAGATAGAAACTCGCACTCCGAGCAAAGTCTCGCCGATGCCGGTGGGGCTCCTCAACACGTTCAGCAAAGACGACTTCCTCGATTTGCTGGCTTACATGGAATCGCAGGGCAATTCCAATCACCCCAATTTCCGGCGCTAGCGGCCAGCGGCGGATTGGGGGAGGCCTCGCGCCGGTGTCCCACGGGTTCCGCCCAAGAAACCAGCCGCTGGCGAATGAACTTCGCCAGCGGCGGCCTGCGCCAGAATGCAGTCGCGATCGGAATATCCCTAGTTGGGTTACGTCTCCGCAGAGCCCAACTTTGCCTTCATCACATCGTGAAAGCCACTCATGACGTCGGCTGCGCTCGGCTGGAATTTTGATAACAGTTATGGTCGCTTGCCGGATGCGTTTTATAGTCGGCAGCGGCCCACGCCCGTCGCCGCTCCGCAGCTAGTGGTTTTTCAGCCGCAGTTGGCGGCCGAGTTGGGTATTAGCGGCGACTACTCTCAGTCTGATTTGATTGCGGCACAACTGGCTGGCAATGAGATTCCTGCGGGTGCCGATCCGCTGGCCCAGGCGTACGCCGGTTGTCAGTACGGTCATTTCACGATGCTGGGTGATGGGCGCGCGATCTTGCTTGGTGAGCAGCAGACGCCAACCGGTCAGCGCGTCGATGTGCAACTCAAAGGTGCTGGTCGCACGGCTTACTCGCGCGGCGGGGATGGTCGAGCGGCCTTGGGGCCGATGCTGCGCGAGTTTGTGATTAGCGAAGCGATGGTGGCGCTGGGGATTCCCACCACCCGTAGCTTGGCGGTGGTGGCGACGGGCGAGCCGGTTTATCGCGAACGGACGCTCCCCGGCGCCATCCTCACTCGCATTGCTGCCAGTCACCTGCGCGTAGGCACCTTTGAACTCTTCGCCGCGCGTCGCGATCACGACGCCCTCCGACGACTTGTCGCTTACGCCATGCAGCGTCACACGCCAGAATTGCTGGGCAAATTACCTCGAGAGCCCGTCGCCGATGGAACAGTCGATCTGCTCTCGGCAGCGGTTGTCGGGCCAACGCCCAGCGAGGTGGTGCAGTTTTTTGACGAGGTGATGCGGCGGCAGATTGAGCTGATGGTGAAATGGTTGAGTGTCGGGTTTGTGCATGGTGTGATGAACACGGACAACATGGCCATTTCGGGTGAAACGATTGACTATGGACCATGTGCTTTTATGGATCGCTATGATCCGGAGACGGTCTTCAGTTCGATTGACCGGCATGGTCGCTATGCGTTTGGAAATCAGCCCGCCATCGCGCAGTGGAATCTCGCTCGACTCGCCGAATCGCTCTTACCGCTCATGGGCGATAGCCATGCTGCGGCGCTGGACCAAGCGGTGGCTTGCTTGAGTTCGTTTACGGATCGCTTTCAAACTCGCTGGCGCGCGGAGCTGGGATATAAGCTGGGATTGAGTTCCCAGTTACCGACGGATGCTGCTTTAGCTCAGCGGCTGCTCGCCTTCATGCAGCGTGCGGGTTTGGACTACACGAATACGTGGCGGGCGCTGATGAGCGAGCGCGTGCCGTGCGGGGCAGCTTTCGCTGACGGGGAATTCCAAGCTTGGTATGCCGACTGGCAGTTGCGATTGGAGCAGCAGCCGGACAGTCGAGCGGAAGTTTGGCAGCGGATGAGTCGCCACAATCCGGTCGTCATTCCGCGCAATCATCAGGTGGAGGCGGTGTTGGCTGCTGCCAGCGATCACGGTGACCTGGCGCCACTCCACCGCCTGCTCGCCGCACTTGCTCGGCCTTACGACGATGATTCTGCCTCGCTGGACTACCGCGACGCGGGGCCCACGACCGACGTCCCGTACCGCACCTTTTTCGGCACGTGACGCGCGTTATTCGGGAATGGCCGCGTGAGGGTCGATCGGTTTCCCTTCCCAGGTCGCCTCGCGCGTGGTGGGATCGTAGGTGAGGACACGCTGCGTGCTACCCGGTGCTGCGGGGCGATCGACGGCGGGTAAATAGCGGCGATGGTCGGCGAGCACGGCGGCGTGCTCGGGACGCGCGGCGAGGTTGGTCCATTCGTTGGCGTCCACTCGGTGGTCGTACAATTCTTCGCTGCCGTCGGCATAGCGAATGTAGCGCCAGTGCCTGGAGCGCACGGCATGGTTGCCCTGATTATGAGTGGTAATTGCTGGAAACGTCCGCTCCGCGTTGGCGTTTCGCAGCTGCGGCACCAAGCTATGCCCCTCCAGATCGCCGCGGGGTGGTAACTGGCAGAGTTCAATTAGCGTCGGGAACAGATCGAGCAGTTCGGCGGGTGCGGCACAGCGAGCGCCACGTGCGATCGTCGGACCAGCAAAGATCAGCGGCACGCGTGTGGAGCGTTCCCAGAGCGAGTTCTTGCCGGTAATGCCTTTTTCGCCGAGATGCCAGCCATGGTCGCTCCAGAGCACCACGATGGTGTTGTCGGCCAGCCCCGATTCATCGAGTGCTTCGAGAATGCGACCGACTTGGCTATCCATGAACGAGACGGAGGCCAGATAGGCACGCACGAGCGCACGCCACTGGCCTGCCGAGCGTAGCCAGTTCAAACGCGGCTCGGGCAGCTCCCAGTGCAGATACCAGGAAAAACGTGGTGTGTCCTCGCGGTCGCTGGCGAGAACCGGTGGCAGAATCGAGTCGTCATCGGGATACATCTCCCACCAACGCTCGGTGACATAGCAGGGAACATGAGGCAAGAAAAAACCGGCCGCGAGAAAAAAAGGTTGCTGGTCTGCGGCCGCGGTCGCCCGCTGCTGCTGGCCCAGCTTCTGTAACTCCTGCGCGACCCAGGTAGCGATTTTCCAGTCCCCCTTTTCTTCATCGCGATGGGGAAACGTGCCCCAGTCGACGAGTGGATGGTTGCCATGCGGCGTGGGTGAGACGAGTTTTTGTGGGGGGCGCGGGCCGCCGCTGCTGGGCGGACCTTGTCGAGTGAACTCGGCGTTCAGTTCCGCTGCCGGTGGATAGCCACCATGATAGATTTTTCCGGTCACCAGATTTTGATATCCCGCTTGGCGAAAATGTTGCGGCAGCGTCTGGTGATCCCGGAACTGGTCGACGGTCCGAAACCAGGGTGTCAGACCGTGAATGCCGGTCGTCGAAGGACGCAGCCCGGTGAGCAGACTGGTGCGCGACGGGTTACACAGTGGTGCTTGGCAATGGGCGTTCGTAAACAGCGTTCCGCGGCTGGCCAAGCGATCGATATGCGGGGTCTTCACCAGGGGATGGCCCCCTAAACAGCCGATCCAGTCGTTCTGGTCGTCGATCGAGATAAACAGCACATTCGGACGCGGCTCGGCTGATACGGCGGGCGCCGGATCAGGGAAGACGAAGAGGAGCGTCGAGAGGTAGACGACCGCCAGTTGCACGGGTCGGATAAGGCGAAGCGAAGTTGCCGGGCATGCCTGTTGGTGAAATTTCATCGCGGGTGACCTTTCTGCGGGGTGAAGTGCATTTGGATCGTCGCAACTTCTCAGGGAATATCAACTGGCGTATAGTCTATTTCACCCTTTAGCCGACGTCTGAGTGAGATGAAATATCAGCCTGCGACGAGTTCCCTGTTTCTGCTGCTGGGTTGGTTCTGGTTCGGATTCTGGCCGTTGGGCGTGAACCGAGCGGAACTGGTCCGGGCGCAGCAGCCTAATTCTCCCGCTGCGGAAACGATCCGTGTGGCGGCCACGTCGGCCGCTGCGCCGTCAGCTGCTGCACCGGCAGCTGCTTCACTGGTGCGTTCCGTCGTCATGGATTTTGAGCAGCGTCGGCGCGATGACTTGCCAAGTGAGCCGGTCGGGCCGATTTCGCTGGTGGTTATGGGCGTCGCTCGTGATCGCGGCACACCGGTCGAAAACCGGCGCAGTCGAAGTTATGAAATCGAAGTCGAACGAGTGCTGTATGGCAGCTGGGAACCGGGCCGCTTGATCTGTCAGTCCGGGCAACCCGTGGTGCCGGGGGAGCGGCAGATTTTCAGCTTGGTCAGTTCCTGGCATGAATCCAAAATCACTTCCGATCCGCTCGCCGCTTGGAACTTGAAGGCGATCGCTCCGGCGGCCGATGAATTCGCTCAGCGAGCGCTCGCGCAGGTTCGCTGGGACTGGCATGTGCTGGCGGCGCGAGCGGTGGTGGTTGGTCAGATTACGGCTGCTCCCCGTAGCGGCGCGGTCGTGGGCACGGTGGAGTCGAAGCGGCGGGAGCAGCTGCCGCGACTGAAGGTGGAACGCTGGGTAGCTGGCGAGCAGCTAGGAGGCGATCAGGAGTGGCTTGTCGAATTCGACGAGCTGCCGCGGAAAGGAGTCGACACGCCGCTCGCCGGTCGCTCGTGGCTGCTATTCATTTCGGAGGTGGAAGCGGCGCGGGAGGGCGAGCCGGCGATTTGGCATATTGATTACTGGCAGCCAGCGGCGCTGGCCGATGCCGCCGAGGAAGCAGAGGGGCGGCGCGATCGTTTTCCGGTCACTCGTCAGACCATCAATGGCCGTCGTACGCTGGTCCGCGACATTTACTGGGCGGGTCCGCTAGAGCAGGCGGTGCAGCTGTTGGATTCTCCGACGGAGTCGGCGAATCTGCTGGGTCGTCAGCGGCTGCTGACGGATCCCCAGGTCGCTCTGCCGCTCGTCACCCAGCAGATCGCTCGGCATTTAGCCCACACGCGGGCGGCGGCGGCGAGCGTTGCGCCCGAGCAGCCGGTGGCGGAACCAACGGAACGGACGACGCAGCTGCGCCGTCAACTGAACCTCATTCGAACGCTGGGGTATTTGGAAGGGCATCGCGTTGATGGGGAGCTGGCAAAGCTCTTCGATAAGCAGCTGGGGATCGTGCGTCGCGAAAGCGCCGACCAGGCAGAGGCACCAAAGGCCGCACCAAAAGATGCACCAAAAGATGCACCAAAAGATGCACCAAAAGATGCACCAAAAGACGCACCGGCAGGCGCCGAGCTGTTGCAGGGTAATCACAGTTTGCTGTGGCTGTACCGAGCGATGGATGAGGCGGAAGCGGCGCGGCGGTTTGGACGGACGCTGCTCGACCTGCAGTCAAGCGTCAGCCCGGCCTGGAAACAGGAACTGGCGGAACTCATCGATAAGGGGCGTGTTGAGGAGCAAGTGGATTGGGCCGCTGCGCGGATGACGCTGGCGGGAGTGCGGCCGATTCAGTCGCAAAAGAGTCTCTGGCATGATGGGCAGTACAAGCTGGCGTTTTCCCAGAATGGGCAATATCTGGCGACGGTCGGCAACGAAGTAGCGCGCATTTGGAGCACGGCGGACTGGAGCAAGGCAGCGGAATGGGAGTTGGCTGGGGCCGTGCATGCGATTCTGTTTGCTGACGCCGATCGGCAACTCATCGTCGCCGGAGAACGAGCCGAAGAAGGGTTTTTGGAACGCTGGGACTGGAAGAGCGGTGAACGGCTGCAGGCGGTGAGCGATGCGCTCCGTGCCGTGGATAGTTTGGCGCTGAGTCGTGATGAACGGACGCTGGTGTCCAGTAGTGATGCGGAGGAGCAGCTGCGTTGGTGGAGCTGGCCGGAGGGAAAACTACTGCGGGCCACTTCCTTGGATGAAGAGGGCAGTAATCCAGCCTTGCATCCGGATGGTCGCTGGCTGCTGCGCGAAGTGCATGCGCTGGCCTGGAAAGAAGAGCGATTGGATGGCATGCCGGTGCGTTCGCCGGCGCTGGCCGTGCGCTCCCTATTATTCGCTCCGGATGGCTCGCGGATTTATGCGGCGGAACGAGCGGTGCGGGGCCGGGAGCCGGCGGGTGAGGCGACCGATAACCCGGTCGAGGTAACGGGGGAACCGTTCGTCATTCGTACCCACGAGTCGACGGGGGATTTTGCCGTGCGGCCTGAGCAATCGCGAATCGTATCCGGCCATCAACTCACCATTTCCGGGCACGGCAATCGACTCGTCGTGGCCGCTCCGCGCGAAACCAACTGCCTGTTTACGGTCTTGGATCTGCCGAGTTTACGCTTGATTTCACGGTGTCAGTTGCCGAGCACAGTGGAAACGGGGCGTGTGGAGTCGGTGGCGCTGGCGCCGCGTGGCAACATCCTGGCTGTCTCGCTGGATGACGAACCACCGGTGCTCTTTAACACGCAAACTGGCCAGCGCTTTTTGCCCACCGCCGGGCATGCGGGTCGAATTGTGGAATTGTCGTTTGATGATCTGGGGCGCGTGTTAACGACGGTCGACGAGGAGGGGTGGGAGTGTGACTGGGATCCATCGACGCTCGCCAGCCCCCGACGCACTCGTCGCGCTCTGGAGGGTAAACCGACGGGGCCGCGGGGTGCGAGCGAGGGGATCTTGAGCGAGGATGGCCAGCAGCTCTACCAGCTCCAACTTGATCCGCGGGGACGGCAGATTGAGGTGCAAGTGGTGGAGGTGGGCACGGGGGTGCGGCGACGAGTTGGTGCAGCGGCGGCCCCGTGGTTACCGAGCGGTCCGCGGGGGCTGGTTCCTGGCGGCGCCTTCCTGCACGTGGGAACTCAGATTTACGACCGTCAAACGCTGCGGCTGGTGTCCGCCAAACATTTACGAGGCATGGAGATCGAATCGCTGACGTTCAGCCGAGAGGGACGCTATTACGTTGCCGTGTCGACGGATCGCCAAGTGTTGGATTATGTCGGGCCAGCCGTTGCCCAATCCCCGCTGGGTTGGATCACCATGCACGAAACCAAGACGGGGCGCACGCTGTTCGCTTTACCGGTGCAGGAAAGCCCCGTGCAGCGTGTGGCACTCGCCCCTGACGCGCGCCGATTGGCCGTGGTCTTGGCGGACAACAGTCTGCAGGTCTGGAACTTACCGGAACAGAATTGACCATAAATTTGTGGAGTTTGTCGGTTGTAACTAGAATCGCCCATTGCGACCGATAGCTCTCCGACCGTGGCTCCTAGCCAGATGTAAAGTACAAGGACAACGCATGATACGTCGCCGGAAACCCCAACGCCGTACAGCTCGACGTGACTCCGCTGCTCGCTTACTCGGGGAGCTACTGGAGCGCCGCGAGCTGTTTGCGGGTGATTTACGTCTGACGAATGTTCAGTTCGTGGATGTCGACAATAACCCGATTGGCACGCCGGTCGTGGGTGAGCAGATTTTTTTACGGGCGGAATGGACAGCCACCGACCTCGCTTCCACCGACACTTATTACCTGCGCGTGACCGATCAGACGCAGGGCATTTCCCCCATCGTCCTTGATTCATCGACATTTCGTCGGCAAGCGGCGGGAGTCGAGAATCGTTCGACGGTGATTGGTGGCTGGTTCGCGGGACCGGGATTGCATCGAGTCGACGTGTCGCTGGATCAAGGCAACACGGTGACGGAGACGAACGAAGCGAACAATAAAATCTCGGTGAACTTCACGCCGCTGGCGCCGACCACGTTGCCGCAGAAATTCCTGCCACCCTTGGCCGGTAAGCAAAATGAAGATTGGTCGATCACGAGTTATGTGGATCTCGATCCGCTGCCCGACGACGGCCTCCCCAATCCAGAAATTCGCGATTATTTCTGCGACGAAAAAAACATTCGGCCGTATCCCAAGTGCGGGGCCTTCACGTACGACGGCAGCACCGGGATGGAATTTCAACTGCCCAACTTTTCGGCCATGGACCGCGGGCAAGCGGTCTATGCCGTCATGCCTGGCACCGTCACCTCGCCACTGGAAGGTTTCACGCTGCGCGGTGTCGCCGTGGGCGATTCCACGGGCTATCGAGTGCGTTCGGTGGGCGATTTGAATGGCGACACGCTAGCCGATTTCCTCGTCACCGCTCCGGCCGCAGATGCCGATTTGGCGGGCGATGGAGTGCTCACCGACAACGTCGGACAGACGTTCGTCGTCTATGGTCGATTCGGCGGCTTTGCGGGCGGTTTTGACTTAGCCGACCTGTTACCAGCCAACGGCGGTGATGGCTCGCAGGGCTTCGTGCTGCAGGGGATCAAAGTCGATGACAACAGCGGGATCTCCGTCACCACGGGCGGTGACTTCAACAAAGATGGCTACAACGATCTCGTGATCGGTGCACCGAATGCGGACCGCGCCGGTAATCGTTCGGGCGAAGCCTACGTGGTGTTTGGTCGAGCAACCGGATTTCCCGCGACGGTGAATCTCAAGACGCTGTCGTTTGTCGGCGGTGGTAATGGGGCGGCGGGATTTATCTTGGTCGGCGAGCGTACGGGAGATCTGGCCGGTACCTCGGTGAGTTTCGCCGGCGATATCAATGACGACGGCTTCGACGATCTCATCATCGGTTCGCCGCAAGCCGATTTCCAAGTGGGCACGACGTCGCTTTTTAATGCGGGTCGCGCTTATGTGATTTACGGCAGCGATCAGCCGTTTCCCGCCGAATACTCGCTCGCCAACTTACTCACACCCCTCACGCCCGGCATGGTGCAGCGTGGGTTTGTGATCGACGGTGAGACCTCGTTTGATAATGTCGGGCAGTCGGTCGCGGGCCTCGGTGACATCAACGGCGATGGCGTCGACGACGTGGCGATTGGAGCTCCCCTCAGCGGTACGAATTTCTCCGGAGACGTGTATGTGCTCTTCGGTCGCGATGCGACGACGCAGTTTTTTACGCCGTTTACCAATCGCTTTTCGTTGACCAAGCTGCGCACGGCGCAGCTTGGTGACGGGACGCTGGGCAGCGTGTTCCACGGCGACGTTAATGGTGACAACACGGGCAGTCTGGTTGTCGGACTGGGCGACATCAACGGCGATACGATCAACGATTTTGCGATCGGAGCTCCCAGCGCGGGGCTCGATGTTCGCCCCTCGGGACTCGCCTACCTCGTCTACGGCAAGAAAACGCCGTTTAGCGCCGAGACGGATCTGCGTACGCTGTTGCCGCTGTATGGTGGCGATGGCACGGCGGGAGTCGTGGTGCAAGGCGGTAATACGAACGATCAAATCGGCTCCGCCGTCGCTCCGCTGGGTGACTTCAATGGAGACGGTTTCCCGGATGTGGCGTTTGGTGCCCCAGGGCTAGATGATGCGGGGAACAATGCGGGCGGCGTCTACATCGTTTACGGTTCCGCAACACCGCTGCCAAAAGTGGTCGATTTAATTGCGCTGGGGCAAGCCGGTGCGACGCCCGGCATGCTGCTGCTCGGCTTGACCGGTTCGCAAACAGGGACCTCGGTGTCGGGCCTGGGAGATGTCGACGGCGATGGCCGAAGCGATCTGGTGATCGGTTCCCCGCTGCTCTCGGTGAACGGTGACGCGGTGGGTGGTGGCTACGTGGTGGAGGGGCGTGCGGGCGGTTATCGCCGCATCGTCAGCTTGGGACTGCTCGACCCCACCGGCGACCAGCCGCTGGAAATCGATCACGGCAACGGCTGGGTGACGCGTTATTCCCACCTCAACCTCGACTCCGTCACCGTGCAGGTGGGTGACCAAGTGAAGGCGGGTGACATTCTCGGCTTGGTTGGCGATCGAGCGTTGGGTGAGGCGCGGCTAAAGTTTGACGTGCTGCATCGCGGCTCCGTGGTAGAAACATACCTGGATCCGGCCGCTTACTGGCTCCATCCGCTCACCTACCAAGGCTCCACCACGCAGTTGCCCCTCGTGGCCGGCGTCACGAACGTGGATCCGACGAGTTCTTTGGAGGAGGGGCCGACTTCGATCTCGCGTTTGCATCCCACCTTCACCGGCTCCATGTATTACTGGAATCGAGTTTCACACTTGAATCCGTACGATGAGTGGCAGGTGACGTGGATTCGTCCCGACGGCGTGCGACTGGCTGATGCTTACAATTGCCAGCTCCCCAAGACCTCTCCGATTTTCTCGACGACGACTCCCTTCTGTCAAAACCTGGTCTCTTCGCCGAATCACTTCCCGCTCATCACGTCGTCCCGCTCCGTCAACTGGAAAGATTATCCCGGTACGTGGCAAGTGCAGTTCAAAGTGAACGGGCAAGTACGCAATATCGAGCGGTTCACGATTGCATCGTCGCCGATCGAGCCCAAGATTCGCGTGACGATGGGGAGTGTTGCGCCGAATTACGATTTGATTGTGAATCAGCGGCAAACGCCACTCGATTTCGGCGAACTGAAGGTCAACGATTCGTCGCCTACGATTCAGCTCCACATCGAAAATCGTGGTGCGACCGCTCTGCGGCTGAACGGTATCACGGTGCCGGCCGGTTTTGTGCTGCGTTCAGCCCTGCCCGCTCAGGTCAATGTCGCCGACTCGGCCACGTTACTCCTGGAAATGGACACCACGCTCCCCGGCACGCCGTTTGGTGAGGTGGTCATCAACTCGGATGATCCCGCGGAGCCGGTCTACAAGTTTTTGGTGGAGGGCCGAGTGATCGGTTCGCTGCCGGCGGGGGCTCCGCAGGTGCAGCTCCCCTCTGGCCCCGTGGCGTACTTGTGGGGTTCAGCCCCTGTGATCGTTGATCCGCAAGCACTGCTCAGCGACATCGACTCGTTGAATTTTTCCACCGGTTCGCTGAGCGTCGCGATTGTCGCGAACGGAACGGCGGATGACCAACTGGCGCTGACGACGAGCGGACCAGTGACACAGGTGGGCAATCAAGTTGTCTATGGTGGCCTGTCGATCGGTACGATCAGTGGTGGAATCGGTACGGATCCGCTGGTGGTGAGTCTTAATAGCGATGCCACCCCGGAGGCGGTACAGGCACTGCTGCGCGGAGTCACTTATGCCAACTCGGCACAAGCACCCGGCTCGCAGTCGCGCTATCTCCGTTTCTCGGTGACCGACGATACCGGCAAACAGAATCAGTCGGCGCTACAGCGAGTGGTACTGGGGCCGTCGAATCAGAATCAGTTCCCGGTCGTCGGACTGCTCACCGCTGATCCCTCGCCCGTCGTGCAGCCCGCTTCGATGTCCCTGATTGCCAGCGGTGTGTTTGACATTGATGGACTGGTGCAGAAGGTTTCGTTCTATGTGGAATCGAACAATCTTGTGGGTTTGCAAACCGGTAACGGTGGTGACCTGCTCGTTGGCGTCGACTCCCTTGGCACGGATGGTTGGTCAACGAGCTTCAACAGTGCTTTGTTAGCCACCGGTTTGCGCACGGCTTATGCCGTGGCGGAAGACGATCAGCTTGCCAGCAGCGAGCCGGCCAGTGCCGTGTTCCGCGTGATTCCGCCCAACACGCCGCCGTCGATCGTGTTCCTCAGTACGAATCCAGCGGCCGTTATCGCTCCCGCTTCGACTGCGATCACGGCGAATGGAGTGAGCGATCTGGACGGCTTTGTCGCGCGAGTGGACTTCTATCGGGAGACCAACGGGGAAGCCGGTTTGCAGATCGGTAGCGATTTGGCGGTTGGTTTTGACACCAGCAGCGCCGGTGGCTGGAGCATCAACTACTCGACCGCCGGACTGCTCGATGGCGTATACATGTTCTACGGAGTGGCCACGGACAACCTCGGTACTCCGGGTAACACGGTGTCGGCCACGCTGCAAGTTGGCACGCCGCCGCCTCCTGGTTCCGTCTTCTATCTCAGTGACTTGCTGCCACCGACGGGCACTGGGGTGAGCGGTTTCGTGCTTAACGGCAAATTCACCAATGACCAAGCGGGCTACTCGGTGAGTTCTGCGGGGGACATTAATCGCGATGGGTTCGATGATTTATTGATTGGAGCACCGCAGGCTGACGTGGCTTCACCGTCGCGCGTCGATGCGGGTACCAGTTACATCGTGTTCGGGAAAATCGATGGGTTTGCGCCCGTCATCAATCTCGACAGCCTCAGCGGTACGGATGGTTTTAAGATCGTCGGTGCGGCGGCGGGTGACTACGCGGGCTATGTCAGCAGCGCGGGCGATGTGAATGGCGATGGCTTCGGCGATTTGCTCATCGGAGCAACGGGTGTGGACGTGCCGGGACAGGACGATGCCGGTGCCGCCTATGTGGTGTTTGGTCGAGCGACTGGTTTTGGTGCTGTTCTGGATCTCGGATCACTCAACGGCATCAACGGTTTCCGGCTCACCGGAATAGCCAGCAACGATGCGACCGGCCTGACGGTCTCGAGTGCGGGGGACTTCAATCGCGATGGCTTCGCCGACATCCTCGTCGCCGCGCGCCAAGCAGATAATGTCAGCTCCGCCTTGATCGATTCCGGCTCCGTTTATCTGCTCTTCGGTAAAGCGACTGGCTTCACGTCGAGCATCTCGCTCGCTTCGCTGGACGGCACCAACGGATTCCAGATGAATGGTTTGTCGAGCGAGTTTTTTGCGGGGATCTCGGCCGCTGCGGCTGGGGATGTGAACGGCGACGGTTTTGGCGACATTATCATCGGTGCGGCGGCAGGTTTGCCCGGTGGCACAACCGCGCGCGGAGCGGCGTTCGTTGTCTTTGGTCGAGCGGGTGCGGTGCCCCAGCCGCTCCAGCTGGATACGCTCGATGGCAATAATGGATTCCGAGTCAGCGGCTTGAACGTGGATGATTTACTCGGTTTCTCGGTCGGCTCGATTGGTGACTTCAATCGCGATGGCTTTGATGATGTGGTGATCGGAGTGCCAGGAGCGGATCCCGGTTCTCCCGCGCAGCTGAACGCTGGCAGTGCCTACGTAATTTACGGAGCGGGGGCTGGATTCGCTTCCGTGTTCGATCTGCTCGGGCTGGACGGTACGAATGGATTCCGCGTAGACGGTTCGGCGACGGATGGATTTTTGGGCGTGACGGCGGGTCGCGCGGGCGATGTGAATGGAGATGGATTCGATGATTTGCTGCTGGGTGCATCCGGCGTATCGCCCGGCATTCCGCCGCGAGCCGGAGCGGGCACGGCCTATGTGATTTTTGGTCGCGGTGACAGTCCGGGACCGGTCGTTTCCACCGGCGCACTGAACGGTGTTAACGGGTTCCGCATCGAAGGGATTGCGGCTGGTGACAGCATGGGCTTGGCGATTGCGGCCGCCGGTGACCTCAATGGAGATGGCTTTGACGATCTGGTGTTTGGTGCGCCCAATGCGACGGTCGCCGGTGCTACGCAGGCGGGACAAGCGTATGTGCTCTTTGGTCGCGATTTTACGAAAGCGGTGACCCAGTTAGGCGGACCGACGGCGGACACGCTGCTCGGCTCCAGCAGCGGCAATGTAATGAATGGAGCGCAAGGCCACGATTTGCTGATCGGTTTAGGTGGATTTGATGTGCTGCGTGGTGGTCAAGGCGACGACACGTTCACCGTCGGCGATTTATCGTTCCGGAAAGTTGTGGGTGGTCGCGGTAGCGATACGCTCAAGCTGAGCGGGCAAGGTGAAGTACTCGACCTGACCAACGACTCCGTGGCTGCCAAAATCCTGGGCATCGAAGTGATTGACTTGACGGGCACGGGCAACAATTCGCTGATTGTAAACCCGGCGGCCGTGCTGAATGCCTCCGATGACTCGAACGAACTTCTCGTGCGCCGCGACACGGGCGATACGATTACGTTTGGTACCGGCTGGACGCTGACCAACTATCGCAACATCGAGGGGCAGATTTTCTACGAGCTGTCGCAAGGCGCCGCTCGGCTGGTGATTCAAGCCGTGGCCGAAGGAACTCCGTGGCAGAATCCTGCCAACTCCCTGGATGTGAACAACGACGGCGCCACCGTGCCGCTCGACGCACTGATTCTGATTAACTTCTTGAATGCCCAGGGGACCAGTAATCAGGCGCTGCCGAATCCGCCCACGCCCAGCTTCGCGCCGAAGCCGCTGGGTAACGAGTCGTATTACGATGTGAATGGGGATGGCTTCGCATCACCGATCGACGTGCTGCTGGTCATCAATTTCTTGAATCAGCCAGCGACCGGTGAGGGAGCGGGCGAGCAAGAAGGTGTGGCGTTGGTTGATGAATTGGGAGGGGCGTGGAGCGCTGAATTTGCGCTGCCGACGGCGCCAGCGGTCAGTCGTAGCGAGTTGCAGCCGATCTTCACTCGGCAAGCCTACGCCGATCGTTCGCTGGTCGCCAGCACGAATCCGCCACTATCGCTGCCGCGACCAGTCAGCGTGCTCGACGACGAGGCACTCATGGAGCGACTGGCAAGCGCGGGTAACGCGGGTAGCGCGTCGTCGTTGGAGACGGTCGACGACTGGTTTGACTCCCTGGCGACCGGCGGCTGATGCAGGTCCGGGGTACGGGTGAGTGGATGGGACGACGAAACTTGCGCGGACTAGGTGCTCTGGTGACAGGCGCGTCGGGTGGCATCGGTGCGGCACTCGCACGCGAGCTAGCGGCGTCCGGCATGCGACTGCTCCTCACCGCTCGCCGCGCACCGCAGCTGGCCGAATTAACCGAGGAAATCCGTCACCAGGGTGGCCAAGCGGAATGGCTCGCCGGAGACCTCACCGAGGCGGCGTTTCGCGCGCGACTGGTGGCTCATGCCGCGGCAACGTTAGGAGGCCTGGATGTGCTGGTGAACAACGCCGGGGCCGGACGGTGGGGAAGCTTTGAATCCGGCAGCGAAGCCCAGCTACGTGCCATTCTGGAACTTAATTTCGTCGCTCCTGTCGAGTTAACTCGGCTGGCCCTCCCGCTGCTGAAGAGTGCCCCGGAGGGACTAATCGTCAACATCGGATCGGTGCTGGGCCATCGCGCTGTTCCCTATAAAAGCGAGTACTGTGCGGCCAAGTTCGCTCTGCATGGCTGGAGCGACGCACTGCGCGCGGAGTTAAGTCGGGAAGCAATCAGCCAGCTCAGCGACGACAGTGGGGCAAACAACAACCTCCGGGCAGGTCAGGGGAGTGTCGCGGTGTTACTGGTGAGTCCGAGTACGACGGCGACGGAGTTTTTCGAGCGGACGGGGGAGGAGCGGCGAGCGGCGGCGATGGCACCGGCGGAGGTAGCGCGGCGAACGCGTCGAGCGATGGAGACCGGGCGCCAGGAAATTATTCTTTCGTGGGGAGGCAAGCTGCTGGTCTGGCTGGATCGACTTTGTCCGCCGCTGATGAACCGGTTACTGGCTCGGTACGCGCCTCGTCCGCGAGCGTAAAAAAATGGCGGCGGGGACCCCTCCATTACCCAGCGATCCCCGCCGCCCACGTTCAGAGCGGCTCTCCCCAGTCGCTCGAACAGGATTAACGTAGGTTGTCGGATCCGGTCGTCAACCAAAAAAACGATTCATCTTACGTAGCCCCGAAATCTTACCCGAGGAGCCCGTACGATGAAGGATGCCCCTAAACCTAACGCCCAAGCTCCCCGCCCCCGAACCGACGCCGAACGGCGCTTGCGTCAGGCGGACCGACTGGCCCGTATTCTGCGACTGATCCAGCTTGTCGCGCAGCAGCAGGTGCGCACGGCGAGCGAGTTAGCGGCGGCACAGGAATGCTCGACGCGCACGGTCTATCGCGACCTGGAAGTGTTGGAACTGGCGGCACTGCCGATTCGTTATGACCGCCAGGAACGACGCTTAAAGCTCGGCAGCCATGTCCGGTTACCGCCTCTGCCCCCTTCAAGATCGCGGCTGCTCGAGCCGTCGAGTCTGGGGGAGGCGGTGGCGCGGGAGGGTGCGCCTGCCACGGGAGCTTCCCCCGAACGGAAGCCGTCCACTCGGCCGCAGCGCCGCACGGCCTACGCGCGGCAGCAGCTTTTGCGATTGCGTCTAGCCAGGCTGCTGAAGGTGAGTTTGATTGGTTGGTATCGGGCGGAGGGAAGTCGTGGGAGGCGCCATCGGCGCGTGCATTTTTGGCCGCTGGGATTCTGGCGCGGCGCCCGTCGGCGGTACCTCATTGTCCGCTCCGAATCCGATTCAGCCCCCCAGCTCTGGCCACTCACTCGATTACGCTCACTGTACTTTCCGCACCACGATCAGTTGAGACGGGCACGTTCGGCGGGGGCCAGATCCAAGTCCGGGAAGGCGAAGATTTTATGACAGGTCAGCAGACCGCTCTCGGTCCGCCGAGTATTCAAACAAGCCACTCGACGTAAGTAATTGGTGATGGAGCGATCTTGAAAGAGTCGTTGGCAGAACGGAGCGGTGACGTCGAGCATTTCGCGGTGAGCTGCACCGCCATCATCGTAGTCGCCCAGGATGATGTAGATGTCGAGCAGCGGGCCCGCCAGGGGCGTGAGCTCGTCGTCGGCGTCAGCAGCGGATGCGGTTTCGGCGGTTTTGGCGATATCAGCGGTGTCTGAGGGAAGATCGGCCGCCGTGGCTCCGGCCGACTGCTCGGCAGAGCGGAAAAAAGCGGGGTGCCAGCGCGCGGGAGCGGCCAGTTCGGCAGCGTACATGATCAGTTGCAGGAGCGCATGAAACGGGTTTTTGTCATTCCCCGTTTTGAACTCCGCTAAAATCGGAAAGTGATCCTGAGCGTTGTAGACGATGCCATCGACACGTCGTTCGCGGGCCAGCGTCTCGCCGCGTTCGAGCCAAGTTTGCCAGAGGTGCCGTTCCGCTCGCCAGCGCTGCTCATTCGTCACGCGGCTAGCCCCGGGGGCTGCGGGAGTGGGTGGCGGTGAAGTGGGCGGTCCCAAGGTAAAATCGAGCCGCGAGTCATTCGCTACCGAGACGACCGCTCCGGGAGGCGGTATGGCAGCGAGGTCCTCCGTTGCTGGCCGTCGCTGCACGCCGGTCGCGTGTTGTAGTAATTCTCGCGGCATCCAAATCGTTCGCTGGCGCGCTAGCCGCGCCCCTCGTGCCCCACTCATTGCTTAAGCCCCCCACGCGGTATGCCCAACCTCGTCAGCTGCCCACTCAGGTCAGCTGCCCACTCACACAAACTGTGTTAGCCCCAGCAGAGCGATCCTGAGTCATGCTGAGGTGGGTGCTGAGCTTAGGGAATGACAGTGCCAACAGTGGGACTCAGCGGCAGAAAAAAAGGGACCGGTTTTTTACGACGGACCGCAGGCCTGAGGCGCGCGGCGGCGGGGACGAAGTCGGCCTGGCGGAGCGGCAAGGCATCCGGTTAACCGCAGAATCGCCGAGCCGTCAGCGACAACTGTGGGGCGTTATCGTTCGATGAGCTCATAAGATTTTGCCTGTTCTTCCGGCAGGATCGCTCTGAGACCCACTGTCGTCGTTGTCGTTTGACACAATCTGGTCACTCTTGCTGCGGTGCGCAGGGGCAAGGATGAGGGGATTCTAGGAGCCGGGTGGACTGAGTGAGCCGGATTGGCTGAGTGGGCCGGATTGGCTGAGTGAGCCGGATTGGCTGAGTGAGCCGGATTGGCTGGGACTGAGCGGCGTTGGGGGCAGTGGTGAGAAAACGAACGGATTCCGAACGACGCGTGCGACAATGTGCGCGGCTCAGTCGCCTGCTGCGGGTCCTGCGACTCATCCTGGGACCGGGGCGCTGGGACGCTGAAGCGCTCGCCCGAGAACTAGAATGCTCCAGTCGCACCATTCAGCGCGACCTGCAAGTGCTCTCCATGTCCGGGGTACCCTGGTACTTTGATACGGACAGTCAAGCCTATCGAGTCCCAGCGGGATTTCGCTTTGCACCACTACCCCTGACGCCGGCGTCGGAACAGGATCCCATTCTGCTGCTCGCCCATGGCAAAAAACTGATCGAGGACACCGAACAATTCCTCGACACCCTGCGCCAACTCGTCACTCGCCTGGAACAGCATAACTTGCCGTCGAGTCCACTTTCCCCGACCGATCCGTGAGTCGGGGTGACGTGCGCGAAGGAAAGAAAAAAGGCCCCGCCCGGATTCGAACCGGGGATGGAGGATTTGCAATCCACTGCCTTAGCCACTTGGCTACGGGGCCACGTCCCTGAGATGCCCGGCCAGCGAAACGGAAAATCAACTTCACGTTTCGATGTGCCCGACGCGATCTCGCGTCTATCGGAAACGGCAACTTAGGAAAAACAGAGAGAGCGGTCAAGAGGCGACGTTTATAACGCCTCCAGGTCGCTCGCCGGGACACCACCGATGTCCCGCTCTCTCGTCCCAATCGCTGCCAGCGTCAGACACTACTATTTTCGTCTGGTTACTCGCGCAAACTGGAGTCTTCTTGAAAACTGTCAGAACTTACCCAGCAAGCTTTCTCGGCAACCCCCGCGTCCCGCTATTCCTGATCCCGTTCAAGATTCGATGTACAAGCTGGTCGAACGGGTAACTCGGAGTTTCGCGCTCATGCTGCCCTACTCCCGGTTGACTCTTGGAAGTGACGTCACGGAGGGGACCGCCGGTCCCGCAGAAGGAGTTCACGATGGGACTGATGGATTGGATCGCGCTCTGGAATGACAGGAAATCCCCACATCGCTTGCCCAATCTCGCGGTAGCGATCGCTAACCGCAGTTTAGATGGCGTGTGGCCATTGGTGGCGAACCGAGTGGGCGATTTATCGACTCACGAACTTCGCGGCTATGTACGAGCCCGCGGGCGCAGCATTCTCCGCACGCAGCTCCAGCAAGTCGTGGACGCTCAGGTCGGGCTGAACTCGACCGCACGTGCTCAGCTCTTCCAGCTGGCCAGCGGCAAACTGGCTCAACTGATCAACATCCGCTATCAGTCGCTGGCACCACGCGAAACGAGCCGCCGCCTGGCCGCGTAATTTCGGCCTGCCTAGCGCGATTCAGGAGCGGTTAATTCCACGGCTGAGCCTCTGGGATCTGCAGCGGGATCGTCCACGGGTTCCACCGGTTCAGCCGCCCGTAAACCGTTGGCGGGCTGGCCGGTGCGTGGCGCCATCCAGCCGTTGGCCTGCGGCCCCTCACTGGTTCGTCCCACCACTTCCGCCCCGCCACCGAAGCGCGCACTACTCTCCGCAGATCGGAACGAAGAGCCAGGATTGCCGCTCGCCCCAAATCCGCCGCTCACTTGAGGAGCAGTGTTATTCGGAGCCGTGCCCACAGGCGCGGCGAAGCTGCCCACCGAGCTACCAGGACCGCGCCCCGTCGCACTCGTCTCTAACCGCGCGCCCGCCGGGACCGTCAGACTTCGGCCAGCTCCGGACTTAATCAGCATGCTCACCACGGTCTGATTATCATTGCCACCACCAATGGCCATCGCGTATTCGGCTATCTGTTCGTTGTACGTCCGAATGACGTCCACGAAGTCAGATCGCAAGCGTCGCAAGCGTACCTGCGCATCCAGCAACAGACTTAAGCTCACCTGCCCTTGTCGGTACTCATGGGCGAGTTCCTTGAGTGAGTCGGTGGCAGCGGCCACGGCAGCGGCTCGCAATTCAATTAACTCCAATTGCTGAGGCAACTGAGTGGCAATGCGGCGTAGCTGGAGGGGAGCGGATCGGCCGGCAAAAATGCGGTCGAATTTGGTCTGGTAAAGTCCGACGAGCGGCAGATCGGCGGGCCAGGGCTGCGCCTCGGAACCACTCGCCCGCAACATCTCGCTGACTTCCAGCTGCACAACTGTCGCCGCCAGACGATTTTGCTGAGCAAACGCTTGGGCATCGGCTTGTGCCGCGACGAGCATTTTGGGTTCGCCCGCCATTCGCCCCGCAGGAAGCTCCGCCAAAAACTCCAGCTCCTCTAAACTCCAGTGATACTTCGCCACTTCCGCCGACAGCTTCCAGTAGGATTTAATCGCCGCCAGCCGTTGTCCCCGCTCCGGCAGATTCTCGAGTAGCTGTTGCAGCGTCCAGGGTTGACCGGGTAGCGCCAGCGAGGGATCGCGCGGCACGCTCAGCGCATGCTGAATCAATTCCGTGGCGGCAGCTCGATCCAGTCCCAGTTCCAGCGGCATCGACTCCTCGGCGGCGGTCCGCAGAATGCGCGGCTCCGCGGCAGCTTCGGCGGCAAATTCGCGTGCCGGTATTTCGCGTGCCGGTATCTCGCGTGCTGGCACATCAACTTCCCGCAGCGGTAGCTCCTGCGGTGGAAAATCCCGCCCGGAAGCCTCGCGCTGCGGCACGTCGGCCGCGACCGTCTCCCGCGCCGTCGTGCCGGGACTGAAGAGCACGGCGCCCGTCGATTTCGGCTTCGCCACCACCGGTTGTCCCAGTTCGGTCACGATTTCCCGCTTCACGGGCTCACGGCTTGCAGCTTCCGCCGCCGCTGGTCGGCGGAGCGGATCGGCGGCCATCACGGGCGGCTTCGCGGGGAACGTTTTCGGAGCGGCATCATCCACCGCCACTTGAGCGGGCAGAAGCAGGAGGACGGTAAGCAGTTGGGCGGGCATCCTTGCACCCCTTTGTCAGCTAGCGTTCAGAAGCGTGAAGATAGTGAGGTTAGTAAACTGCGGTTAACTTGGCGGTTTTCGTTTTTTGAGTCAATGTCAAAAAATCGCCTTGCTGAGTGACTGGCGAGGTCGCTATCGTCCCCTTGAATGATGCGCATCCTCATCGACGGCTACAACTTGCTTTATGCCTCAGCGATCTTCGCTACCGGTCCGGCTGCCCCCACGCTCCGCCGCACGCGTGAAGCACTCCTCAGCCGTCTCGCACAGCTCCTCGGCCCCGACTGGGCGACCAAGACGACCGTGGTCTTCGACGCTCGCGAGGCTCCGCCCGGCCTGCCGCAGCACCTGACCCATCAGGGCCTCACCGTCCGTTTCGCACCTCGCAATTCCACCGCCGATGAACTCATCACCGACCTGATTCGCAGTCACCATGCGCCGCGGCAGCTCACCGTGGTCTCCAGCGATCATCGTGTGCAAGTGGCCGCGAAGCGCCGCCAAGCGACCGCGGTAGATAGCGACGTGTGGCTCGATCAGTTACGAAATGCCGCCGCCAAAAACGAACCGCCAGCCCGGTCGCCAGCTAGCGGCCGCGCCCGCCTCCAGCGGCAAACAGAGCAGTCAGAAACCAAGCCAGTTGACGACGCTGTCAACCCGTTTCCACCCGGCTATGGCGAGGATCTGCTGGACGATCTGCCGCGGTGGTAACCTTGAGCATCAGCCGAACACGATCCGCTCACTTGGAATCGCGGCTACCCCAGCAAACGGCAATGGATGAGTGGTGAGCAAACCACGCATCGGACGAATGGTCTCGATGGCGCTGGAAGAGGAGCTTTATTCATCTTCCTCAAGCCCGCGCACGCTTAGATCCGACTCGCCAAAAATCCACACCGCCAGCCGCTTACGGCAGCAGTTTCTGCTTGAGCGCCGAGAGCAGCTGAACAGCGTGACTGATCTCGGCCTTTTGCCGAGCCGGTTCCTGCGGGATTTCACGTTCGATCGTCAGCGGGCCGGTATATCCCAAATCACGAAGCGTCTTGAGATAGTTGTACATGCCGACGTCGCCGTGTCCGAGCGGCACTTCCTGCCCCCACTCGACACCCGGATGCTTCGCCCAGGTACCATCTTTGCAGTGGATGCTGCGCACGAACTTACCAACTTGCCGCAGCGCCTCGATCGGCTCTCCCGTGCCATACAGAATCATGTTGGCTGGATCGAAGTTGATGAACAGATTATCGCGCTGCACGTCGTGGATGAACTGCAGCAGCCCCGCGGCCGTTTCCTGTCCCGTTTCCAGGTGCAGCGTCTGGCCATTCCCCCGGCAATGATCACACAGATCGCGCGTGATGGCGATCACATCCTGATAAAGCGGATCGTGCGTGTCATGGGGGACAAATCCGACGTGCAAGCCAACCGCCGCACAGTGCAGCAGCCGCGCAAAATCGGAGATCTCTTTCATTTCTTTCGTGCGGGCGGCACGCGTTTCGGGCGGCACTAACCCGACCGTCCGCGACACGGTCGGAATGTCCGCATAACTTTCGCCTTCAAACCCGCCGAACACGCACGTCAGGGTGATGTTGAGCTCCCGCAGCCTTGCCAGAAAGCGATCGGCATTCGCCTGCGTACGCGTGGCTTGATGCGGCGCATGCAGCTGAATCGTGGGAATTCCCAGCTCGTGTGCCACCTCCAGCTTGACTCCCAAACCAGCGTCGATGCTGGTGAACACTCCAATCGGCCACGTCTCCATCGCTCGCATCTCCTCAGCTCTCAGCTCGGGTTCGACCCCGGTTCAAATAACTTCCCACCGCGGCTCATGAGCATATCCCAATTTGGCCGCGACCGCGCTACGCACCCTTCACCAAACTATCGAATTCTTTCTCGTAGCTGCTGCCATCGGGCGTGGCATCGTGGTTCAAGTCGTACCATTCCTCTTGGAACTTCACATATCCAGCCTCGCCCTTGATCGAGTTGTTGATCGCGATGTTGGCGGTCAGGGCGATGATGGCGTCTGCCATCGCCACTTCTGCGCGGCACCGCAGCGTTTCGCGGGGAGCCTTATTGCGAATGCAGTACGCCCAGTGCTCGATTTCCTCGGTATACCCGCGGCTCACCGGCCCGCCCCAGTCGGTGGCGGCTTTGGCCACGGCAGCGGCTGGTCCACCGCTGGCCTGGGTATCCATCGTCGGTCCGCCCTTTTCGTACTTCACACCGACGCGGGACGAGGTATCGGAGTCCTTGTAGAGCATCACTTCCTGCTCGCGTTCCAGGATGAGCGTACCGCGAGTACCCATCACCACTTCCCCGTAACCGCCGTAGCCATTGCCATTGATCGATGAATAGGTGACCACGATTTTCTTGTTCGGGTCCTGTTCGTAGCCCGGCACACCCTTTTCCGGGATTCCCGAAACCGGATCCTTGTAACCAACGGGGAACGCGGGGTCATATTCGGGACCAGGAAATTCGAACATGCAATAAACATGGTCTTCCGCGTGTCGATCGAGCGGGAAAATATGGCGACCACCCACGGCATGCACGGTGAGCGGATGAGCTTTCTTGCCATCCTTCCGCAGCGCACTGCAGAAGATGCTCGACGCATCCAGCTGATGGCTGCCGAGTTCGGCCATCAGACCGCCACCCGTCCGTTCCCACAGCCGCCAGCGGACCAGCTCTTCCAAAGCGGTGCGCTGCGAACCATTGGACAGCGTGAAATCCTGATAGCCGTGATCTTTTGCCGACACTTTGGCATCCAGCACCCAGGCGGCCCACTGAGCCACTTTTTTCTCGAGCAATCGGCGGCGGGCCGGATCATTCTCGGACTCCAGTTCCTTGCTGAGCGCATTCAGCTGATTGTTGATCTTGTCGACCTTCTTGCCGCTCGTACCCGGCTCACCACCCGGTAACGGCTGCTGCCAACTGTCATTGCCGGGCAGATTGCCGCGATGCCACTGAGCGCGGATGTGATGGATTTGCCCCAGCAATCCCCAGCGCAGCATGTTCACCGCATTGTCATAAAGAATGCTGTAGTGACGCTGGTGACCAATGGCCAAATAGAGGTTTTTCTCATTGGCAAATCGTCCCATCACTTTGCACTGGGCGACGTTGTGAGCCATCAGCTTTTCACACAGCACGTGCTTGCCAGCCTTCATTGCTTCCAGAGCGACCTTGGCGTGCAAGTGCAGCGGCAACGCGATAATCACCGCCTCCACGGCGGGATCTTTGATCAAGTCGTGATAGTCTTGATCGTAAACCTTGACCTTCTTGCGAGCTTCGTCCTCTGAGCTCCACTTGTACTTGCTGATCAGTCCGCTGCGGGCCGCCAGCGCCGCGTCGCTCGACCAGTCCCCATGGAACGCACGATGCACGTTGTACGGGCGAATGTCCGCAATCGCGACCACCTGCACGTAGTCCGGATTGACGGCACCAATCAGCACTTGGCCCTCATCGCCCGTGCCGATCACGCCCACCCGCAGCGGATCGGTGACTTTGCCATAGTTGAAATACATCGCGCCGAGGCTACCGCTGGTGACCGCTCCGGCCACCATCAATTCCTTCATGAAGTCCCGGCGATTGACCCCCAGTGCTTCATAGTAATTGTCACGACCAACTGCTTTTTGATCCGGAGTTAAGTTCATGGCAACGATCCTTTTATTAAATGAACTACTTCACGTTGGTTTTCGTTTTGGGGCCGCAGCAAAGACTGAACAGCGACGAGAGGATGCGATCTAAGCCGGCACACTGTCCCGCGTTGAGCGCCGCCAGGGCGAGCAGTGCAAACATCTCGACCGCCTGATAATACGTGGGCATGGCGCCATAAGAACCCGGCCACTGACTGGCAACGACCGAGGCGAGAAACGCAGCGGCCACCAGCGCCACCGGTCGCACCAACAGGCCGATCATCAGCAGCACGCCGATCGTCAGATCAAAATAGGGGATGAACCGATCGATACCTTCCGAATCGAGGGAAGTACGCCCCGGTTTGTCCACCTTCAGACTCGGCTTCGAGCCGCCGTCGGTGCCACTGCGAGCGATCGAATTGATGTCGCGCTCCAGATCCAGGGCGAGTTTGTCGAGTTCCGCGAGCCATTTGCCACGGTCGGCCTTGAGTTTCGCTTCGGTCTTTTCCGTCTGACCACGCAGCGACGGGACGGTGCGTCGAGCGTCATCGGAGCGTTCGCGTGCCACTCGTTCCTGGCCGTTGCGATACTGCTCTAAGTCATCGCCCAGTCCGGCGAGGTACTCTTGGAGCTGAGAGCTCCGCTGCGCCAGGGCCTTGTCGGCATCTTCCTTCTGTTGATCGTCGAATGCCAGCTGCGTTTTTGCCTTTTGAACGTAACTTTCCCAGGCGGCGAGCGTGGCAGTTTCGTCCAGCCGTGCTTTCCCGTCCGCATCCCAGACCAAGCCGTGATAAAAATGGGCCAGCGGCCCCTTGGCACCGCCAAAGAACATGGCGGAAAAGGGTTTTGGATCCGTCAGCTTGGCGACACCTTCTTTGTAGAAGTGGAAGCCCACCATGAGCCGCAGGGCGAGTAGTGCGAGGAATGCGGCTTTTCCCAGGTTTCGCGGTGAACAACAAGCGGTAGTCAGGGCAAGTCTCCTCAGCGCTAACGTTGGCGGGACAGATTGGTAACCTGCGTCGAGCCCAACGGCATAACCGTTTTTAATTCCATCGGCTCAACGTGGGACAACCGTCGAGCGAATCATTATGATCAAATGCTCGGCCTTCGCCAACATGCCTTCCCAGTCGCTCTTGTTTCCGATTTACTTACTTCGTTACGATTCCCTACTAATATGCGTATTGTCACCTGTTACCCCGTGGAACAACGTCATCTGGAGCAGCTGCAGGCGGCTGCGCCCGGTCATACCGTCGTCGATGCCTGGCCTGACCGTATTACTCGGGAAATCCTGGATGCTGACGTGTTTCTGGGCCATGCCAAAGTCCCGGTGCCGTGGGAGGACGTCGTCCGGCAAGGACGCCTCCGCTGGATCCAGTCCTCCGCCGCCGGCATGGATCATTGCCTCGTCCCCGCCGTCATCGCCTCCAACATCCTGGTCACCAGCGCCTCGGGACTCTTTGCCAACCCCGTCGCCGAACAGACGCTCGCCTTGACCTTGGGCCTGCTCCGCGGGCTGCCCACCTTTTTCCGAGCTCAACAGCGTCGTGAATTCATTCGTCGTCCCACGCGCGATCTGCATGGAGCCACGGTTGGAATCATCGGCCTGGGGGGAAACGGGCGTCGCATCGCGGAAGTGCTCGTGCCCTACGGCTGCCGCATCCTGGCGACCGATCTCTTTCCCGTCGATCCGCCGCCGACCGTGGAACGCCTCGACCCCGCCGACTCGCTGGATCAAATCCTGCCACTCGTCGACATTCTCATTCTCTGTGTGCCGCTGAATGACCAGACGGAGGGACTTATCGATGCCCGGCGCTTGGCACTGATGAAACCCGGTTCGCTGCTCATCAACGTCGCGCGCGGGCCAGTCGTCCGCGAACGTGACCTTGTCGCCGCACTCGCCTCCGGACACCTCGCCGGCGCCGGACTCGACGTTACCGAAGTCGAGCCGCTGCCGGTCGATAGCCTGCTCTGGGATCATCCGCAGGTCATCATTACGCCGCACGTGGGCGCTCAGTCCGTGCGGCGCGCGGACGTTACGACCGATTTCCTGGCAGCTAACCTAGCCCGCTACGTCGCCGGCCAGCCGCTGGTGAATGTCGTCGATAAACAACTCGGGTTTCCCCGGCGAGTGGCGAAAACATGAATGCTGGTCGAGCGGACTTATTTCCCGAAGCGTCATCGGAGGAGCCGACGGTTCCTCGCCCGCTGGCCATCGGGGACGAACTGTCGGCAGCCGGTGACCATGTCGGGCGCCTACAGTCCGGTGCTGCGCGGTCCGGTGCTGCGCGGGCCGGTGCTGCGCCGCTGGGCGCCGACCGTGGGGCTGATGAACGTAGAGCTGCCGACCACGCGACTGCTGAACGCCGAATTCCCAATGATCTAGTCAGCCCCTATCACTCGATTGTCGACCGCCGCCGACTCGATTCCACCGTTCATTTTCCACTCCTGAAACTGCTCGGCAGCGGCGGGCAAGGCAGCGTCTATCTCACCGAACTCCGCGGCTCCGATCAATTCACCGTTCCCATCGCCCTGAAAATATTCTCGCCAGCCGGCTTCGAGAGCGCCGATGCTTACGCGGCGGATATGGAACGCGTGGCGCGAGTGGCAGGGCGCATTGCCCAGGTGCAGCATAATCACCTCCTCTACATTCATAATTTTCTCGACCGTCATCGTATCCGCATCATGCTCATGGAATGGGTCGATGGCTTTGACCTCAATCAGCTCTTGGCACCGCGCATGCTGCAGCAGTTGCAAGCCACGGTCTCGGAGAAACGCTGGGAGTACATTCGTCGAGTGATTGTGACGGACGGCCCGGAACGGCCGCGATTAAAGCCCGGAATTGCGATGGCGATCGTCCGCGATTGCCTCACCGCACTGGCCGCCGTTCATCGTGAAGGCGTGGTGCATGGCGACATGAAACCAGCCAACATCATGCTCAAACGCACCGGCCATACGAAACTCATCGACTTCGGCTCCGCCTTTTTAATCGATCAACCGAATGAGAATCGGATGTGTACGCCCAGCTATGCCGCTCCGGAAGTGCTGGCGGGCGAACCGATCACGCCGCTGAGCGATCTGGCGTCGCTCGGCTATGTACTCATCGAACTGCTCTCCGGTCGCCGACTCTTTCAAGGACTGACGCAGTACCGCCCGCTCTTAGAGGCCAAACGCACTCTGCCGCAGCGTCTCCCGCAGATTCTGCCCAGCGAAGTGACGGTCAACGAACTGCTCATGAAGTTCTGTCGTCGACTCATCGCCGCCGATCCCGCTCACCGCTTCCCCAGTGCGGAAGCGGCGGAACTGCGCAAAGATGGAGCGGCCGCGTTCCACCGGCAACTCGTCTTGGGAGATTTGGCCAGCGAGTACCACAATGAAATTCGGCTTTGGCTCGGGGAACTCAAGGAGCTCCCCGATCCTGTTACGGAAAACATCCACGGCGCAACGCGGACGTTTTAGTTTCGTTTTGGTCTGAGATTTTCCTTCTCGCTGATCACTGAGCCACGAACGGTTCGCCACCGGCGCGCGTCCCCATGGCGGCGTAGACCTTCAAGTCGATCGTGGAGACGATGAGCCGCACGGAGCCGTCGCCGAGCACAAAATTCGCGCCCGCTTTATGCTGGCTCGTGAAATCATCCAGGTGAGCGCCAGAGTAATTGGGCGAGTGGTCGACGATTCCCAGCACGCGGGCCAGCGACTCCTCGCCGTGTGGCACGACCCCGGTCCAGGTCGAGTAACCCAAGCGACTTGAACGTTCACCCACCAGCAGCGTGTTGCTCAGCCCGTCCAGAAAATCAGCGTTCTTCACGCCTTGTTGATGCTGAAACGCCCCGTTGCCGTAGCAAATCTGGCCGATCGGCAGCCCTTCACAATCTTCGAGCTCCGTCGTTCCAAAGACCCCAACGTAGTTCGACATGGCGAGGCGGGTGATGATCGTGTTGGGATCGTCCTCATCGCCCAGATTGAAGGTCGTTTGGCCCGGATCAGAGGGGCAGCGAAACACGGGTAAAAAAAGCGTGCGGGCGGTGTCATTCTGAGGCGCCAGCAGCGGCAAGTTGAAGTTCACCACCGATTCACTCACATTCTTCTGCTCCAAGTAGGGCAGCACCATCGAGGCCCAAGCCCAGCCGGTGGGCCCCGAAACATCGGGCAGCCGAGTGGCCGGGTCGGTGCCGAGCCACCCCGAGGGAAACGTCTGCTGCACGTCGTGGTACAGATGCAGCGCGATGCCCAGTTGCCGCATGTTGTTCGTGCAACTGGTGCGTCGAGCGGCTTCGCGAGCGGCTTGCACGGCGGGCATCAGGAGCGCCACCAAGATGCCGATGATCGCGATCACGACGAGTAATTCCACGAGTGTGAAACCAGTGCGTGCACGGCGGCTGGGGGCGTTTTTCATTCGGTAATGAGTAGGGAGAGAAAACGATGAACGAATCACGGTATGAGCTCCTCGGGCCGGCGTTTTTCCGTCGGCGATGATGAATTGAGTGAAACGTTGCCCGGCTGAATTCGCTGACCGGATCGAATGTCAGGGTCAGGCGGCATTTGCCGTGGCAAGTAAAAGTCGCAGGTAACAGGCACACCAGGCCGCCGAGTTACACCGGGCGCGGCGAGCTGTGGCAGCAGCGAGAATCTCCGCTCAGCAGAGCGGATCCGTTTCAGCTCAATGAGGGCGGTCCGCGCGAATGATGAGCCGTGCGTGGACGTGAAGGAAGAGGTCGGTCATCGCTTGCGGCTGTGCGTTCCACCGGTAAGGTGACCGCCAGCGTACTGGCTTCTGCTAAGACTGCCGTGGTGCGAGCTAAGAAGCGACAGAGTACGCAGTCGCCATCGTCATGAGACGCGTCACCACGGTGACGACTATGCAGCACGACGTTCACATCTGGGGAGCTTGATCGCTGCTGATCCGCGTCGGCCGCCTCGTGATCGTGATGATGGCCAGAATGCACGGCGTGGCCAGTATTCCCAGCGTGGCCAGTATTCCCGGGTTGGCCGCTATTTTCAGCGTGATCGCTATGGGAGTGTGGCAGGGCCGCATGGGAACAGACCCCATGGCCACCGGGCAAGTGCGGACGATGCAGCGATTCAGCAAAGACTCCCACGAGCACTAGCACGAGTGCCGTCAGTGAGCTGAACCAGTGATAACTGCGACGCAACACGCTGGCAAATTCCTAAAACTTCGAGCAGCAGTAATTTTTGTTGGCTCCGCATCGTCAGAGCAACCGGTAGGAACAGTACGCAGAGTTCACAAAAGTGTCAAGAGCTGCGTCAAATCTTCACGGATCTGCGGATCGGTTTCGGTCGTCTGTCGCGTTTGGAGGATGGGGCGGGCGATGTCGGCGGAAAACTGTGCCAGGGCCCAGATGCTGGCCGCACGCACCAGCGGATCGACGTCGGCGCTACCGAGTTCCAGAGCGGCCGCGGCGCCGGGCGGGCGTTGTCGACCGAGTACCAGGGCTGCGTTGCGCAGTAGTCCGGCACGCTTGACGCGCCACAGCGGTAGCCGCCGAAATTGCCGCCGGAACTCGGCTTCATCCCAGGAAAAAAGTGGGACCAGTTCGAGGGGATTGAGAAGCGGATGAGGGGTGAAGTCGGGCGCCTCGGTCACCGCCACTCGTCGATTCCACGGACATACTTCCTGACAGATATCGCAGCCAAAGACCCAGTCACCCACTTGATCGTGCCACTCGTGGGTCAGGGGACCGCGATGTTCGATCGTGGCGTAGCTGATGCAGCGGCGGGCGTCGAGCAGATAGGGCTGCGGGAAGGCTTGAGTCGGGCAGGCATCCAGGCAGGCGCGGCAACTGCCGCAGTGGTCCGCCGTAAACGGTTCGTCGGCGGGCAAGGGCAGATCGGTAAGTAATGCGGCCAGGAAGAACCAGCTCCCCGCCTCGCGGTTGAGCAGCAGTGTGTTTTTGCCGATCCAGCCCAACCCCGCCGCTCGGCCATATTCGCGTTCCAATAGCGGTGCTGAATCGACCACGCCCCGCACCGCCGCCTGGGGGAAGTGGCGCAGCACAAGCTGTTTGAGCTGTCGCAGGCGGTCATGCAGGAGGTCGTGGTAGTCGACCGTCGCCAGTGCATACCGAGCCACTCGGCCCTGTCCCGGTTGCAGTTCCGCCGGCTCCACCGTGCGATAGTTCCAGCCGAGCATCAGCAAACTGCGGACTCCAGGCAGCACGCCCCGCGGATGTTCATACGCCGCTCGCCGCTGCCGGAGATACGCCATCTCGCCGTCGTAGCCGGCGTCGAGCCACTGATTGAGCCGGTGAAAGGCGGGGCTGGCATGAGCGACACAGATCCCGGCGAGTGAAAACCCGAGTTTGCGTGCCGCCTGCTTCAGCTCGGCGGCCAATTCACGCGCTGCCGCGGTAGGCGGATCAGCGGCTGGGTCCGGCAAATTCATCAGGAATCAAGTCCAGGTTGCAGGGCGTGGTTGTCAAAAGCCAGATGATAAACCACGAATCTTGGGAATGGTACGAATGGGAAAAAACTGGTGCAGCGCTGATTGCCATAGGGTTCCGGCCATGGTTTTACCCGAACCACGATCGTCGCTGCCCACGGTCGATTCGAACTCGCCCCGCGATCATTCCGGATGGACCAAAAAAAACGGCCTCACTCTTTCGAGCGAGGCCGTTTTGTGGTTGATCGTAGCGGTCTGCACCGCGTCAGGCGTTGGTTCAGCAGGGGCCAGAACCGGTTAGGCAAAAACCGCCATGGCAAAAACGGATGTGGCCGTAGCCTCCGTTAGCACGCGGCTTGCAGACGGCGGCGGCGACGCACTTGCCAGCCCATCCCCAGCACGCCAGCGCCGAAGATCACGAGCGTCGACGGTTCGGGAACGGATTGAGGCGCCACCGCATACATCGCCCAGGCGGCGTCGCCAAACGAACCATCCGGGTTCAAAAACAACGCAAATTCCGATTGGTAGCTCGTCGTGCCATCGCTCAAGAATCCGTAAAAACCCACACCAAAAACGGCATCGGTGAAAGGACTGCCGCCTAGGCCCGTCAACAATGCAGCTCCCGACGAGGAGAATGTAAAAGTTCGCCCACCGGGCTCGCTGAGGGTCACCAAGTTGGAGATTGGATCAGAGCTATAAATGCCGCTGGAAGGAACTTGGAGATTTGTTAGAGCAATCATGGTTACCGTCCAACTCGCGGTTGGCGGATCCACGTTTTGCATCATTCCGAAATTGGTGTCCACGGAGAGTGTTGCCGAAGTAAAATCAAAAGTCGTGAAATCACCATTGGTTCCGCCTATAAAACCCGTCGCCGAGGTGCCACCACCGACAAGCCACGGGGCGGCTTCAACCGTCTGCGTGGCCACCAGCGAACTCCAGCCGGCCATTAGCAGCAAGCTTGCTGCAAACAAACGGCGAAATCCTTGTAATCGCATGCTACCCGATCTCCTTCCTCACTGAATGAGGTCTGCCATTCCCGTTCCAAATCCGAGCCAACTCGTCCATCGAGTCGAAAAATATCAGATTTGTTAGGAAACTTTATTGCGGAGTAGTACCTTTGGACCGGTTAGGTCCGCGAGAGGGCGCGGCCCGGCGGCTGAATTACGAGGCTATAGCTGAACTCTCACGGGGCCCTTTTTTTCCCACTAGCCACATCCTGCCCAGATTGCTACTGTC
Organism: Planctomycetota bacterium; assembly: GCA_046086325.1. GTDB lineage: Bacteria > Planctomycetota > Planctomycetia > Pirellulales > Pirellulaceae > JBJSXJ01. The sequence goes on along the minus strand of JBJSXJ010000132.1, from coordinate 8 downwards.
TCGCCGCG
>JBJSXJ010000131.1:0-6212 GCA_046086325.1 Planctomycetota bacterium | reverse complement strand
CGCAGCCTTGTTATCGTAGGAAAAACGTCGTAGCACATTCGCAATCGTCTTGATTTTGCGAGGATTCGGTGGCAGACAATTCGTTTCCGCAGCGACTTTGGCAAGATGATCTGCGCGGTCATAGCCATCCAGACTTTTTCGCAAGTATTCATGTGGCTCGCCGATCGCTGGTAGGTGCCATAGTTCCTGGCAAATCTTTTCCAGGTATTCCCGCGCCCGGAGCGTGGCAAGTGCAGAGTCGCTGCCGTCCAGGGACTTTTCCATCTTTAAGTTCTCAGCGACCGCCTGCTCGATCACTCGCTGATTCATTCCTAAAACAAAAATGCAGTTTTTCAGGTTGAGATAGATTTTGATTCCCTCGAGTAGTTTGTAGGCCGCTCGCGGTTCACACCGATCAAGATCATCGATCAAGACCACCAATCGTCGCGGAGATGTTTTGTTTCTTTTGGACTTGCCCAGAAGCGACGCAATTGCGTACTCGAGCTGCTGGCGGATGATTTGGGCGGGCAGGGTCGCCCGCAGTCGATCTTGCTCCCACTTCTCCCCATGCTTTTGAATGCTGTCAGCTTTCGCGCCCCCGAGCATGCCGGTGATTACATCGATGTCCATCAGCGATCGTGTCGTTACATGCAATAACCTGCCAGCCTCATCGACTAATCGTGTTCCCAGGGAAAGATGCGGCGAATCTCTTGGATCAACGCCACCACAGGGGCCGACTCATGCTCGTACCGCCAAGCCTCGAACCAGACCACTTCCGTCGTGTCATCGGCGGGCTTGATTAAGTGCTCCTGACTTTCATTACTCGGAGGACATTTCCCAGCTAATGCACCGTAAAGCTGATGCATGGCGCTCGTTTTACCGGCGCCCCAATCACCATGCAGTCCAAACACCTGTGGCGGAGTGCAGTTCCGGATAACGTTGGCCATCTTCGTAATGAACTTGCTTCGCCCGAGCTTATCCTCGAGCGTCGGCTCGTCGTTTTGCGGCAGATGCGCACTGCTTTGATTTACGTCATTGCCATTCATGGCACAGCACCTCGAAGTACGACCAGCTTATCGTGAGCGGACAAAGAGAACTGCGTTTAAGCTTAGTAATTTGCCCTCCCCGTTACCACTCGATACCGCGATCTTGCAGATCCTGTTTCAGGTTGTCGACGGTGGTGAAGGGCACGGCATCGTAGCCGGCTTGGCGAGCTCCCTCGATGTTGTCCAGGCGGTCGTCCACGAAAAAAATCTCCTGCGGCTCGACACCTGCCAGCCGAGCGGCCTGCACGTAAATCTGCTCCTCGGGCTTCATCAATCCCAACTCAAAGCTCAGCGCCCACGTGCCAAACGACTCCCATAATTCTGGATACCCATGCGGATAAACATGATTCCAATGAGCGGGACAGGTGTTCGAGAGAATGCCGAGCGGCCAGCCCGCGCGTCGCAGCCCGGCGACAAGCTCAACCATCGGCTCATGCAACGTAAAAATGTCGCTCGCCGCACGCGACAGTTCCGCCAGAGTCGGTGCCGCCCCCGATAGCTGACACAAATGCTCATGAAACTGCGCACAGGTCAGCTCCCCACGCTCATAGCGCCACTGTAGATCGCTTTCAAAGACCCACTGGCGCACTTGCGCCGGCGACTGACCTAAGAGCCCCCCCAGCCGCTCGCAGGCGATCCCGTGATCAAAGTGCAGCAGGACGTTGCCCAAATCAAAGTAGATAAAACGAATCATGGATTACTCGAAGTACCAGTTCCAGATGATTTCACATCGGTGCTGCTGGCAACTGACGGTCCACTGACCATCTCAGCCAGCACGGGTGGCGTACGTGGCGAACGTGGCAGGCTGCGCCAGCCGCCTCCCTGGGTGAGTTGACGCCAGCCCCACATCAACCAGCGTAGTAAGGCCGTCGCCAACCAGAGCGCCCAGAGCAGCATTAAGATACGATAAAACCAGATGGATACCGAGATGACGGACGGCGTGGGCAGCGTCGCCGACACTCGGCTTTCAAACCAGTTCAGCACCGTGCGAGTGGAACCATTACCGGCAATGAACATCTCCGGCTGCCCCAGCAATCCTTCCCCCACAATCACCAGCATCACTCCCAGCACCGCCACCGTCAGACCAACGATCACCACTTGCAAAACGTTGAAACTCCAAGCCGAAAGCTGTGCCGGATCCAGACGCCCACGATAGGTCAGCAAAAAGAGCCAGCCGACCACCAGCACCGCAGCTGCAATGTGAACTTGAGTTAGCCCGAGCGCGAGCAAGACCCATTGCCAGCGTGACAGAGGCGAAAACGTGGTGCCGCCCAGTGCCACCGCGACCAGCACCGCACAGACGATGATCGTCCAGAAACGCACCGCCGGTCCCAGCAGCGGACCTGAGGCCCACAGCACCCAGCGATCCTCCGGCACTTGTATCACCGAAGTCACATTCGCTCCTTCCACCGGCAACCGAATTACTTCGCCTGTCACGCGCAGCGCAAGCGGTTCAGAATTCACCCAGTCCAGCTCCACGGTCTGCTTGCCCGGTGCGAGTGGAATTTTGAGCTGGCCATTTTCACGCCGTACCGGAATCGAGCGACCGTTTCGTTTCAGCGCCGAAATTTCCGCCGACGCACTCAGATCTAAATTGAAGTCTCCTCCCAAACTCGATTCCACCAGCAGATTCAACTGACTATTGCGCTGCCGACTTCCCAGCATCACCGCATGCTTGACCGATTGCACCGTGACCGTCTCACCCGTGATCTCTTTGGGCTCGGTAAAGGTGAGCGTCAGCTGTTCGCCAGGCCACGGATTCCAAGTTGGCACCAGTTCGCCCTGCGCCGACTCGAAAATCGGCTGCAGCGTGGGAAAACGGATGTTCCACACCGGCGATGTCAGGAGCCGCCAACGCTCCACCCAGCGGTCACTCGTGGCGGACTGTAATTCAATCGCCTTGCCAATCGGCAGTTCACTTTCCCAGGTAAAGGATTCCCCGTTCGCTCCCAGTCGCACTTCAATTTTGCCGTCGCGCACCGTCGTGCCCGGCGTCAACACGTTTTCGTCGGCCAGCAGTGGAAGTTCCACCGCCACCGCCTTTCCCGGTTCCGACAACCGCGTAACGTGATTGTGAACCTTCCAGACCAACCCGATTTCCAGCGTGCGCTGGAGAGTCACAATCGAGTTGTAATGCTTTTGATCATAAGCTGCCTCCGCGGCCGTCTTCGGCTGCACTCGACTAAAAAATAGTTGCTGCTCGGGAACTCCATTGGGCTGCACTCCGGCGACCGTCCAGCCGGGTGCGTCGACGGTCACATAGCGCGGCTTGAGCAGATAAGTCCACTGCCATTCCGCACCGTCTGGTATTCGTCCCTCCACCGTCACGCGCTGAATTCCTGCCGGCAGATAGACCCACAGGTAACCGTTGTGTCGACTGACCAGCGCCGGGGAGTTGTCGGCCAACTGAACCGTAACAGGGGACCAATCGGGAAGGCGGCCGGGCAGCGGCACCGCGACCGGCTCCACCACTTGAACCTCCAGCTCCACACGCAATTTTCCCGGCTCGACTTTCACTCGCGCCGAGGAGATTTCAGCGGCTCGGGGGAAAGCATCGCTGGGTTCGAGTAGCCGCTGCCGCAGTGCGTCGAGCAGCGCGGCATCGGGTATCTGCGCGCTAGCCAGGCGCGGTTGACTGACCAGCGTCAACGTACCTACGAGGAACGCGAACAGCAAAGTTGCTGCGGCTCTTGAGGCCACGGACCGGGCGGTGAGTGCCGCGAGTAACCGCTTCGGCCAGCCAGCCTGTGTGATGAAATAACTGACGAGCCAGCCCAGCAGCACCAGTCGCAAGACATTCAAACAACGCGTCATGGTGAGGGAAATGAGGATGGGACGAATGCGCTGCTGCGCCGACACCGGGCCATTCCAACTACAGATCGCCTGGTTCCAACTCCACTGAGGTGCTGCCGGCCCGGTTTGAATCCTCGCTTGCGATTCATAGTTCAAGTTGAGCGACTTGGCGGGGGCGGCGCTCTCGACCCGGGAACGGTCAGTCACTTCCTGACTGGTCACATAGTCGACCACGCCGGCGCTACCCTCGTACGCTCGATTGAGCCAAGCGAACATGGTTCGTGGAGCAAACAGAATTCCTGGTCGCTCCAGTTGCGGGTAGAGCGTCGTTTGCACTTGGCGCGCCACGAAGGGAACAAAGTTCAAAATGAAAATAGTCACCGCCACGTATTTCCACGCCGTAATCAGCTTGCGCGCAGTTCCCTCCGGAACAACTCGTAAGAGCGCGATCGGAATCAGCATGACGAACCACGTGGTGCGCGGTGAACCAGGTTCGTGGTAAGCGAGGGCAAATCCGAGAAAAGCGATGACTCCGGCGGAATACCCCCACAGCCGAGTGGCGGCCAGCGCAAAAATGAGCAAGAGAAACAGATCGAGTAACGTCCAAGCAGTGAGCCAATCACCGCTCACCCGATCGGCTCCAAACAGCGCAAACAAGCGCCAGCCAGGAGGCAATGTGAGCACCATCGTTAAAGACTCGGCGTCCGTCTGCCACCCGGTGGCCGATAATTCGCCCGACCGATCAACGCGCCCGATCGCTTCCAGCTCAATGTTATCGCGCCGCAGTTCTACTCCGCGCGCCTCCGTTTGCGGATTGGCCGTAATGAGTTGATTTTCACCGGCCTGCCGAACCACTCCCAATTGCATCGAATCGGCGACATCCAGTCGAAACAGATGCTGCATGGAACCTTGAAGCTGGTCACGATAGGTGAAACCGCGGCCATCACCGTCGAGCCACAATTGGCGATTGATTTTGAGTCCCGGCGGTCGCTGCTCGCCCATCCCGCGCATCTTTTCGACGATCTGAAAGGGCTTGGCGGTCTGCCAGCGATAGACCGGTTGGTCGCGCCACGCGGCAGGAAACGTGGTCTGGGTGACATCCACCGGATCGACTCCCGCCAGCTCCGCCGTTCGTAAACGTGGGTTCGAGCGGAATCCAATTAGTTCCGCTTCGACAAGTGGTCGTGCCTGTTCCGCAAAGCCAAATGTTTGCGTCGGTGTGACGCGAAAGGCGCGAATGTCCATCGTCCATTTACCCGAGCGGACTTGCACCTTGACTCGTCCATTCTCATCCAAGGCCAAGGGCAGAGGACCACTCACCGTCGCCACCTTCCAGCCTTCCGGCACCAGCGACTCGAACTGCTCCTCGCGACTCTTCCCTGAGACGGTGATTTCCAGTTGGGTGTCGAGCCACATTGGCACGCCATCCGAGATCATCCGATAGACCTGCAAGCTGACCATGTCTTTCGAGGTCTGTTCGACGCGAGCTCGCTTGAGCCACAAAAATCCGTCGGCATCCCAGTTGGGTAGAGGCACGGCGGCACCATCGACTTCCAATGACAAAAGCCCGATGGCGGAGGGAATGGCGATCCGCTGCGGCATGCGTGCCCAGGGAAATTCGCCTTCGAGAACATGAACGCCTTTGGCTAGTCGTACGGCTGGTTTACCCTCTCGTTCCACCACGACAGTCGGCTGGCCATCCGCCGTCACCAGCAGCGGCCAAACGTCACTGTCTCCGGGCAGCGGGACCCAACCATCTTCAAATACCATGACGGCGAGGTTCCATTTACCCCGCTGACTATTGGCTGCCAAGTTCAACCGCGACGGCCAAAAGCAAAAATGTTCACTGCCACCCAGGAACGGGTGCGGGCAGTGCAAATGCTTCGTATCGCGCAGCACCCAGTCGCTCCAGGCAGCCAGTTCCGGCGGCACTTTTTCCAGTCGCCGCCGCAGGTGCTCGGGCAATGCAGACGGGCGCGACGCTGCCGCCGCATTTGCGGGGGTAGCCGCAGGAGAGGAAGCGCTGGCAGCGGGAGCAGTGGAAGACTCTGGACTGGGAGGTGCAGTGAGCAGCGGCCGGACCAAACTAGCCTCGACGCCCACCACCCCAAACACCAGCAGCCAGCGAATTAAGTACCCGCGCATAAACACCTCTGCACTTTCTAAATCGCGACGTGAATATCGCCCGCGTCGATGCGACGTCTCCCATTGTACTTACCCTGCAATTCCAACGCCGAACCAAGCGGCGAAAAAGCAGCCGAACGTGAAGAAAAAGGTGCTGTTCGTTCTTATCGAGCGTTTGTTGAATTTCCAGGTAGGATCCCGCCCAGTAGGATCCCGCCCACGAACGGCGAGGATCGCCCGCGCGACGGACTGGAAGTCCGTCGTACAAAA
>JBJSXJ010000130.1:0-10069 GCA_046086325.1 Planctomycetota bacterium | reverse complement strand
GGCAGGCTGGAGATCGTCTGTCGTGACGAGAGTTTGCCGGTCGAGGCGTCGTAGTCGAACAGGGCGAGCGTCGAGCCTTCTTCTTGAATCGAATAGAACCACTTGCCGTTGGGGTGAAAATGAAAATGCCGCGGACCATCGCCCGGCGGCAGCGTCACCCAGGGCTCGGCGGCAGGACTAAGCTTGCCGCTTTCCAGGTCAAATTTCCAGACGTAGATGCGATCGAGTCCCAGGTCGACATGCAGCACGAACTTGCCCGCAGGATCCGCTTGAATCATGTGGGCATGCGTGCGGTCGTGACCGCTGAAGGCAAAACTGCCCGGAGGCGCATGTTTCGCTCGGGTTGGTCCGATCGGGCCTTCATCATTCTTCACGTCGGTCGCCTCGCCCAGTCGACCATCCGCCAAGACGGGTAAAACGGCGATCGAGCCACCAAAGTAATTGGCGACCAAGAGATACTTTTCCGAGGGATGCAGGCTCACATAAGTCGGACCAGCACCGCCCGTCGCGACCGTGTTGAGAAGCTTAAGTTCGCCGTTTTCGCGGTTCACCACAAAGGCACTCACCGTGCCTTCCTGACGGGGCCCCACTCGATCCGTTTCATTGGCGGAGTAAACGTGCGTGCCCGCCGGGTTCACCGCCAGGCAGCTAGGACTGGTCCCCAGTTCATAAAGACCGGCTGGTTTCATGGCCCCCGTCTCGCGGTTGACATGAAAGATATGGATCCCGCGACCGTTGCCAGGAGGCAGGTCCACCTGAGTGGGCAAGACGTTTTTCAGGGGCGAGCTAAACGTGCCGACGTAGGCCACCAGGGGCTTGGAGGTTTCCGCCGCTCGGGCAGCTCGCGGTTGACGTTCACCTGCCTGTAGCAGCCACTGGCTCGAGACCAGTGCACCCGTCACCTGCAAAAACTTGCGCCGCGAAGACCAGCTCGGTTCCATCTTCATTGTCCTCCAGATTAGTTAACATCACGTGGCCAGCCGACTCGCAGCTTGTCCGCCAAGACAAGTTCTAACCCGCCGATCGTGGCCACACACGCTCACCATTACACTCGACGAACCGGCAGAGGATAAGCGGTCGCGGGCGGCGAGCCAAGAATAGGGACCCGGACCGGGAGCCTCGCTGAACGCTCATGATCCTCACCGAGTCTTAACACGATCTTCACAAAGCGACTCGATAATCCCGCCCGTGATCAAAAAGAAAAGTGATGCGATACACGTTTTCATCGAGGGAGATGGCGATGACGCGGACGAAATGGTTTACGGGTAAGGGACTACTTGGTGCTGGCAAATTAGCCGGAATCTTGTTGGCGGTGATGGTGGCGGCGGGGACGAGCCCGTGTGCCGCGCAGACCAAAGTCGATGCCAAGCTGGCCTCGTACAAAGCAACGACCGGTGTTTCCGGAACTCTGAAAAGTGTCGGCTCGGACACGATGAATAACCTGATGACCCTCTGGGCCGAGGGGTTCAACAAGTTCTATCCGAACGTCAAGGTGGAGGTGGAAGGGAAGGGATCGTCGACTGCTCCGCCTGCTCTGATCGGCGGCACGGCAGCATTTGGTCCGATGAGTCGCCCGATGAAGGCGGATGAAATCGATCAGTTCGAGAAGAAATTCGGCTACAAGCCGACGCTGTTGCCGACCGGTATCGACATGCTGGCGGTTTACGTTCACAAGGACAATCCGATCAAGAGCCTGTCGCTGGCTGATGTGGATGCTATTTTTTCCGTCTCGCGCAAGCTGGGTGCGAAGTCGGAGATTACGAAGTGGGGCCAATTGGGGCTGACCGGAGATTGGGCGGAGGCTCCCATCGGCTTATACGGTCGTAATTCCGCTTCCGGTACCTACACCTACTTCAAGGAACATGCACTCGGTAAAGGCGATTTTCGCGACACGGTGAAAGAGCAGCCGGGTAGTGCGTCGGTCGTGACGGCGATTGCGGCGGATAAGTACAGCATCGGCTATAGCGGCATTGGTTTTAAGACCGCCGATGTCAATGCCGTGCCGCTGTCGGCCAAGCCCGATGGCAAGCCAATTGCCGCGGATCTAGAGAATGCCTATTCGGGTGACTACCCGTTGGCGCGACAACTGCTTGTCTATATCAACTACAAACCAGGTTCTAAACTCGATCCACTTCGTCGCGAATTTATTAAGTACATTTTTAGTCGTGAGGGCCAAGAAGTCGTGATCAAGGATGGTTATTTCCCGATCCCGGCTCCGATGGCTGCGAAAACGTTGACGTCACTGGGAATCAAGTAGGCCCTCGAGAACTCCACGGATGTCGCAGCGGGAACGCTCGTTTACCGGTCGCAAACGTAGTTTGACGAATCGCCGCTGGGTGAGACTGGCGGATCGTATCGCGCAGTGGTTCATAACGATCAGCGGCATCGGCACGATCGTGGCCGTGCTGCTGGTCTTTGTGTTTCTGCTCTCCGTCGTCCTGCCGCTCTTCTGGCCGGGCACGCGCGTGCTCAATCCCCGCGATCTCGACTTGCCCGGCATCGAGGCGAATAGCCTGACGGACATCAACGAGTATCGGCAACTGGGCTGGAGTTTATCGCGCCAGGGTAACCTCGTTGTCTTTCGCACCGATCAAGGCGAATCGCTGCAGACCGAACAGCTTTGGGAAGAAGGCGATTGCACGGCGCTGGTGGGCGATTTCTCCACCGGTGATTTCGCGGCCGGATTTCGTGATGGCAGCGTGCGACTGGGACGAGTGAATTTTGTCACTGCTTTCTTAAGTCCCGATGAGTTGCCGGAGGACGTTCGGGCCGCCGCCCCGGCGGGTGATCCCTCCACTTGGCCGCGCTCCGAACTTATTCGTTCGGTCGACCGGGGGATTGTGGAATGGACAACGTCGCGGCAATGGCGTCGTCAGTCCGTGGAAGTGACGATTGGCAGTCCGCTCAAGCTGCAGGACCAGGAAGTGGTAGCACTGGAGCTACTCGGCGTTCGCAACAGTGATGGGATGGCCACTCGCGGCCCGACGTTTGCCGCCGCTGCTAAAACGGGGAGCATTCATGTAGCGACAACCAAATCGAATCCCTTAACGGGTGAGATGAAGCTCGATGAATCTTGGGAACTGCACGGAACGCCGGAGCAGACGGTTCCCCTGCGGCTCTTGATCAATGCTCGTGGTGGAGTTTTGTGGGCCGTTTATCGTGACGGACTGCTGCATCGCTGGAGTCTGAATTCAGCGACGGAGAATGACGTGGTGGAGACTGTCCGCAGCCATGCTCAATCGCGTGCCACTCTGACGGCAGCGGCCTGGGCGCTGGGACGAGAAACGTTGGTGCTGGGCGACTCTCGTGGGGAAGTGACCGCTTGGTGTCTCACGCGCAATCCGGCGCTCGATCCGCAATCCACGGATGGTTCCCGAGATGGTTTGCAGCTACTCGCGGCGCATCGTTTTCCAGGAAGTGGCTTACCGGGCGCGGAAGTGACGACGCTGAGCAGTTCGCCGCGCAGTCGCTTAATGGCGGTCGGGGATGCCGCGGGAACTTTGCGTTTGGTCTATCTAACGACTGATAAAACGCTCGCCACCGTCGCCGCTCCCACCGCGGCCAAAGGCGCCAGTGCTCGGTCTGCTGCTCGCCCACTCGATCAAATCATCGTGACGCCCAAACAAGATGCCGTCGTAACGGTTTCTGCTTCGCATGTTCGCACCTACGACCTGCTCATTGGTCATCCCGAGGTTTCGCTGCGATCGCTCTTTCGTCCCGTATTTTACGAGGGTGAGGGTTATCGGCAGCCCGAGCATGTTTATCAATCGTCGTCGTCGGGAGTGGAATCCGAGATGAAACTCGGTCTTTGGCCACTCGTGTTCGGCACGCTCAAAGCCACTTTTTACTCGCTGCTATTCGGGGCTCCGATCGCGTTCCTGGCAGCGATTCATACGAGCGAGTTCTTGAGCACGACGGCGCGGGCGCGCGTGAAGCCGGTGATTGAGATGATGGCGGGCCTACCCAGTGTGGTGCTCGGCTTCATGGCGGCGCTCGTGCTGGCTCCGCTGGTCGAACAATCGATTGCGACGTTAATCACTTGCCTATTCACGGTTCCGCTTTGTATTAGCTTGGGAGCAACCCTCTGGACGCTCAAACCCAATGGCAACACACCGCGTCGCGCGCGGTGGCGATTGCCGCTGATCATCGGGTCGATGGCGCTGGGCGTCTTGATTGGATCGCGGCTTTCCGGTTGGCTCGAACAGCGACTCTTTCAGCAGACGCTCATTCAGTGGCTCGACAATCGGTCGCTCTCGGGCCTGCCGGGGTGGTTCTTGTTACTGTTACCGCTGGCACTGGTGACGGTCGTATTTATGGTGCAAACGAGCGTCAATCCGTGGCTGATGCGGCGGTTTGGCGATCGGTCGCATGTAACCTTCGCGCTGCTGAACCAAGGAAAAATGCTGCTGGGACTGCTGGCTATGTTCGTCTTGGCAGGTGGTACAGCTTGGTTGCTGACGATGCTCGGTAGCGATCCGCGCGGCACGATCCTCGGTTCCTACGTGCAGCGCAATGCGATGGTGGTCGGCTTCGTCATGGGTTTCGCGATCATTCCGTTGATCTATACGTTGGCGGATGATGCCTTGTCGGCGGTACCACAGCATCTCCGAGCGGCGTCACTTGGAGCTGGTGCGACCCCCTGGCAAACAGCGATCCGCATTGTGGTACCGACGGCGATGAGCGGGCTATTTTCGGCGCTGATGATCGGACTGGGGCGAGCGGTTGGGGAAACGATGATCGTGTTGATGGCGGGTGGCAATACGGCCATGATCGATTGGAATCCATTCAACGGGTTCCGTACTCTGTCGGCCAATATCGCGGTGGAATTACCTGAAGCGCCGGCTGGTCAAACGCACTTCCGCACGCTGTATCTGGCAGCCCTCACACTGCTCATCTTGACGTTCATCGTGAACACCGCAGCTGAACTCGTCCGCACTCGCTATCGTCGGCGTGCATCCTCGTTGTGACCCCAGCAGAATCCTTATGACCATCAGCAGCTCATCCCCGACGAATCCTCCGCCATCTGACCGTGGTCGACGCAATCGCGCTCGTCCAGGCGTGTCGTTGATGGCTCAGGGTGAAGTGTGGGTGTGGCTGACGGGTGGAGCGCTGCTGCTAGCTCTGCTGATGATTGCAGGCTTGATTGGCTACATTTTTTGGGAGGGCAGCCGCACCTTTTGGCCAGCACCGGTCGCGCAAGTGAAATTGCATGACGGTCAAGTGTTGCTGGGCGAGGTCCTGCGGCGGGAGGACTTTGAATTTGACGAGTCGATGATCGAGCGACTGGACAGCGGTGAACAGGAACTAGCACGTCAATCGCTCGCCGGAGCATCACGGCGGTCCGCCAATCGTATGCTGCTCCACATCGGCAACTTTGAATTCACCCACCAGCATCACCGCTGGATCTCCGATTACTCGCTCGCTGACGACTCGCCCATTACCTATCCAGCCGACGCCGTGTTAGTGGAGCGACTGGAGTGGGGGCGATTTTTTGGCGAAGTCGATGCATTGGTGGAACGTTTTCCTCGACCGGCAGTAGCTGGTTTGATGGGGAACCTGGAAGTCACGCGACTCATCGAGGAGCAGCTCGGCGAACTCCCCACGGAGGAACAATCCTTAGCGCAAGAAGCCTTGCAGCTTTTGCAAGGTGAAGCCAATGCTTTTAAGGATGTCAGTTTGACTCGACTGCGAGATTATTCTCGTGCGGCGGGATCCCATACCGGGGTCAATGCCGAGCGTTTTCCGTCCTTTGCTTCCGCCACGTGGCTGGCGCTGTTGGCGGATGGCACAACGAAACCGCTCGCGGAAGTAACGTCCGGGGAGGATGTCGTCGAGGCTCAGGCATGGTGGCGTGATGCCGATAAAATCTGGAGCACGTATGAAGCCGCTCATGCCGAGGCTCGGAATGCCTGGCGCGAACGTCGAGCGCTGGAACGGCACGAATTGGGACGCGTCAATCAGCAGCTCGAAGAGGCGCGCTTGATTGTTCGCCAAGCGGAGCTAAGTGGAGAGCTGGAAATCATCAGCTCCCTCGAGCAATCGGTCACGCTCGAACGAGAGCTCGATGAACTCCAACGTAGTCGCACGGAGATGCTCAGTTTTGTCGAAAAAGTGCGCGGGCGAATGAGTGAACGCGAGGTGATACGTCGAGTCACCGACCAGGCGCTGGCTTTGTGGCAGAGTAAGATCGCCAGTCGCGAGGAGTCGATCAAGCAAGAGCTGGCGCCGATCCAAGAGCAGCTGGGTCGCTTGCCGGCAACGGCGCGGAAAGCGATCGACAACTATCGGCAAGTGGGACAAGCAGCGGAGCTGAACGCGAATCGAATTCGTAAGGCGATTGCCGAGTTGAGTAATCGTGAGAAGCAGTTTGAAATTCAGTTTCGCTCTGCTGACTCTCAGGTCACAACCTTACCACTGGCACAAATTGTCCGCGCGTTTCGTCCGAATCAGTTTTCGACGACGGATCGCTGGTGGTTGTATGGAGCACGTTGGTGGGAATTCCTGTCAGACGAACCGCGTGAAGCGAATAGTGAGGGTGGTATCTGGCCAGCAATTGTGGGCACCATCTGCATGACGCTGTTGATGTCGTTGGCAGTGGTTCCGTTCGGCGTACTGGCAGCGCTCTATCTGCGCGAATATGCCCGCAGCGGCTGGATGGTGGCAGCGATTCGCATCGCCATCAACAATTTGGCGGGAGTGCCGAGCATTGTGTTTGGCGCGTTTGGATTTGGTTTTTTCTGCTATAGCGTGGGTGGTTTTCTGGATGGCGGTCCGGAGAATCCCTGGCCGCCGTACCGCTGGTATATCGGTTTGGGCGTGGTGGTCTTAGTTGCCCTCATCGCGTTCGTCTTAGGAATGCTGACCATTGCGTATGGGCAAGGTCATCCGCGAGCGGTGTGGACCGCCCGCTTGTCACTCGCCACGTGGTTGCTGACGACGCTCTTGTTTTTCGGGCTCATCAGCGTCACACCATTTTTTCATGGCTTTTACGCCGCGTCGTTACCCAATCCGACGCTCGGTAAAGGTGGCCTGGCGTGGGCCTCACTGACGCTCGCCCTGCTGACGTTGCCCGTCGTCATTGTGGCGACGGAGGAGGCGTTATCGGCGGTGCCTAATTCCTTGCGAGAAGGTTCCTACGCGTGTGGAGCGGGGAAGTATCAGACGATTCGCCGCATCATTTTGCCGCAGGCGATGCCCGGCATTCTCACCGGTATGATTCTGGCGATGGCCCGCGGTGCCGGTGAAGTCGCTCCGCTGATGCTGGTAGGCGCGGTGAAGTTAGCTCCCGAATTACCCGTCGATTTTCAGGTTCCGTTCGTCCATGGCTCCCGCAGCTTTATGCATCTGGGCTTTCATATTTTTGACCTCGGCTTCCAAAGCCAGAACAGTGAGGCAGCCAAACCGATGGTTTTCACGACCACCATGCTGTTAATCGGTATGATCGTATTGTTAAATGTCGCAGCCATCGCCTTGCGAACTCGACTGCGACGCCGTTACCGTACCAGTCAGTTTTGATCCGCCCGCAGTCTCCTTTAAAACGTGTTTGCACCGATCACTTCGTAACCAGCGACTATCAGCCCGAGACGCTGAATCCGTGAGCTTCCCATGAGTACCACGACTATGCTCGACTCGACTAAAAAAACGGGCGAAAAGCTGCCTGTCGAAGCTTTGGCTACCGAAACTCCGCGACTCACCATTGGTGGTCTCGCGCGTTCCGGGGATAGCGGCCTGGCACGGATCGCTCGCGGCGAAAAAGTTCCCGCCGCCATCCATCCCAGTGTGGCCAAACTTAAGGCCGCTGTTGAAATTGAAAACTTTTCGCTCTGGTATGGCGAGAAACAGGCTCTCTTCGATATCACACTGCCGATTCCAGCCGGTCAAGTAACGTCCATGATTGGGCCGTCCGGTTGCGGCAAGTCGACGCTCTTACGCTGCGTCAACCGCATGAACGATCTCATCGGCACCGTACGCATCGACGGCGTCATGAAACTCAACGGTGACTCCATCTACGACCGCTCCGTGGACGTCATCGAACTGCGCAAACGTATCGGCATGGTGTTTCAAAAGCCGAACCCGTTTCCGATGAGCATCTTTGAGAATGTGGTTTATTCGTTACGCATCGATGGCGAACGAAATCGAGCGGTGCTGAATGAAGTCTGCGAGCGTAGTTTGCGCGGCGCCGCCTTGTGGGATGAAGTCAAAGATCGACTCAACACCAGCGCCTTGGAACTCTCGGGTGGCCAGCAGCAGCGACTCTGCATCGCGCGAGCCATTGCTAGCGAACCAGAAATTCTGCTGCTCGATGAACCTTGCTCCGCACTTGACCCGATCGCCACCGGCAAGATTGAAGATCTGATCAGCGATCTGCGCGGTGATTATTCCATCTTGATCGTCACGCATAACATGCAGCAGGCGTCCCGAGTGAGTGACTACACGGCATTCATGTATCTCGGTCGGTTAGTGGAATATGGTCCAACCGCTGACCTGTTCACTCGGCCGCAATTGCCAGAAACAAATGATTACGTCACCGGTCGCTTCGGCTAAGGGTGGGCAGGTGAGCGGCTGAGTGAGGATGAATTTCAGCGAATGGAATTCGCCAGTGTGGTGAGCTGGGAAGATTCCGCTGGAAATATTCAACGGAGGAAAGTGCATTCACTACACGCGAGTCAGATCGACGGCCGCCTGCGGAGCGACTTTCATGGTGATCGATGTCGCTTCCAAGGACTCCCGGTACTGTCCGTTTTCTAGGATCAATTGCCACACCTGATGTTCGTCTGGCATCACGATCCAGTATTCGGGAATTCCGGTTTGTTGATAAAGGCGGCGTTTGGTTACGAGATCGTATTGGGAGTTGGAGGGAGACAGGATCTCTACAATTAAATCGGGAACTCCCTTGATTTTCGTCGGCGTGATGATTTGCCGGCGTTCCGTCGTGACGATCACGAGATCCGGCTGCACAATGTCGTGCTCACTCAGTTGTAGATCCACCGGAGCATTAATCACTTTTCCGCGGCCAGTCAGTTCGATCTGACTGTAAAGCTGGAACTGAATATGACGTGATAGCTCTTGATGGTAAGTACCCGGTGACGGGTTCACAAAATGCTCTCCCGCGATGATTTCGTGACGCTTACGATCCGCGGGTATTTCCGCGTAAGCGGCGTAATCCCAGCCTCGTTTGAGATTGGTTTCCAGGATTGACATCAGAGAGAGACTCCAGGTGAGTGCGGTGTCGCACTTGGTGATCTTAACTCTTCATTGATTTTGAGACAATTGTCAGCAACCGTTCAGCAGCATCAGCGTTGACCGGTGGGGGCTTTATGAGCTTGTGAGGAAATCTAACGCCCGAGGCTTGAGTTTGATTTCAACGACCATTCGATCCACTTGTTCGACACTACTTTCAACTTTCCACATTCCACTCTCAAGCTGATGAGTGGAAGCGGTCCCCGGCTCGCGAGACCCAACAAGGTGGCCACGCCCGTGCGCAACGGATCCAATCGGCGCGTCCGCGAGTCAGGAAGGTCCATTCGGTTTTCCTGTGGGTTGACGGCCGGTGAAGCCGTCGGATTTTTGGAGACATCGCGCAGGTGTCCAAAGGTTTACGCCGAGGAAACCAGCCACTAGCGTACGAACTCCGCCAGCGACTGCATGCACCTGAGCCCACCCACGACGGGGTATCCCTTGTTGGGTTGCGTCTCCGCAGAGCCTGACTTCGTTTTTCCAAGAGGCAAAAGTCTACATCTCCAACCTGTGGCAGAACATACGAACGCTTGGAACACCGTCGCCATGCCTCCAAAAATCCTGTGGCGACAGCCACACTGAGTCGTTGCTCGACGTCAACCCTTAGGAAACTCGAAAGGACCGTCAGGAGGCTGCAAGTGAATGCCGGGGCAAAGATTTCCAGTGATCGCCATGTCTGTCCTAAACCTTTTCCCGACGCAAACTCTCAATCACGATCTCGACAGACTCCACGGCCACTTCATTGCCTTTGGTGTTCAGCGTCGGTCCGTCAATCTTGAGAATCCAGCCACCAGTGAACTCCCAGCGTGCCACATCTTTCTGCTTTTCGTCC
>JBJSXJ010000129.1:0-10580 GCA_046086325.1 Planctomycetota bacterium | reverse complement strand
CGAGGTGGCGTTTTCGTCCCGTGATCTTTTTTCCAGCGTCAAAGTCTCGTTCGTCCCCCCCTCGGCCGTCCGAATCGACTGGCTGTCGATGATAGCCACGCTCGGCGTCGGCTTTTCGCCCACCGCCTTGCGGACAACTTGACATCACGCGTCATGGAGCCTCTGCCACACGCCCGATATACGCCAACGCCGGAAGACGGTGTAGACGGTAGAATCTGTCATTGTCCGTCCGTCACATCACTGGGATAATTCGCGTCCATTGCTGCGGCTCCGTCTTCCTTGACCTGAGAGACCAAAGAGCGGAGTCGTAGCAATTTCTCTCATTTCATGCAATTTGAAGACACGCTCTTATCACAGAATGGGTTGCAAAGTCGTAGAACTTATTTTTGGTCTTTCCGGGTGTCCTGTGGGTCGACGTCGAGCTACGACGCAGTGCGGCTGTCGCCACAGGATTTTTGGAGGCACGGCGAAGGTGTTCCAAGCGTTCACATGAGCCACCCTTCGTGGCGGTGTAGGCTTTTGCCTCTGGGAAAAATGGAATCGGGCTCTCTGCGGAGACGCAACCCCAGCGCCGACTCAAGGGCCAAGACCGAAGTCGCGGCAGTCCACATCAGCGCGTAGCCTGCCGCACCTCCCACTTCGGGATTGGCCCCTACGCGCTCAACCTTCGCGGCACGAGGCCGCGACCCGAATGGCACGATGCCCTCACCAATTCGCTAACTCGTGGCCCGGGAAATTCCAATGGCCGGTGAACCAGGACACACCGGCGGTCCCCCCACGGTAATCCCGGATGGACCTTAAACAACGGGAAACACAAAGCTTAAAGCCGTCGAATTTCCACTCGGAACTTTGCGAGTGGACAGCGGCTGGAATCGTACGGGTGGTTCGGTTCATCCGGACGCCAGTCGCAATTGGTGATGATGGCATAGTACTCGCAGTTCGTACCCGGCGCGGGGACTTGCACCGTGAGTCGCTCGCGACCGTCGGTACCGATTCGCCGCGAAGCAACCTGCCGCGTGCCGGAGACGGGGGTGTGCTCCGGTTGCTGCACGGCGACAACCTCAAGTTTGAGCTTGCCAGCCGACTGAGAATCCTCCACCTGCACCGAGATCTCAAAGACTGCCTCGGCCTCGGCGGCTACCGCTCCCAGCGTCAGGTCAGCACGAATCGAGATATAGTAGCAACTCAAGGCGGGCAGTGACAAAGGCTGTCGCTCCATCCTGGGAAACAATCCTGGTGCATCACCTGCGGATGGCAGGCGGAGCGCTCCGCAGATAGCCCGATGTCCTCTACGCTTAAACACCTCGGGCTCGTAGCCCAAAGTGCCCGGCACATTCAAAAACAGAGCATCGAAGCAGTATCCACTCGCAAATAGATCCTGCTCCTGAGCGTCACAGAACACCACATCCTGCTCGTTTAAGGATTCACTAATTGCTCCAAGTGCCGACAGCCGAGTCTGTTTGGGCAGGTTTAACTCGGGCTCCCACACGAACCCCGATTTCTGCCAACAATCCCGCACAAACCGAGGCCGCTCGCGCTGCGCCATGGCACGTTTCAAATAACGCACAAACATCACCGACGCGTAACGCATCGAGGGGTCATCCAGCGCAAACTGTGGTCTGTCAATCCATTCGTAGGTGTACTCCAGCCAATTATTAAGCTCGGGAAGAAACTCTGACTCGGCTAATACAGCCAATCCTTCATCGAACCAGAGCCAACTTTCAAACCATTCCTCTAGATCGAGACCGAACCGGGGAATGCCATCGACGATTCGGCGGTAGGGCATCGTCGCTGATTTGACCAGATGCGACAGCTCATGAACTGCCGCTACCTTGCAATAGTTCTCGTAATCGACTTGCAAAGCATGCACACTCCGAGTTGGCAGCGAGATTGTGCTCACGACGCTGCCTGAGTCTTTATCAAACTGAATCGCAATCTCGTCCATGATCGGCGACCCCGGGCCCACGGAATCGTCAACCGCGTACAGGAAAACAAGAAATTTATCTTTCAGCTTAGTGCTAGGAACCGACCATCCTTCGTTAATAAACCGCTGTAGAGTACTCTCCAAAACATCAAGGATCTCCGTGACAAAACCGTTGTCTCGTATTCCATGAACGCCGCTACTCAACATCAAGTCGTAATCAAGATCCAAGTTCAACATTCTGGGGAATCCAAAAACCCGAAAGTTTTTTGATTCGACGATTACCAAACTAGAAAGCTTACCGACCCATTTGTGCCAATTGGGGATTTTCAGCAAATCATTCATGGGCGCGGCTCCTGAGTGTTGAAGTCCTCGATCGACATAACCCCAAGAACATGCCGCCCACGCGAATCTTGTACGTGTCCCAGTACTCTCGCCAAATCAGCACGCAGACTGTCTGGTAAATATTCCCAGTGAGACTGCCCGTCATCGCATAAATCGGCCAAGTCCAAGCTGCGACCTCGATCTGATCGTCCTCTGGAAATACCACTGTAACCGCGGGGAGCTGAACCTAGCATCGGGGCCACAAACAGATCATTAAATTTGGTTTGGATTCGGCGAGTATGAAGACACATTCTAACCTTGTTGACCAACCGCGAAAACCAATCGCCCTCTTCATTGCTACTCTTCGCAATAAATATCTGACCCTGAAAGAGCAGTGAATCTCTGCCTTTCACAAACTCAGCAATTTTTGGATCATGTTCATAGGCTGAAATATGAATTATGACGATGTCGCGAAAAGCAATCATTAACTCAGTCTTTAGCTCGGAAGAAAACTCCGGAGCATCACCCCGCGATCGCTGCGGTAATTTCAGATCCACTACGGCAACATCAAATGGGGAATCCTTGGCCTGTAAAACCAGCTTTCTGCCCTCTTCAACAGTAAATGCCGTCATCACCTCGCAGTCTGGAAAGGAGGTCTCAATCACATGCTTCAGGCGTTCATTTGTCGGTTCATCGTCCTCGACTACAAGGAATCTAAGACCGGAGAGATGGCGATCGACATTCATTTCTCTACATCCTTTCGTAACGCATGCGGAAATATCAATTTAAAAGCAGCCCCTTGAAGCAGAGCGTCTTCCTGCAAGCCCTGCCCTCCGACGAACGTAGCAGGGATATGCTGTGCATCCAGGACCGCAACTGCCCCTCTGAAAGCATCCATAATTTGCCTGACCTGACTTAAGCCTAACCCCGTGCTTTGTCTTCCATCGGGCCTGTGAGAGAACAAAAGGTCAAAGATCTTATCGCGATATTCGTGCGGTATTCCAGGTCCATTATCGACAACCAGGATTTGAAGATGGTCGTCGATTATTGCGGCCGTCACAAGTACGTAAGATACTTGCCCTGGATCCGTCATCGCTCGACTGTTTTCAAACATGTTTCCCAGGACAATCCCCAGCGCTAACGGGTCTAATTGAACCTGGACATCCTCAGCGCAAACAACTCGAATGGTTAGTCCAGGATGATCTTCACGATGTTCACAGGAGTGCTCACGGGATTTTTCCTGCAGAAACGAAGCAAGATTAAAGCTCGTATGTTCCAGTTTGACATCGCGCCCAAAAAGCTCATGGATTCTAGATACATACCGCGATGTTGTGAGAACTGATGGTTTTAAGAAGCTGTTGAGCTTCTCAATGCTCGGATTATTTGGAGCAGCCCTGGAGTACTCGGTCCAAAGGCCATCGAGCGCTGCAAATTTTGTCTTGATGGAATGTGCAATTTTTGCCATCGCCATTTCCGACGCTCTATTCACCCATTTCTGTTTTCGGTCCAGGGCATCCAGCAAAGCGCCACTGAGGGCGCAATAGAGATTCAGCAGTTCTAGCTGCTCGGGCGACAGGGAACACTCGGGCGATCGGGTACAATCGACCACCAGCTTTCCGAACATGCGATCATTCGCAAACAAAGGAATCTCAATCCAGATATCGCCTTCATGCTTCCAGTCACCCCGGTATTTGGGGTTTTTTATTACTTCTAATCGATGCCATATAGTGTGGTGCGAGTAGATTTTTTCGATTTACTATCCCACTGGATAAGTACAGATTCTTTGCGATCAATACAGCGCCATGTGTAATCATCCTCATCCACCGTTTTTGTCATGCGCCAGTAACCAGAGTTGAACTGTTGTTCATTCGTTACAAGGTCCAGAGATTTGAAGCTTACCAAGACCGCTGGGTCATTGGGATCAATTCGATAGATCCTGGGGCGATGAATTGGTAACTGAAGCGATGATATTTGCTTTAGAATATTGTTTGCCGCGGCGTCCATGTCTTCGGACTGCTCTGCAATGAGTCGCAGGGCATCCAGCAATCTTCGTATCGGAGTTAGATCTCGAACGGTTGCCATGGCGTTAAAGGACTGCGACAGACCGTCTTGCGTTAAGGCAGCTTGTCGCCATTCGGGAAACAGTTCACAGGTAAATTCCTCGGCTGAAACTGCCGCCGACTTGCTGCGATCAGTTACATAGCGGATTTGCCGGACATGTTTCTCGAATGCGCGGCGGATAGTGGTATCAACTTGCGATCGCCGCTGCTGGTTGGACTCTCGCAGGGGCGTGTCCGAACGGGATCTGTCGGCAGTGACGAGCTCGGGTAGGCTCAAGGGCGGGTCCTGCCAGCCAATAGTCAGGCCTAGCTCCCGGGCGGCTTTCATGTTCGTGTAGCGAACTCTCTGCCCATTATCCAAGAGCAAGATGGCGTCCGAGCTGAAATCGAGCATATCCATGAACGCGGTTACCCGTTCGCTCTGGATCACGACGGCGGTTAATATCTTGCCAAAGTCCATCAAATCTTCCAGTTCCTCCGAGGTCGGGGTGCGGCCCGATACCGGTTCCACGTGGACGGTTCCAAACACCGACGGAGTGTCCCTGGATACGTCCTGCGAGGACTCGTAGTAAAGTAGCGGAATCACCGCAAACCCACGCATGCCAACATCCCGACATTGCCGGACATTGACGGCAGGCAAGTCGATACCTCGCTCATTGTCCCGGCGTCTTTCCGTCCAATCACTGGCGTCGGCGACGGCGAGCGGGCGCTGATTCCAGACGACCCAGGGCTGAATGTCAATCAACGGGTCGGATAGTGGGAAATCAGTCTGGAGCGCTGTGGGGTCAACGCCTTCGGCAAAGCAGTTGACTTCCATACAGATTCGATTTTTGGCGGAATTGACGAGTGCGAACATCACTCGTTGATACCCCAAGCAGAGGAGCTGCTTACCAGCCTCCTCCAGCACATGCCGCGGCGTTCTCAAGCTCCTGGCCAGAGCTGACACCATGCGCACCGCGACCTGAAGATGGTTCTGACGAGTCTTCAAGCGGGATTCAATGCGAGCGACTTCGAGGATATGTTCATAAGCCACACGAAAATGCCGACCAATCTTTCTGAGAAAATCTTTTTGCTCAGCGGTATAGACGACAGTTTGTAGGCAAGAACGATGCAGCACCAGCATTTCCAGCAGATGCGGATCAGCAGATGGAAGAGCCACCAGCAACTGCCCCCGCGGGTCAAAAACGATGGGCTCGGATTCGTGAAAGACGAGGTCAGACGACCAGTTCGCATTGGTCGCCGTATCGTCGAATTCCAGTGGTTCTAAAGCAACACCATACTCCTCGTTGCCAGTCAAGGTCCATGATTTATTCCAGTGCCATCGCTCGACACGTCCCACGCCGAACAGGAAATGAGTCAGTTGCAGGAAACGACATTTGACCTCCTGCAGTCGATCCAACGTTGCGCGTCGTCGATCGGTCGCCAGTTCATGCAATTGCGCTGCGGTGGCATCCAGAACATGCATGGTCTGTGTGCGGTCGGTGGACCCATAGGGTCGCACTCGCATGCTGATATCCATGGCGGAATAACACTGTTTAGCCGTCGGCCAGTTACCTGCCATGGCGTACATATCCGCCAGCCGCCGGTCGTCGAAATGTTGCGTGGCGTATTGCCTGGTTATTTTGGAAGAATATCTCAAAAAGCCCTGATCGCGGACGGCAATACCCGCCAATTCAACTTTTCTGAAAGTCTCAGAATCTTGCATGGTGATTGTCGTGCCTCGGT
Source organism: Planctomycetota bacterium (assembly GCA_046086325.1). Classification (GTDB taxonomy): domain Bacteria; phylum Planctomycetota; class Planctomycetia; order Pirellulales; family Pirellulaceae; genus JBJSXJ01. The sequence goes on along the minus strand of JBJSXJ010000129.1, from coordinate 4,550 downwards.
TCAGTCTGAGAATATCCTCCCAAGCACTTTGATCGCTGCGCAGAATCCGAGAGGCATCCTGAAAAACCCCCATTTCGAGCATCAGTGAGATAGCGTCGTGGCTACCAATAAAAGTTTGGAATGAAAGATCGTTTCTGGCATATTCAGTTGGCTCCGTGTTGCAAAACCGTTCCGACCAAGCCCAAAGCAGACCGCGCGCATAGTGCAGATTGCCACCTGTATAGTCAAACAGTGCCCGGGTTATTGTTTCCATTTGCTCGGGAGCACTGGTGATATGAGACTCCATTAATTCTGGTCGTTTTTTAACAAGACTGGTGAATTCCTCTTGATCAAAACCTTGGACGAGAAAAAAATCATCGGCAAAGTTTAATGTTGATTCAGGTCCGCTAAAGAACTCGTGTAGGTCTACTTCGCCCGTGATGACAGCCACGAGGCGATGTTCGGCGCGGTTCGCCAAGGTTTGTATTTCAACCAGAAGCGCTTGCCCTAAGGCAATTGACAAACTGTCGATGTTGGAAATAAAGAGAACAATCTGGCGACGATCCTGCTTAATCTGATCCTCCAACGCGGACAGCATTTTGTGAGCTGCCGTGGCGTCGTATATCGGGGGCGTGCTTGTCGGTGCCGCGGTGGCCTGATCACCCTGATCCGGCAGGGATGCTTGTACTAACTGCCTGACTTTAAACGCTTCGGTAATGATGGGCTTGTGAGGTATCTGAACGGAGACTACTTGAATCGCTGGATCTTGTTCTAAATCCTTCGCAAACTTTCGCAAAAACTGTGACTTGCCGAGATGCCTCATGCCGAGGATGACGGAACTTTTTCTTTGGTAAATAAGTTCGCTAAGTTCCGTCCGTAAATTTTGCCCCATATTACGACACAGGAATTTGATTTGGCTCATGGTATAACTCCAGGCAATACTCGACCTACGCTACGGGCTGTATCGGGAATTCCAAGCGCTCACGATCTTCAAAGCTAAGCGATCGATTTCGTGATTAAAATCTAATTTACGGACGAATCGACTCAGATAAGCATTAGGCAAAAAGTACTGCGTTCCCTCGCGTGTCAAAATATTGGCAATCCAGATGGTTTCCAGAATCTGAAGCGCTCGTTCTGCTGATAAGTCGACGTGTTTCGACTTCGCCAGTTCCTGCAAATATGCAATGGTGACGGATCGCGAGTCATCGCGTGTATGGGTAGCAGGGGTGGTGGCATTGATGCCACCAGCTCTGAGAAGCAGCAGGGTGATCAAGCGGGTTAGGTCATCGGGAAAATCTTCCAGCGGTAAAGTGCCATAGAAACGCTCCACAAGTTCGTTCAGGACGAGTTCCAGTAACGCTACGCTGATTTTTTTCGTTTCTTTTTCTATCGCCAAGTCGAGTAACCGTTTGGCGGAGGCTTGAATCAAGTGGGGTCTGCGGCCCGTGAGCAGCATTAAACGATTGATGAGCTCGCCCGATGTATCGAGCTGGAATCCCAGATCATCCATGGGATCACGCAGCAACCGAGTCGCTGAGTCAAGATCCAGTGGTTCGGGTGAGAGTAATTCCAATCGCTGGGTGAATTGATTTTCATGGCGACGCACGAGCCGATAGAGTTCACCTTTACCGCAGACAAGAATACGGCAAAAGCCAGATCGCACGGCTTCGCCGATTTGCTGAAAGGTTGGATTGCTGGCAATGGAGTCGACCTCGTCCAGTAATAACTCCAGTGGGCCACCACGCTCGTGGCTGGCATCACGCAGCACGTGCAAAAAGGTATGCTGGTTCGATCTCTTCGCAGTCGCTGTCGCGGTAAAGTTAACCGCTAATTCCTGTGCCAGAGTATCGGGATCAAGAGAGCGGAGTGGATAGCAATCGATGAACACCAAACGCTCGCGACGATCATCATACTGATTGCGCCTCACCCGTCGAGCATATTGATGAAGGATTGAGCTTTTTCCGATGCGGCCTGGCCCGGCGATCGCAAAGCTTGTTGTTTCCTCATTCCAAATTCGATCGAGGAGGGATTTCCGGCCGAAGAACATGTTCGATTCAACTGGATGCGTGGTGTCATAGGGGTTCAGTCGCGAAACTTTGAAGTGCTGTAGTAGTAGTTTCTTGAACTGTTCGAGTGGTTGCGGCTCGGTCAAGTAGCGACGTAAATCGTGCAAGTTGATGTAGGCGATTTGCGGGCTTCCCGGGATCTCTCGCAAGGCGTGCTCCGTCGAGTATTCACTCGCCACAATCGTGAGTCGCTGACCACTTTGGCGACGACAAGCGTGCAAGGATTCGGCAAACGGTAATCCGGAGGGAATGATGACAAAGGCACAATTCGTGGCGCCGCGCAAACGAATCGATTCACAATTGACTTCGCCTACGTATCCCCCAGATTCAACCGCTATCGACTCGACAAGTTGAGCTCCCAGGCGGCGCGCCCAGCGACTGACAAGCTCTTCACAAACATCATTGCGAACCACGGGCCAGCCGGAATTGAGCTGTTGACAGAGCGCGTCGGTCGACATGCTTTTGACATTGGTAACCATGATCATCCGATGTTTCGTAAGTACCACCGAAAACGCTGCGTTGAATCCTATTTCGCCTGTAACGCTGCGAGAAAGCTCTGCTCCGCTTCACGATATAATTGCCAACTCAGTGGGGTCAGCGCTGGTTCGTCATGCGACGAGCTCGTAGACGAAACGGTAAAGCGATGGGCTCGAAAATCTCGACTCGCGCGTGCGCGTGAGAATTGCGGTGCCTGCATCAATTCCAAGTGGCTCGTGATCAGTTTTCGATATCCTGCGATGGCCTGATCGCGAGGAATGTTTAAATGACGACAAAGAGAACCCCAGCCGACGGCTGAGCTCAGCGGCTGTGCCTCATCGATTCCGCAGGACCGCAACAGGGGTTGCCGTTCCAGCGGCCCTTGGCAGACATATTGCACTAGGCGCTCCATGATGGTCAGCGTTGGGCCATCAAACTCTGGCCCCGCAGTTCGGGCTGAACGCAAGGCAAAGGCTGTTGCCCCGATGGACCGACAGCGTTCCAGAAAGTTGTCGGTTGTCCGCTGCTGCTCAGGTCCCAGCGGAGCACTTGCAAAGTCACGAAGCAGTTGCTCCAGCCAAACATCGGTACGTTCCTCGGAATTCATAATGGTATCTCTGGGAGGTCACTGTCGTGCGAACGGAGCTGTCCTCAGTGCTGCTAGCTGGAATCGGATGGCATCATTGGCGAGTGTCGCTCAGCTGCTGTTGTCACGAATTTAGCGCGCCAAGCGGCGGTTCGAGGATCCTGCTCCAGCACTCGGCGCAGCCTTTTCATCGCTCGTTCAAAACGTTTGCGACACAGTGCGGGACTGATGTTCAACTCGAGCGCCAACTGCTGATATTCCACAGAAACTCGCCGGTGCCGAGCGGCGATCAAGTGGCGATCCTCGGCGGTTAACATCGCTAAGGCGTCGGCCAGCGCTTCCAGAGGAACAGATGAGACCTCGGGAGCTGGCTCCGGCACAACAGGATTGGCTAATTGTGATTCGTTCAAAGTTACAACACCGAGTCGATATCGCTGCCGAAACTCATCCGCGCGTTTGCGTCGACAGATGCCATACAACCAACGTTTGAATGAGTGTCCCGATCCAGGACGGTATTTATCCAACGACATGATCACATCCGAGATCGTCGAAATTGCTAACTCCTCGGCATCGCCAGGCAGCAACCCACGTCGCCGGTAATAGCTGCGGGAAAGCAACGCTACGGCGCTAACAAGTGTGGCCTGGGCACGTTGATCACCCGCAACCGAGGATGAAACAAGATTGTCCCAATCCTCGGTCGCAGATCCGTGATCAAGTCCCAAACCAGCCGGGCTTTCACCACTTTCGTTATCCAGGTCCACCATGAACTCGTCGGTCCTATTTGTCACCCACTCCCAGCAATCTTGATTTACGTATTATGACTGCCTTTCAGCTTGGTGCGAGTGGAGCACGTTGACGATGGTTCGGCGGCGGTCGCGGCAGATGTCGTGCCGCCAGCGCCTCTTGCTCCCAGGCATTTCCCCCGACGTTCAAACCAGGAACCGTCAAATGTAACATGACTCCCCCTTTACGTTGGAATCGACCCTGAGTCCCGTCGTACGCCAAGTTTCGTGGCTAACCCTTGGGAAATGGCTTCGCCACCCTGTATCGCCATGCTGTATCGCCACTCTCTATTCGCGACCGTGTGACAACTTGGATTAAGTTTTTGGTTCGGGTCCACATTTTCAGGGGATTACCATCCCATTAGCGTCGAAATCGATGAATCGATCTTGGGAAAAATGATGGCGGAGCAGCGCGATCAAATACTGGAGGAAGCTCGCGCGCGAAGACAACAAAGCCGCTCCGCCGCGAACGCAGTTGCCTGAGGAACAACTGGGGACTACAACCGTAACTGGCCGGAGCGGAGGATAGGGCAACGCTGAGGAGCGCCCCGAGTGCCGATTCAGGGGCCAAGACCGCACTCGTGGCAGTCCACCAGCGCGAGGCCCGCCGCACTTCCCACTTCGGGATTGGCACCAAAGCGCTAAACCTTCGCGGCACGA
>JBJSXJ010000128.1:0-7785 GCA_046086325.1 Planctomycetota bacterium | reverse complement strand
GAGCCGAATGCGCAGCCCGCGCCGGACCATGGCAGCGGCGGCAGCGGCAGCGGCCAGACGCTGCTCGTGCTCCATCAGCGCGATGCGCGACGTGGCGAACTCGTGACCGCCTGCTCTCGGCGCGCTTGGCACGTTGGCGTGCGCCCTGGCATGCCCCTGACCGAAGCCCGCGCACTCGCTCGACGACACACCACCACAGCCCGCCCCCACTTCCTGCCTCACGACCCAGACGCCGATCAAGCAGCACTCCACCAACTGGCGCTGGATTGCGAGCGTTTCAGTCCGTTCGTGGGCTGGCAAACACTCAGTGGCGCCAGCTCAGCACCCACCCCCACCACCCCCACCTCTCATCGCTACCTGCTCCTCGATGTCACCGGCATCGGACGCCTCTTCGGCAGCGAAGAAATACTCGCCCAGCAGCTTATCGACGCCTGTCGAGCGCAGCAGTATTGGGGACGAGTGGCGATTGGGCCGACCATTGGCGCCGCTTGGGCCTGCGCAATGTTTCCACGCCGCCAGATCAATTCACTGCAGCCCAACTCACTGCAGCCCAATTCACTGCAGCCCCCCATCGAAATCCTGACTCCAGAAACTCTCCCACAGGCACTCGCCGATCGACCCGTGACCGCCTTGCGACTGTCCCCCGAGACCGTGGAACTGCTGCGTCAGCTAGGTATCCACCAGATCGCGCAGTTGCAAACCATCCCCCGCTCTGCACTCACCTCGCGCCTCGGCCCTCAGCTCCTACAGCGACTCGATCAAGCCCAAGGACTCCAGCTCGAACAGATCGAACCGCTACGACCACCGCCGCGCTACCAAGTCGATTATTGTCTGGAGGAGCCCACGCAGGATGTCCAGGTACTCGAACTGCTCGCGGAACGCTTGCTGGTGGATTTAACGCGCGAGTTGAGTCAACGTTCGGAGGGCATCTTACGACTCGATGTCCGACTCGACTGTGCCGGTCATGCGCCGATCGAATGTTCCGTCGGACTCTTTCGTCCCACCGCTTCGCCGCGCCATATCCTGCAATTGCTGACCACGCAGTGGGAGCAGCGTCGCTGGTCACAAGCGATTGGCCGCTTGCAATTACGAGCCGCGTTGACGGCCACGCTCGAAACTCGCCAAGGCTTGCTCTTTGCCGATCACGATCGTTCGCTGGATTCTGAACGACAACTGGGCGACCTCTTGGAACGACTGAGCAGTCGTTTGGGATTAACCGCCGTCTTGCGTCCGAAACTGCGGCGCGAAGCGTTACCAGAGTCGGCCTTTACCTACGAACCGGCAGTGGGTGGTAAACGCTCCGCACGCCCCAAACCGTCTGCAGGTTCCAAACGTCCTGCCCATCCCACCCGCACTACACGTGCCGCACGCACCTCGCCTGCTGTGCCTGCAGCCCCTTCAGCACTCGATCCGATCGAAGAACTTGCCTCACTCGGCCCGCTCGGTAGCGTCGCCGCTCGCCCCTGTGAATTGCGACATCCACCCGAAGCAATTGCGGTCGTCGCGCTCGCTCATGATGGCCCTCCCGCTTCGTTCCAGTGGCAGCAGCAGCCCTGGCGAGTGACTCGCTATTGGGGTCCCGAGCGAATTGAAACGGGGTGGTGGCGCGGTCCCTCCCGACGTCGTGATTACTACCGAGTGGAAACGAGTTCTGGGCAGCGCTTTTGGCTCTACCGCGATCTCGTGCCCGGGCCCACTCATCTGCACTGGTTTCTCCATGGTCTTTTTTCTTGAAGTGGATTGACACCTATGTTTCCTTACGCGGAATTGCATTGCAAAACCAACTTCTCGTTTTTGGAAGGAGCGGCTCATGCCGATGAATTGCTGCCCCGCGCGGCGGAACTCGGTTATCAAGCACTGGCCATTACCGATCGCAATAGCCTCGCCGGCATCGTCCGGGCTTATACCGCCGCCAAACAGCTGCCGATCAAGTTGATCGTCGGTGCCGAACTGCATCTCACCGATGCTCCGCCTCTGGTTGTCTGGGTCCCCGATCGCCCCGCCTACGCTCGCCTCTGCCGCTTACTCACCGTCGGACGGCGCCGCGCGACGAAGGGTGAATGCCTCATCTCACTGGACGATCTCGCGACCTACTCGACTGGCCTGATCGCCGGCGTTCTGCCCTCAACCGAGCTCTCCACCGACAACTTACTTACCTATCGGGAATTATTTGGCGATCGGCTTTATCTGCTGGCCGAGCTGTTTCATGGGCCGGACGATGAGCGACGCTTGGCCGAATGGCAACGACTCGCTCAGCAGACCCACGTGCCGCTGATCGCCGCCGGCGACGTGCGTTATCATCTGCCCCTGCGCCAACCACTCGCCGAAGTCCTCACCGCCATCCGACTCGGCACCACCGTCGACCAACTCGCCGCTCGCCGCTTTCCCAACGCTCAGCGCTACCTGCGTTCGCTGGAACAACTACACACCGCCTTTGCAGCCGCTCCCGCGCTCCTGGCACGCACTCGCGAAGTCGCCGATCGCTGCCACTTCTCACTCGCTGAACTGCGATATGAATATCCCGAGGAACTGGTGCCCGCTGGTCACACTCCCGCCAGCTACTTGAATCAGTCCACCTGGGAAGGCGCGCGGCAGCGATACCCCGAGGGCATTCCCGCTAAAGTCCGCGAACTGCTGGAGTATGAGTTACAGATTATCGCCGAATTGCACTATGAACCTTATTTCTTGACGGTCTGGGATATGGTCTGCTTCGCGCGCCGCCGAGGCATCCTCTGCCAAGGCCGCGGCTCCGCTGCCAACTCTGCCGTCTGCTATTGCCTCGGTGTCACGTCTGTCGATCCCGCTCGCAGCGATGTGTTATTCGAGCGATTTGTGAGTCGCGAGCGCAACGAGGCGCCCGATATCGATATTGATTTCGAACATGAACGCCGCGAGGAAGTGCTGCAGTATCTCTACCAAAAATATGGTCGTGAACGTGCCGGACTGACGGCTGTTGTCATCACCTACTGTGCCCGCAGCGCCGTGCGCGATGTGGGGAAGGCACTCGGCTTGTCACTGGATCGAGTTGATGCGCTAGCCAAGCAAGTGGAGGGCTATCGTCATGAACCACGGCTGGCCGAACGATGCTCGCAGGTCGGACTCGAACCCGACTCGCCCCTCGGCCAGCGCCTCATCCATTTAATCTCGGAACTGATCGGTTTCCCGCGTCATTTGTCACAGCATGTAGGTGGCATGGTCATCACTCACGGTCCACTCTGTGAATTAGCTCCCATTGAAAATGCCGCCATGGCTGATCGTACCGTCATTCAATGGGATAAAAATGATCTCGATGAACTCGGCATTCTGAAAGTCGATTGTCTCTGCTTAGGCATGCTGTCCGCCATTCGTAAATGCTTCGCGCTGATCCAGCAGCGACATGGTCGGCAACTCACTCTGGCCAACATCCCCGCCGAAGACTCACGAGTTTACGACATGATCTCGCAGGCCGACACCATGGGCGTGTTTCAAATTGAAAGTCGCGCTCAAATGAGTATGCTGCCGCGACTCAAGCCGCGCTGCTTTTACGACCTGGTCATCGAAGTGGCGATTGTGCGACCAGGCCCCATTCAGGGACAAATGGTCCATCCCTATCTGCGACGGCGCAGTGGCGGCGAACCCGTCACTTACCCGACCCCAGCACTGCGTGAAGTCTTGCACAAGACACTCGGCGTCCCCCTGTTTCAGGAGCAAGCGATGCGTCTGGCAGTGGTAGCCGCCGGTTTCACTCCCGGTGAAGCGGATCAACTACGACGAGCGATGGGAGCGTGGCGACGTCCCGGGATCATCGATCAATTTCGCCGCAAACTGCTCGCGGGCATGGAAGAGCGGGGATTGAGTCGCGAATTTGCCGAACAGGTGTTTATTCAGATTCGAGGATTTGGTGAATATGGTTTTCCCGAATCTCATGCGGCTAGTTTTGCCCTTCTCGTCTATGTTTCCGCTTGGCTGAAACGATACTATCACGCCGCCTTTACCGCCGCTCTGCTCAATAGCCAGCCGATGGGTTTTTATGCGCCCGCTCAACTGATTCAGGATGCCTGTCGGCATGGAGTGCGAGTGCATCCGGTGGATGTCAATCACAGCCAGTGGGACTGCACACTCGAAGGTCACTCCGGCAAAGATGAACTCCGACTCGGATTGCGATTGCTGAGCGGGGTAGCGCGTCGAGTAGTCGATGAGATTCTAGCTGCCCGCTCGGCTGCAGGTCCGTTCCGTTCCCTCGACGACTTCGCCGCACGTACGAAACTAGGCCGAGCGATGGTGAGTCACTTGGCCGATGCCGATGCCTTTGGGTCACTGCAATTAGATCGTCGAGCGGCCTTGTGGGAGGCACTGGCACAAGAGAAGAAGGCAGTTGACCAACCACTGCTTTTGGGACTGGAGGACGAAGAACCACCAGCCAGCCTGCCCGTCATGTCGAGCATCGATCAAGTATTTGCCGACTATCGTACGGCCGGCTTATCGCTGAAGGCTCATCCGCTGAGTTTCTTTCGCGAACAACTAACTCGGTTACGTGTTCGCACGGCGGCCAGCCTGGCACAAACGATGCCCGATCGGCAAGTGCGCGTGGCTGGGTTGGTGCTGCTGCGTCAACGACCCAGCACCGCTCGCGGTATCACCTTTGTCACTCTGGAAGATGAAACCGGAGCGGCCAATCTGGTGATTCGTCAGAAGGTCTGGGAACAGTATTACACGATCGCTCGTCGTAGCCCCGCCTGGATCGCTCACGGCAAACTCGAACGGCGTGATTCCGTCATCCATCTGGTCGTCAATCGCCTCGAAGATCTCTCCCACACCCTCGGCCCGCTCCATTCACCCGCGCGCGATTTCCGCTGACGAACATACCGGCGTAGTGCTGGAAAAATCGTCTATTCGGGTTTCCTGTGGAGTGACGTCAAGCGACGACTCCGTGCGGCTGTCACCATGACAGCGACCGCTGATCGTGATTGATTTCGCCCTGCGATCCGCGATAATCCACCGTGGCATGTCACTTTTATTTCAGGAGGACTCGCGGATGAAGCTGGAGCATCGCCAACTGGTCGCGCGTAGCGAAAAACGGCTGCGGTCTTGGATGTGGGTCTGGAGCCTGATGGTCGCGCTGGGTGCAGCAACTGGTTTGCCTGCCGATGAGACACCGCAGAAATCGCTCCCCCCGAGACTCCGCGGGGGACGACCACCCAACATCATTTTAGTCATGCCGGATGATATGGGGTGGGGCGATATCGGTGCCCACGGTCATCCGCTCGTGAAAACACCGCATTTGGACCGCCTGCATCGCGAGAGTGTACGGTTCACCGATTTCCATGTGAGTCCCACTTGCTCGCCCACTCGCGCCGCGCTGCTCAGCGGGCGACATGAGTTTAAAAATGGAGTGACGCATACGATTCAGGAGCGCGAGCGTCTGGCACTGGATACGATCACCTTACCGCAAGTGCTGAGAGGCCGTGATTATCTGTCGGCGATCTTCGGCAAATGGCATCTCGGCGACGAAGATGCCTATCAGCCGCAGCGGCGCGGGTTTCACGAAGTATTCATTCATGGCGCGGGTGGGATTGGCCAAACGTATCCCGGCAGTTGTGGCGACGCGCCGAACAACAAGTATCACGACCCAACGCTCTGGCACAATACACGTTTTTCCACGACTAAAGGCTACTGCACCGATCTGTTTTTTAACCAAGCCATGAAGTGGATGGCTGCTCGACTGAGTGGCCAACGGCACGCCGAAAGTAATCCTGACAATCTCAAGGCCAGCACAGCTTACGATCCTTTTTTTGTCATGATCACACCGAACGCGCCCCACGCGCCGCTGGTGAGTCCCGGGCCGAAGTACGATGAGCTGTATCAGGGGAAGAGCATCAACGGTAAAGCGTTGAGTCCCGGCGACGTGGCCTACTACAGCATGATCACGAACATTGATGAAAATATCGGACGCTTGCTGGAATTCCTCGACCGAGAAAAAGCTGCCGAGAAAACGCTCGTGATTTTTCTCAGCGATAACGGTGGTACACACACTCACCACTACAGCGGCGGATATCGCGGTGGCAAAGTAACGATGTATTCGGGTGGCACCCACGCGCCCTCATTCTGGCGCTGGCCTAAGACGCTGCCCGCTGGTGTTGATGTCACGCAACTCGCCGCTCATATCGACGTCTTGCCCACGCTGGCCGATATGGCGCGACTCATGCCGCTGAGCAATCCTCGTTTACGGGACCAAGTCGAAGGTCGAAGTTTATTGCCCCTGCTACTCGATCCACAGGCCCCATGGACCGATCGCACACTCGTCACGCACGTCGGTCGCTGGGAAAAAGGCCAAGTCGCGGAGGCGAAATATCGAAACTGTTCGATTCGCAATCAGCGCTATCGACTCGTGGAAAACCGCGCACTCTATGACCTCGCCCAAGATCGCGGCGAGAAAACCGATGTGAGTGATCAGCATCCCGACGTAGTAAAGCAACTGCGAGCTGCCTATGATCGGTGGTGGGACGAAGTCCAGCCACGGCTGGTAAATGAGGATGCAATTGGCCCAGCTACCAATCCGTACCATGATCGGTACTACAAGCAATTTGGCCCACCGAAGATGTGACGTATGAATGCATCGAGCTCCTCGCGGCAATATCACTATGAGTCTCAGGGTGTAACCCATGGGCCCGTGTCCGGGCGAGCGCTCCGAGCGCTGGCAGCCGCCGGCAAGATCGCTCCCACCGACACCGTCTGGGAAGTAGGCTCGGAGAAACGCTATCGAGCAACCAAGGTACGAGGACTCTTGGGTGAAGCCGGAGCAAATGCCGAGTCGAAAGGGGCGACGGCAGACAAGGCCGGCGACAGCGCCACAAATGATGATATCGTCACGGCGACGCTGATCCTGGATGACACGCCGACGAATGCCTCGCCGTTCGCTCCGGTGACCCTCGTGACTCCGGCAGCTCCAGTGACTCCGGCAGCTCCAGTGACTCCGGTGACTCCGGTGACTCCGGTGACCGGTAACCCCTTCGCCACGAATTCCACGCCTTCTACGCGGCCCGCGACGCCTAGTGCCGGCAGCGCACCCACCGCAATACCGGCCACCCAACCTGCAAGTTCATCTTCCCGCCAACCTGCTCCCAAGACCACGACTCAGCCAATCACCACAACTCCAGCTAAAACGTCCACTCAAAGCAGCAACAAGTCCGCTACCAAACCAGCGTCAACATCCGCTCACAAACCAGCAACGACGCCGACGAAAGATATCGTCCTAGCTACCTCCCTACGCGATGTGTTCATCTCGTATTCTTCCAAGGACAAACCGATCGCTGATGCGATCTGCGCCATCTTGGAACAGGAGCGTATTCGCTGCTGGATCGCTCCGCGCGATATTCGACCCGGGCAGGAATATGCCGAGTCGATTCTGAATGCGATTAATGCTAGCCGCATGATGGTGATCGTCTTGTCGGCCTCCTCCAACGCCTCACCGCACGTACTGCGAGAAGTAGAACGTGGAGTGAGTAAAGGGATCCCGGTGATTCCGTTTCGAGTGGAAGACATTAAGCCGTCGAAGTCACTCGAGTTTTTCTTGAGTGCCCCGCACTGGCTCGACGCACTCACCACGCCTCTAGAAGACCATATTCATAAACTCGTGACGGTGGCCAAGACGATCCTGGAGACTCAGCCCGACGATCCCGATCGCTCCCTGGGCGGTGCCACGCGATTAGCTCAAATGCGCTCTCGCCCGCGACTTACTTGGATCAAGCCCGTCGGCATCGTGGGCACCGCGCTGGCCCTGATGCTGGCGCTGTTCATGCTCTGGCG
>JBJSXJ010000127.1:0-27624 GCA_046086325.1 Planctomycetota bacterium | reverse complement strand
CCGCCGATTCCCACCTCGCCCGCCCCCATCTCGCCAGCTTCGTCGCCGCTGCCCACATCGTCGCCGCTACCCACATCGTCGCCGCTACCGGTCTCCTCACCGGCGGGCTCGACGCCGCTTCCGGTGCCGCTTCCGGTGCCGCTTCCCGTTTCTGCTTCGCCAAAGCCGCTCGACGCCGCCCGCCCCATCGCGGTGCCGGCCGATCCGTCGCATGTGGACTTGCATTGGGAAGAGACGAAAACCGTGTACAAAGGTGGGAAGAAGGTCGAAGTTCGGCGACTGACGCCGGAGGAAAAAGATCAGCGACGACGCGCGAAAAACGTTTTTATGATGGTCTTCAGCTTGATTGTGCTGGGCATCGCCACCATCGTACTGCTCAACAAAAAATAACCCCCCTGCGACTCGTACACGCTACTCCCATATTGCGGCACCTTGATTTCGGCACCTTGTTTGCGGCACCTTGATTGCGGCTCCCGTCACGTTCTCCCGCGACTTTTTTCCACGAACAGCACATACCCATGGCTCATTCTTCCCTGTCGCGCGTAGACCATCGTCCGTGGGCGATCCCGCGCGGCCCCTGGATTGGTCGTCAAAGCTGGCTCGATTTACTCTTCGCCCACTGGCCCATACCGGCGGAGCAGTTGCGTCCGCTGGTTCCCCCCGAGCTGCAGGTGCAGGAGTTTCAAGGCAGCTCCTGGATCGGTGTCGTGCCGTTTCGCATGGCTGGGATTGCTCCGCGCGGCTGCCCCGATATTCCGGGACTGTCGGCATTTCCCGAGCTGAATGTGCGTCTGTACGTGGAGCGGGATGGCAAGCCTGGCGTCTGGTTCCTCAGCCTGGACGCCACCAAACGAATCGCCGTCTGGGCCGCTCGCCGCTTCTTCCATTTGCCGTATTACTTAGCTGATATTGAGATTGCCGAGCGGAACGGGACATTTGACTACCGCGCTCGTCGCCCTGATACACCGGACGACCAGCAGTTTCACGCGCAGTACCGCCCGGTTTCAGATACCTTCGCCGCTAGTCCCGGTTCGCTGGAAGCGTTCCTCGCCGAACGCTACTGTCTCTATGCTCAAGACTCGCGCGGCACGATCTATCGCGTGGACGTGCATCATGTACCGTGGCCCCTGCAGCGTGCTCAGGGCACCGTCGATCCTGGCTATCTGCTGGCCGCGCACGGGCTGCAAGTCACCGGTGAGCCGCTACTGCACTTTTCCCGAGGTGTCGACACCATTGTTTGGAATCTGGAAAAGCTGCTCGACGTTCGTGCGTAGGATCTGTCGTCCCAGATCGACGGCCCGAGTCTCGGACCAGCCGCGATCGATCACAAATCGTTCCGCCAAAACCTTCGCCAAAATTCGTTTGTACATGGCAAACTTCGGCGCGGCGAACTCCAGCTTATACATGTCGCTGTAATAGCCGATTTGCTTGGTCTGCGGGACCGCCTCGAGCCGCGCTGCCAGATCATGCTCGATAAACGTGGGCGTGTTGGAATACCACCAGTGCCCGTTGGTCACCACGTTGGGGAAAATCCAGGCGTAACTCGTCAGTTCCTGATTCGTAACGCTGGCGAGTACCGAGATCGGAAATGTGACCTCGGGAAACGCGTTGAATAGTTCACGATACTGAATCAACGATACGCGGCTGTCGTATAAATCACGTCCTTGATAAACGCCATTGGTGTAGACCGCACGGTTGACGCCGATCATCAAGTCGAAGGGCAAGTGAAATTCATCGCAGCAGGCGGCCAGCGTCCAGAAAATGAACTGCCCCAAGGCTCGGCGATCGCCTTCCGCGGCATTCACCCCGTGCTGGCAGATGTTGGCCAGCGCCGTCGCCGCGCGTCCTTCACTCACCCTGGTTGGGGAAAAATCGGGTGGCAGTGAAATCGCACAAGCACGTGCCTGTCGAGCGACAAAATGTTGGAATCGACCACGAATGGCGGTCAGGAGCGAGACGAGGTCGTCGACCGCATGGCCCGACACGCGTTCCAGTCGCTCCCTCACTTCCGGTTTCGCGAAATGAAAAACTAAATCGTCGGTGCGCAAGCAGGGGACGTAGATCGAGGTATCAAAACCAACTAGCGGATCATCAAATTCATTCGTCAGGAAAACCGCCTCGATCCCGCTGCGCCGCAACACTTCGGTCGACCATTCCGCTCCCGACATCACCTCTTCGGCTCGATCATAAACCGCTTCCCAGTTTTGCAGCGTGAGCCGCTCGTCCTTTAAACCAAAGAACTGCTGTGCCATCTCCACCAGCCAGCTCGACTGAATCGTGTTCTCCAGCGGACCCAGGTGAGTGACCAGTCGTCGCACTTTCTCGCGCGGCGAGATGCCTGGCTCTTCAATCTCCTCTCGTCGCAAGCCGGCCGAATGAGCCAGCTCGGTGTAATAGTGATAGCCCAGAATATCGGCCAGCGTGCGGGAAGCTGGTTCAAGAGCATTGATATGGGTGTGCGGATCGATGAGGACGATGGAGTCCAGTTGTTCCAACAAACGCTGACGAAGCTCACGTGACATGCGGACACTCAGGGGGCTAGGCGACGGTGAGTGAAATGAAACGGAAATTAAACGGTGAGCGGCAACGGGGAATCAAGCAGGGAGCGCCAACAGCGACTCGCCCATTGTTCATCGTCCTGACGCGGAACCCAGCACGCCCGTGCTCGACAGCGACGAATCACGCCTTTTTCGAGTGCATCGACCTGCCAGTGCACCAGCCACGACAGGTCCGACCCTGCAGTCTCGCGCAGCTCCCAGCTCGCTTGATCTCCGGGAAAGAACAGTTCGACCAAGCTGTAATCGGATCCCGCCGGCCGCACGAGCCGCGCGACTGCAGCGGGCGTCGCAGCGGGCGTTGCAGCGGGCGTCGCAGCGCGGAAGCCGGCGACCTGCGGTTCGTTACTCACCAGCAGTTCGCCGGGCGGCAGGGTCGTGCGAGTTTCCACGTCGGGGTGACAATCCAGGAGGCTGGTTTGCACGGAGATGATCCATTCCCAGCCGATGACTGGCGAGTCGTCTTGGAGCAGTCGCCAGTAGCATTCGGCGACCATTGTGCGAGCGGTGTCGGCGTAGCTGGCCACCACGTCGGTGCCGCGAATGTAGTGGTCGACGAGTGGCAGTTGGGGTTGCCAGGTGAGGGCTCGTGTGGCCCGGCAAACGGCTTCAGCCGCTGCCGAGGGCCAGCGCGTCCATTGCAGACCCACCCGAGGGGCTTGGAGATTCAATTCCGCCGCGCACCGGGAGTCGCTCCATTGGGCCAGCCCGTTCGACAATTTCCACATATACCGCTCACCTGCTTGTCCAAAGGGTCCGTTCAGGTCATAACAGCGCCGCTTGATCCGCCCACCACGGACAATAAAAAACCCCGCTGTCGCGGGCAAGGCGACAAGCGGGGCCGGAACAGAGAGCTGATAAGTGTAACGAATCGGACCGCAAACAAACAACGGTCTTTTGACCGGAACTAGGACTGGGTAAATTCACTAACCACTCTTGGGATCTTATCAGGCGCGGTAATAGAGTCCAGTGTTTGGTCGCAAATTATGAATGCAGATATCCCCTACGCACAGTTCCTGACCGTCTGCCAACAAGCCGCTCGACTCGGTGGAGCGGTGTTGATGGACTGGCGCGACCGCTTCACCGCCCGCGAGAAGTCGCCACGCGATCTGGTTACGGAGGCTGATCTTGCGTCGCAACTAGCCATTCAAAAACTGCTCAGCGAAGAGTTCCCCGAGCATCGGTTTGTGGGGGAAGAGGAGTGCCCGGCCGACTCGGGGCTCCAGAGCCACCAAAATTTTTCGTCTGCCTATCGCTGGATCGTCGACCCGCTGGACGGAACCGCGAATTATGTGCACGGCATGCCCAACTGGGCCGTCTCCATTGCTCTGGCTCACCATGATCAGATTCTAGTGGGCACCGTTTTCGACCCTATTTTGAACGAATGTTTTTCAGCCGTTCGGGGTGGCGGTGCCTGGCTTAACGATCGCCCGCTGCAGACCAGCCGCTGCCGCGTTTTGTCGCAAGCCATGATCGCTGCTAGCTTTGCCGCCAGCGTCCCCCGCGGTTCGCCCGAAATTACTCGGTTTGTCGAAATGCTGCATGAATGTCAGTCGATCCGCCGACTCGGCTCCTGCGCTCTCAACCTCTGCTACGTCGCCGCCGGCCGACTTGACGGTTACTGGGCCACGGCGGTCAAGAGCTGGGATGCAGCCGCCGGAATCTTAATTGTGGAGGAGTCGGGCGGAGTGGTGACCAATCTGCGTGGCGGCCCACTTGATCTCGAACGCCCCGAACTACTCGCCTCAGCCACCCCTGAACTTCACGATTGTGCTCGCCACGTGCTGGCGCGTGCCGAGTCATCTTCGTAAACTTGAGTTTTCTTGTTCGCGCCCGAGCACTCGCGTTGATCGCTATCGTCTCCCAAGAACTCTTGGCTTTCCGCCAATTCCACGGCGGTGAGGTCTGCCGAGCGATAGTCGTTCATGCTATGAGAAGCTGGTGCGGTTAGGTAAACTGCAGTGGAAGTCTTTTCCTGCGGGTTCTTATCTAACCTCACTCGTTCTTGTGTTGCTTGGGGTTTATCGTGCCCACACCCGTCGCGAAAACTCGAACTTGTCTCCTGCGCGTCAGCCCCGTCGCGCACGCTGGTCGCCCATGTCCCCAGCACGACACTCGGCTGCTTTCACCACGACGGTTCCTGACGCTGCTGTTTTTGTTTTTGTTTTTGCTGTTGCCGGTCAGTCTGGTCGGACCGGCTTCGACGCGCTCGATCCAGGCCCAGGAACCTGCGGAAAAGCCAGCCGCTGAAAAACCAGCCGCTGAACAACCAGCCACGGAAAAACCAGCCGCTGAAAAACCAGCCACGGAAAAACCAGCCACGGAAAAACCAGCCACGGAAAAACCAGCCGCTGAAAAACCAGCTACGGAAAAGCCAGCCACGGAAAAACCGCGGATTGAATTTCCGGAGTCGCGAGGCTTGCGGGCGACGTTGCCTGACGTCTTCTACTTGCGCGATGGAAATGGCCGATATGTGCCGGTGCCTGATTTTTCCTATGAGGATTTCAAACGCCTGTACGATCTAGAGAAACGTTTTGCACCGACCGTGACGGCGCCAAAATATGTCGTCCAGCATCTCAGTGTGACGGGCACCGTCGATCCGCAGCGTGCCCAGCTGCGCTGCGATCTGCGATTGGTGGTGAAGTCTGAGCAGTGGGTGCGAGTTCCGCTGCAGTTGCAGGGAGCGGCGCTGGTCGCTCAGCCCCGCTACGACGGTGGCGATTCGTTTTTTGTGGAGCGGGAGCGGGAGGGAGAAGGCTTGGTGGCCTGGATTCGCGATCGTTCCGATCAGCCGCATACCTTATCGCTCGATTTAGTGGTTCCGGTGCGAGCCCTCAGTGATGGCTATCGCTTGCAGTTTCAATCTCCGACTGCCACGACTTCGGAACTGAAACTTCTGTTTCCGGGTCCCGATGTGGTGGCCGAGATTGCCGAACCCGCGACTTTGCTGGGCCTCAAGCCACTGGCCGACCAGCGCACCGAGCTGCAGGCGGCGGGCTTGGCGGATGAAATCGTGATTCAATGGCGCGGTTCAGCGCGGACCCCCGCGAACTCTGCGGCGACGCTAGAAGCGAGCAGTCAGGTGACGGTACGAGTGGAGGGACCGCAGCGAGTGACGAGCGAGGCGCGCATCAAGGTGCGTGGGTATGGTGCGCCGCTGGAGGCGTTTCGGGTGCGCTTGCCACCGGGCCTCGAATGGTTTCCGCTCAACGAAACCGGCTATCGAGTGATCCCGATTTCAGGCGTTGGAAACACGGCCGCCGCGCCAGCGGGAAAGATTGTGGAAGTGATTCCCGACGCGAAGAATAGCAATCAATTGGAAGTGCGGTTACGAGCGGTCTTGCCGCCACCGGCGACGGCGGTCGAGGAAACGTTTGAGACGGCTGGCTTCGAGGTGCTGGGGGCGGTCCGCCAATTTGGTCAGATTGAATGTTTAGTGGAGGGTGATTGGTCGGTGGATTGGCAGGCGGGTCAATTCGTCCTGCCGCTCGACCTGCCCGAAGCCGCTCGTTCCCCAAGAAACTCGGCGCGCTTCGAGTTCTATCGTCAACCTTGTTCGCTGCGTGTGCGGGTGCAGCCGCGACAAACGCGCGTGGGCGTCGAACCGCTCTATGTGGTATCGGTCGGGCCGCAGCAAACTCAGCTGCAGGCCATTTTGAAGTATCGAGTGCGGGGGCCGGTCGCCACGCGATTGCAGATTAATCTGGCTGGCTGGCAGGTGCAGCGTGTCGAGCCGGCGGAGTTCATTCGCGAAGAGGCTTTAGCCCGCGAAAAGAACTCACCGCTTGTCATTCCCTTAGCCCTGGATGGTGTGAATGGCTTGCAAGACTTCGAGCTACGCGTGGTGGCGACTCGACCAACTCCATTTTCGTCCAGCGATAACAGCTCCGTGGAACTTGCGCTGCCCACAGCCGAAGGCACCTTGTTATCGACTGCGCGGCTGATTGTGCTGCCCGATCCGGCCCTCCTTGTCACGCCCCGCGCGAGCGAGATGCCAGGCCTACTGGCTCAACCTTTGCCAACCGATTGGGAGCGACGGCCTCCCGAACAGTACTCGGCGGCACTCTGCTACGAATGGCGTGGTGAAGTCACTCAGCCTCGTTTTCTGGCGCTGGTCGAGCGTCGTCAACGGAGCTTGACGGTGGGAGTGCGATCGCGGATCGAGTGGGATGAGCGGCGTGCACTTGTGGAACAGCAGCTCAATTATCAGATCGATTACGCTGCCGCTCGGCAGTTGCCCATCGCGATTGCGCGTGAGTTGCTACAGCCGGGAAAGGTGCGCATTGAGTGGTGGCGCGAGGGACTGGAAGCGGTGCCGCTGCGCGTGACTTTGCCGCCACCGGATGCCGATGCGCCAGCGACCGTGGTCGCTCATGTGGACTTGCCTGGCGAGCAGCTGGGGCCGGTGAATCTGCGAGTGCGGTATGAATGGGAACGTGGCGCGGCGATGGCGATGAAGTCGCCGGCGGAAGGCGAGATGGAGCGCGAAGAGCCGGCGTGGCGCATTCCGCTGGTGGGACCGGCCGCCGATCCTCACACTCAAATCACGCGACATGATCTGTCGTTGACTTCGACGAACTCCCCGCGACTGGAAGTCGCCGATCGCGCTTGGACGAGAACTCTGGCGGAGACGGTGCGTAGCGATCCACGGGAGCTCGCCTTCCACACGGTCGCTGCTGTCGATGGTGTCACGCTCCGCAGCGCTACGTCTCCAGCGGAACTGCCGAGCGACACACAGATTCTTAAAGCGTGGTTGCAAACCTGGCAGGATCGCTGGGTGCGACAAGATCGAGTTGCCTGGCGCCTGTCGACTGGGCAAAGTCAAGTTGACATCCGAGTGCCGCGTGAAACTCAGATGACCGATTTAGTCGTGGCGCTGAATGGCCTGCGAATCATGCCGCAAACGTTGGCGGAGGGACTACTGCGAGTTGACTTGGGGGAGCGGGACGAGCGGCGCGAGTGGCTGCTGGAATTGTCTTATCGGCTCGAGACTTCGGCCTCCGCGATTCAGCGTTCAACCATGGAATTTCCGCAAGTTGTGGGAGCTGCTCCCGCCGTGCGTCAGTATTGGCAGCTGGTATTGCCCAGCGATCGGTTCTTGATCTGGGCGCCGCAGCGCTGGACGCCCGATAGTCAGCGGCTTACGGTCTGGCCCGCTGCTTGGTCGTCCGCTTGGTCCGCTGCCGATGCCGCTGATGATGCCATTCGTCGTTCTCGGCAAGCGAGTCTGGAGCGCTGGATCGACGTGCAGCCGCAGGCGGCTTTACCGGAGGAAGCGAACGAGTACCTCTTTAGCAGCTTCGGCAGTCTCGCGCCGGTCGAACTGCTGGTCATCCCGCGGTCGTTGTTAGTGCTGGGTGCTTCCGGGTTCACGCTCCTCTTGGGCTGGCTGTTGTGGTTCGTTCCAGGTTTTCGTCATCCCGCCGTGCTGGGACTGCTCGCCATGGCACTCGCCGGGCTGTTTGCCTGGCTACCCACGTTGGCTCTGCTGCTGCTGAAAGCCAGTGTCTTGGGCCTGGCCTTGATTCTGGTGGCTCGGCTGCTGCGAGCTCTTGCTGCTCGGCCTTGGTCGCAAGCCTGGCAGGGTCCCTGGAATCGCAGTCGACCGCCCGTACCAACCGCTCGTCCGCTCCCCCAGGACGCTCGTCGGCCGGATGGCAGTGACCGTGGCGGTTCCTCTCGTTCTCTGTCGCAGACGCCGCTCGCCACGGGCCTGCTCGTGATCAGCCTCCTCACGAGCGCCACTCAGGCAGCACCTCCCGCCGAGCCATCGGTGTCCCCAGAGTCGCTACGATTTCGCCGCGTTCTGGTACGGGAGGAGCAGTTGCCGGAAGTCGCTCGTGGCCATTTACCCGTCAAGCGTGAGGAATTTCAGCGACTACTGGACGCCTATCGTACGGACAGTGCTACCGCGACAGGTCCGCGATTCAGCCAGATCGATTGGTGGGCACGCTGGGAGCGCCAGCAATTTGTGGAGGGACGGGCGCGGTTGCGCGTGGAGACGAGTGCGGCAGCGGCGGCCGGTTGGGTTTCGCTTCAGCCTTGTCGCTGGCCGCTGCGGGACTTGCAGTGGACGCCCGCTTCAAACGCGAGCAGCCCTTCGTCCGGTATGCCAGTCATGGCCCCGGTGGTCGGAGTGTCGGCCGACCAAGCTGACCGCGAGGCGGGAATTCTTGTTGCTGGCCCTGGCGAATTACGGGGCCGCTGGTCGTGGCGAGGACGTGATGTCGGCGCTGATCTCTGGCAGTTCGAGGTCGACTTGCCGAACTGTCCGCGACAACGGATCTGGCTTGATCTGCCAGCGGATCTGCTGCTGGAGTCTGATGATTCATACGCCGAGGCGCTGGTGGATCCGGTGGAGACGCTGCCTGTGGAAATGGTATCGACAGCGCTGCAGGGTTGGGACTTGCCTGCACTGACGCCCACCACCTGGCGCCGCTGGCTCGTGCAGCCGCTTGGTGATCGCTTACGACTTCAGGTGACTGCGGCCCGTGCGCGGGAGTCGCGGATTACCACCACGCACTGGCGCGAAGAATTGACCTACGACGTCACCGCTCAAGGAATTGAATTGCAAGCCAATCTGCGACTGGATGTGCTGGGTGAGCCGCTGCGAAAGCTGCAGATGGAATTGCCCGTGACACTGAAAATTGGCGCTCTGCGGCTGGGCGATCAAGCACTCGTCTGGCGCGATCAATGGAATCCCGCCACGGCCACGCGGATCGTGGAAGCCAACCTCCCGGAACTCTCCGGTCTCGATCAACTCATCCAGCTCACGGCGCTCGCGCCGCTTCCCGACACCCTGACGATCGAACTGCCGACACCCCGTTTACGCGGATTGTTTTGGCAGGAAGGGAAAGTGACGGTGAGTGTCTATCAGCCGCTGGAAGCGGCCGCTTTGCTAGTGCGCGGCAATCGCGAGGTGCGAGTCAGTAATGTGGCTGCTCCGATTCCCGCGACCGTCTTTCAGGTGCAATTGCCCAGCTCGGATTCCCAGCTCCAACTACTCGCGAATTCTCCGGCTACTCAATGGACGACAGCGCTGGGTACGTCTCATCGCATCGAGGAAACCAACTGGGAAGCGCGCGCGGTGGTGGAGGCGACCGTGCGTGCTGGACGAGCAACGCAGTGGCAAGCTCGCGTTCCTCGCGACTGGATTATTGACCGCGTGGAATTAGAGCCGGATCTGGTGAGTGATGACTTTGAAGTTACGCCCACGAGCGATCCGCAGTGGCAGCAGCTGCGAGTGCGCTTGGGGCAGCCGCTGACTACTGGTCGCACGCTGCGGATTTCCATCCATGCCAACCGACCTCGCCCCGCTCCCGGCACTCGGCTTGCGCGATCTCAGTTTCAGCTGATCGATCTGCTGACCGGCGAGCCATCGCAGACCGAGGTGCGAGCGGTGATGTCGGTGCAGCTCGATGCCGCTTCGCGCGTCGTCTGGCGTCGTGATCGCGAATTGACGTGGCTGACTCCCGATAAACTGACTCCGGAAGAGCAGCGAATTTTGGAGCCGCATGAGGGCGCGACGCTGTGGCGCGATGACCAGGCAGCGCGCGATTTGGAAATGGAGTTTACTCCGGTACCACCGCTTTATGAGGCGCGAATCGAGGTGCAAGGTCGGGTGTCGACGGCGGGCATCGAGGAGGCTAGTCGGTTGCGAGTGGAACCGGTGCAAGGCGAAGTCTCTCGCTTGCTGGTTGTGTTCTCCCAGCGTCGCCTCACTCCGCCTGTCTGGTCGATCGACGATCCCGAGAACAGACCGCTGACCATCCGCAAATTGAACGATAACGAGTTGCAGGCGATTGCGAGTGCGGCGGGCGAAGGCTGGGAGATTCAGTTGCGATCGCCGCGAGCGGAACCGTTCGAGCTGCGCTGTGAGCGACTCACGAATTGGGTACCGCCGCAGGGCGAGGGCGAAACGCCGCCGGCCGTTGCCTTGTCGCTGGTGTCCCTGCCGGAAGCAGATGAACAAACCGGGATCGTCCGGCTGGAACGGCGTGACGTGGAATTCCTGGTGACCGCGCCTGAACTCACAACCTTGCCGCTGCAGGCCAACGAAAACGAATCGCCCTGGACACCCACTGCGACCTACCGCTACGAGCCAACTAACATTCGCGAACTGTCGCTGCGGCGGACCACTGCCGAACTGGCGCTGCCGTCCGCCTGGGCATGGTCGAGTCATTTGGCGACTCAGTTCGCTCGAACTGGCGAAGCTTGGTATGAGGCCACGTACTGGATTGAAAACCGCGGCACTAGCCAGGTGCAAGTCGAGTTACCGGAGGGCTCCTCTGGCTGGCAAATATTTGTACAAGATGAACTCGTATCCCAGGGTTCCGACACCACGACGGGTGGACGGCAACAGCGCGTGCCGCTGAATCCTGGCGAACGCTTCACGAAACTGCAATTGAAGTATCGCCTGCAAAATGCACCCTGGCGGTTTTGGAGTCATTGTCAGCCACACGTGCCAGAGCTTTCGATACCGGTGCGCGGCGGTAGTTGGCGCTGCTGGCTGCCCAGCGGCTTCGTGCCCACCCACTCGTCCAGCAGGCCACTCGTCGCGACGCCGATTCAAGCTTGGCAGCGACTTTTTCAATTGGTGTATCCGGCCGTCGAAGATGGCCCGCTGGCGCTGGCTAGTGGTCCGCTAGCCCAGCTGAGCGGCTGGAGCCGTGAGTGGCTAGGGCGTGGCGGCCAGCCAACCGTGGCCAGCGAGCAGCAAGCGATCACGCTGCTGGTGATCATGGGACGAGTGATCGCGGAAGCGCAAGCCGCTGGGGAACCGACAGGCGGCTTGTCGGTGCCGGGCGAGTCATCGCAGCGGGGTGAACGAACTCGCTCGCCCAGGAACCAGTCGGTGGTCACGTGGCAGCAAATCTGGCGTGAATTTGAACAGTCGATCGCGGAACTGCGGCCGGCGGTAAGTCTGCTCATCGACGGCGATCAACTGGCAGCTCAGGGAATTCTGCCTACGGCTCTCTTAGAAGGGCCGCTCCCCGCGCCACCTCGGGCGGTTCGATTCACGGACCCCGGCGTCGATGAATACGAGAAGCTGGAACGGGAACGATTGCGCTTCGCCTGGGAAGTGGATCGTTATCTGGCGCGTCACGGAGTGCTGCTGCTCTGCCGTCCCAACACCATTTTGATCACGACTCAGGCGGTGCATCAGCCCGCCGCTCAGCCCACGACGCGCTGGCGAGCGATTGATCTGGGAGCGACCGCTGCGGTGCGACATGCTACCACCGAGCTCAATCAATGGCTGTCCCTAGCGGGACCCGCCGAGCTGCCGTGGACGGCACATTCCGCGGAGCCGCCGCTGCCCGAAGTGGCGGGGCCGGAATGGAATTGGGATTGGCCGAGCGCTGCGACGACGGCCTTTCCCGTCATCGATGGGAGCATGATCACGGTCGTGTCATGGGCGGTCTTACTTGTCAGCGCCAGTCTGCTGATCATGCTCGCACGCTACTGGCCGTCGCTCTTGGCCAGTGCACCGGCGCTGGCAGCCGCGATCACCTGGTACTTGCCCTCGCCGCTGGTCAGCCTGGGTAGTGGGCTGTTTTTGGGAAGTCTACTGGCGATCATCTGGTACTGGACTCGCCGACCTGTGCGGCCCAGACGACCGACGGCCAGCGCCACGACGCCCACCGCGCCTCCCGGGACGACGATCACCGCACCGCGATTCTTGGCGACGGCCACTAGCCTGCTCCTTTTGCTGGGCTTGATCGCGTGGCTTAAGTCCGCTGCACCGCGGGTCTGGGGTGAGGAGCCGCCACGCGCGAATTCCGGTCGTGAGCCCAGCACTGCTCCCCGGGAAACACCTCCTCAACCGTCGGCGGAAGATGGAGAGTTGGGCCCAGATCGCACGGCGGAAACGGCTCAGTCCGCGATTTATCGAGTGCTCTACCCGCTCGGCGATGATGGGCAGCTCAGTGGCGATTACGTCCACGTGCCGCGTGAGTTTTACGATCGCTTACGAAGTCAACCGCAGGCTCCACGAGCGGCGCTGCCGGCGACTATCTGGCGTGCCGCCGAGTATGAGTTGGAGTTTCGCGAAACCAGTGATGCCAATCGCTGGCAAGTTCCCGCTCTGCGTCTTCGCTGGGAGATTTCGACCACGGTCGAGAACCAGTGGTTGACTCTGCCGCTCACACGCGAGGCGGTCAGTTTGCTCAGTCAATCCTGGCGGCACAACGGCCAGCCGGTGGAGTTGTTTACGGAAGTGACGTCGAGTGGCTGGCGTGTCGAGTTGACTCGACCGGGCACCTATCAAGTGGAGTTGGTGGTGCGACCGCTGTTGCAGCGGCGTCGCAATCGCGTGATTCTGGAGGTGCCGATTCCCCCGCTGGCCAGCGCGCTGGCCGTGGTCCGAGGCGCCGCGCTGCCGGCACTCGTGAATGAACTCACATTTCCCTCAGCCCACGGTTCCATTGCCTTGGCGGAAGGCGGCCAGGAATTGCGAGTGGAATTAGGAGCGAGTCCGGTGTTGACCGTGGAATGGAATCGCGGTGCACTCGACACCGATCTACGGGTGGAGCAGTTGTCGTGGTGGCAACTACGCCCGGGTGCGGTGACGCTGGAAACACGACTCAACTTTCGCGCGCAGCAGCCGCTGCCGCGCACGATGAGGCTGGCGGTCGATCGACGCTTGCGACTCTTGCCCACCGAGGAAGGGCAGCCGGCCATACGCTGGGTGGCGAGTGCGTCTGGTCTGGGGAGCAGCGGCGCGGTGGACGGGGTGAATGGCAATACGAATGGGGTAGGAAATGACCTGGGGGAAGTGAGTGGCGAGGCGCTGCTGGAATGGGACTGGGATGACGAGGTGACAGACACTGGCACCATCACCATGTCATTCCTGTGGACGAATGCCGCGGGCGTGGGACACTGGCAGCCGCCGCGAGTGGAATCCGCGGAGGCGCGTGTGGAGCGACACTGGTTGGCCGTCTCCACCGGTGCCGATCTACAAGCTCAGCTGATCGGCTTACCAGCCGAGGCGGCGCTGGAGTCACGTCAATTTTTAGACGCTTGGCCGGGTAAAGTCACACCTCCCCAGTTTGCCTGGCAACTGGCGTCCGAGCCGTCGGAATCGGCCGCTGCCTGGTATCTATCGACGTTGCCGCGAGACACGCGAGTGACTGGCGAGGAACAGTTGTCGATCACGGTGAGCGCCCAGCGGACTCGCTGGCAACTGCGTTCTCAGGTGACGCTCCCCACGAGCACGCTGCAGCTTTTACGTTGGCGAATTCCGGCGAATAGTACGATCGAGCAGGTGCAGGTGAGTGGTGCTGAGGAGGTGGAAGTTGCTCATTGGTTAACATCCGGCGATCTGCTGTTTGTGCGCTTATCGCAGCCAGTCACGGCGGCCTGCGAGTTTCTCATTAGCGGCTCGATCGCCACGCAAATGGCGACTCCCACACGTCTCGCGGAAGCGCAGTCGCTGGAGATGGGTGAGCATGAAATGGGAGTGCGCATGTTTCGCGACGGAACGGTGCGAGTCGAGTTTTTGGAGCCGCCGCCGACCGTGCAGGAACCGGAAGAAGGGACGGGGCCCGCTAGCTCCGACCGTTGGCTCGCACGGTGGCAACAGCGTCGCGGTGGCAGCGAACAGCCGTCTGCCGTCGTCTACTCGGTTTTAGAAAACCAGCTGCAGGCTACCGGTCGCCAAATCACGCTGATGCAGGTGGATGAGAACGGTTCGAGGACGCTGGTGATGGGCAAGGTGGAGGTGCTGCGAGATCCCCTGGACCTGCTCCGCTGGGAAGTGCCGCGGGACTGGAGTGTACCTCCTCCGGCGCGACCACTGGGCAGTTGGAGTTTACGGCCCAGTTCGGCGGCGGATCGTCAAATCCTGGAATTACGACTGCCGCAGCCCCGCTCCGGGACGATCGCCTTCGCGTTTCAAAGTCCGACAGTACCGCCCGGTGAACAGCGTCAGGGAATTCCTCTGGTCCGATTACTCGACATGGAAAACGCGGAGCAGTATTTGAGTTTGCCGACGACGGCGGCAGCGGGGCAAGTGACCTGGGACACCAGCGGCATGGAGGCGATCAATATGTCAGATCGTCCCACGTGGCTGACGAGCGAATGGCTGGCGGATGAGGAGCTGCGGCGCTGGTTCAACCAGCTTGAAGATCAACTTCCGTTATCCGATCTGGCGACGCGAACGACCTATCGCCTCATCGGTCAGCGCTGGCGCGCTCAGCTGAGGACGATTGAACCTGCCGCCCGCGAACCGGGCGTATTATTGGCAGAGCATGATCTTGCGGTGGACAGTGACGGCCGCTACTGGAGCTTGGCCGTACTGGATGTGGAAGCCGGTAAGCTGGCGCAATCCGAGTTGATGTTGCCGCTGGAGGCGCGGCTGGTGCACGCCGATGTCGATGGCACGTCGGTGGGACTGGAACGGCAAACGGCCGAGCGCTGGACGATTCACTGGGGAGTTTCGGCGGGGCCGCGTCGAGTGCGAGTGCTGTTTCAGGGGCGACTACCAGTGGCTGGTGGCCCGGGGCTGGAACCTCCGCATGCACAGCTGCGGCAACTGCCGGTCGAGCGGACTTGCTGGACGCTGCGACTGGCGGAAGGGGCTGGTTGGGAGCTGTCCGGCCAGCGGACACCCGTACTGGATGGAGTGGAGTTTGCTCGTGAACGACTTACGGCCCGCACGGAGGTGTTACAAGCGGCAGCCGATTCGCTGCTTCGACAGGCGCCGCGTGATCAGAATACGCGGCTGGTTCCTTGGAGTCGTCAGTGGTACACGGCGCGGGCTGCACTTGACCAAGCTACTCAGCAGCAGACGGCCTTGGCGGTGAACGATGGATCGGGGGAGCGGCAGCAGCCGACGGATGCCCGCGCGGACGACTCCTGGTTACAGGCCGCGGAGCGGTGGGTGCCAGCGGCCGGGCGACGAGGGTGGTCCTGGATGCTGCGCAGTTCGACGGCTGTTGTTCCCGTGCGTCTGCCAAGCATCGAGGATGCGCGACAACTCGCTCTGCTCAACCAGCGACAACTCGATATCGCCGGTCAGTTTCACCTTCCCGAAGCCTGGGAAATGGGGCGGCAGCAAGCGGGCCAGTGCCGCGACTGGGATCAGCTCTGGCGTATGACCCCAACGAGGCTGCCGTCGGGCCTGAAACATGATCTGCAGGGGTTGGCTGGGGAGACGGAGAGACATGGGCGGGAGGGACTGTCGAGCGTTGTGCTGCGATCACGCGGGACGCCAGCAGCTGGGAAAACGCCCGATGTTTGGCAGAACTGGTCTGGGTGGATCCCGTTTGCGCTGGTGACGCTGGCCGGACTGCTCCTGCAGCTCTGGACGGCTCGCGGCGGACTGACGGAAACATTCGCGCGCACTCCGCACTGGCTGCTGGCGGTACTGGGCATTGGCTGGTGGCTGTGGCTACCTGCCAGTGCGGCTGGTCTGGTCTTGGTTGGGCTGGCCGGGCTGGATGCCATGCGCTCGCCCTGGCGCAGCTTTCGCCGATAATTCATCTTTTCCTCCCGTGGCTAGTTTTGGTAACGTACCGCTCCCCTAGGGCACGGTAGGTTCTGGGGAGTGCGGAAGGAGTCCCAGATGAGTGTGGTTAGCAAATCGCCGTTGTGTGTACATATCCGCTGGATGATCCGTCGTGATATGGCAGAGGTGATAGCGATCGAGAAACAAAGTTTTGAGTTTCCTTGGACGGAAGACGATTTCGTGCGGTCGTTGCGGCAGCGCAATTGCATCGGGATGGTGGCGGAGTGCGACGAACGGATCGTCGGTTTTATGATTTACGAGATCCACCGGAACCGCTTGCACTTGCTCAACTTTTCCGTGCGGACTGAATTTCGGCGTCGCGGAGTGGGGTCACAAATGCTGCGGAAGCTGACCGCGAAATTGACGCAGCAGCGCCGCAATCGCATTCTGCTCGAAGTTCGCGAGACCAATCTGCCGGCCCAGCTCTTCTTTCGAGCGAACGGATTTCGAGCGATCTCGTTGCTGCGATCCTATTACGAAGACACTCCGGAAGATGCGTATCTGTTGCAGTTCCAACACACCACGGCTCAGGACAGCGATCAACCCGCTCGACAGGCCAGTTAGCGTTAGCCGCAGGCCAGTTGGCTGGCAGCAGTAAGACGTGCGGCCTGCAGCATACGACGCGACGATAACTGGGATCACCTCGCAGGATTAAATCCGCCAGCCCGTCTGATCCCAGGGCGAACGATTGGCTGACCACTGCTGAAAAATCGTATCGATCGCATTCGTGATCACTCGCCCCGTCGGCTTTTGTGTGGAGCTACCGGCCGTCGCAAAAGTCTTTAAAACCATGCCGCTCACGGCACTCGTGTTGTATGCCAACGTTCCTGAGCGAGCGGTGTCGACCGTGGGTAACGAGTTGGCCGTTGTCTTGAGCGAGCCAGTGGCAGTACGACCAGCGCTGCGAACACTGGCCGAACCGCCCGCAGTTCCACCGACTGAGCTACTGGCGTTGATGGCGGCCAATGCCGCGCTACCGGTCAGTGCCGGCGTGTAGACGTCAGCGGCCGCATAGTTCACGGAATATCCGATGTCCGCCAAGCTGGCGACCGTGATGACACTCAGCGGCATCTGCACGCCAGGTCCTACCCAGCCCGTCATCAATTCGTTTCTCAAAATTGCTTCCCGCCAGTGAGAGTCGCGTGTGCCGGGACCTCCCGTGGCTTCCAGCGGAACGCTCGAAACATTCGTGCGGAAGACTTGATTAAACGCGGCCACCGTCTGAGGGCCGACGAACTGGGGATTCGATCCACCCAGTCCCGCGACCAGTCTTTTCGAGGCCCAGAGCGTGCCGATGCCGAGCACGTGCCCCATTTCGTGAGCAATCACACCGGCCAAGCCGCCATTGGCCCGCAGGGCGGCGATATCGGCACTGTCAAATTCCATGCTTCCGTGATACGGCAGACCGGAACCGCGACGAAAGGCGTCGGGGCCAGCTTGCCCCAGCACACTACCGGCCCCGTCAATCGGCTGAATCGAAACGTCGATGAGCAGATCATCGACCGGTACTCCACCATACGTGGCATTCGGCAAATCCCCCACGATGATCGATTCCCAGCGCGCCGCTGCTTGCTGAAATACCGCCTGATCCGCTGCCGAAACTCCCTGAAATCGAAATTGAATATCAAATCCAGTCGTCGTCGTGCCGCCCGTCGTCGTCGTGCCGCCGCCGCTCGGCTTCGTGGGCGACGGAGCAGGGGTCGTGGCGGTATCGGCCACAATGGTCAACGAGTAGGACGGGTTCCAGACA
The DNA here is from genome assembly GCA_046086325.1 of Planctomycetota bacterium. Taxonomy (GTDB): domain Bacteria; phylum Planctomycetota; class Planctomycetia; order Pirellulales; family Pirellulaceae; genus JBJSXJ01. The sequence continues at coordinate 9,812 of JBJSXJ010000127.1, read as the reverse complement.
CCTCGATAGCCGTAGACTTGAACGTAGTAATCGCCCGCCGGTAGCCCCGCCAACGAAACTCGCTCGGTTCCCGTCACGCCATCGGAGAGGCCCACGCGCTGGCCAGCGGAGTTAAAAACGGCTAGATCCAGATCACCCAGCCAGGAGTTGAAGCGAGTGAACACGGCAGCCGTCGTCGCACCGGGGCCGGTCGTGGTGAACCGAAACCAATCCGCTTGATCGGCCATCAATAAATTGGTGACGACCCCTGCGCCTTGGACCGCTCCCAAATTCGTCGCGTTTTGCCAAGTATCGTTATTCTCAAATCGATCATCGATCTGCGAGGACGTTTGACGAGCTGCCGCGGCTAGTGCTGCGGTGATATTTCCCGGTAGCCCCTGCCAAGCGGAAGCAACCGCATCCGCCAAAGAATCCCAGCCAGCTCCCCACGCCATCACTCGGCGTTCGTCCAGCCGCTCCAGGCCCAACACTCGCCTTCGTCCCGCCACGCTCATCTTTTGCGCTCGTTTGCCGAACATGATCGACGCCTCCTGGTTGATATCACGCTCTATCATGCACCTGTCCAATTGATTGTCTAGCGATCTTACGAAGAAGGAAAGCAGCGATCCCTGCTTTCCTGCACTTTGGGTCATATTGTCGACATTGACAGTTCGCAACTATGCTATGCAGCCGCTGCATCTTTCCCCACGATGGCAGCACTGCAAATAATTGATTACTCCGCCTTTAAGGCACCGAAACTTTCCGCTTGAGGCTTGCCATTCATGTTTGGTTTAAACCGACTCAGCATCCAGTCCAAGATGATTGCGTTGCTCTTGATCGTTAGTCTGTCGAGTATCGCGCTGGTCGCCGCGATTGCGTATCGACAAGGCCAACAAGCCCTGACCGCTGCCACGCAAAACCATCTCATTGGAATCCAGCAAGCCAAACGCACGGCCCTCAAAACTCGGTTGGAATCGCTGCGCGAGCAGGTGATTGCGATGTCCGATAGCCGCTTGGTGATCGAAAGTTGTCGCGAGTATCGCACCGCCTTCCGAAAAATTGAACCGCGTCCGCTGCCGGCGCAGCAATCGGCCGAGCTAGACAAGTTTTATACGGATTCGTTTATTCCCAGTCTTGCGGCCGCCATCAATGGCGAGCCGGTTCCCGAACAGTACATCCCCACCGACGAAAGAACTCGCTATCTCCAGTACCATTACATTGCGTCCAGCCCGCACCCGTACGAAAAGAAAAGCTTGCTCCTGTCGGCCCCGGCGGACCAAACCGACTACGGCGCCATCCATGCTCGGTTTCACCCCCTCTTCGCTCGCCAAGTTAAACTGTTCGGCTTCGAAGATATCCTGCTGATCGATCCTGAAACACTCGACATCGTCTACAACTATCAGAAGTCCGTCGAGTTTGGGACGAACTTAGAGCATGGGACCTACTCCAATTCGCGCCTGGCTGCTGCCGCTCGCGTCATCCGCAACGCCAAAGATCGCGATGACTACAAAGTAGCTGACTTTGAGGGCTATCGTCCGAGTCTCTATCGCCCGATGGGCTTTGCGTTGAGTCCGATTTTTGATGGTCAGCGCCTGATTGGCATCCTGGCGCTGCAATTTCCCATCGAGAGTTTCGTGGAGTTAATGTCCGGTAATTTTCGCTGGCGAGAAGAGGGGCTGGGCGATACGGGCGAAGTCTACCTCGTGGGCACCGACAGTTTACTCCGCACTCGTTCGCGATTTATGAAGGAGAATCCTGAGGAATTCCTGAAGGAACTCGACAGCATCGGTACGAATCCACGCGTCCTATCGCGCATCCGCGCTCAGCAAAATGTGATGGGGGTACTCACCGCACCTTCTTCCACGGTGGAGCGTGCCATCAGGGGTGAAAGCGGCATCGACACGACGACCAATTATCGCCGCCGAGAAGTGCTGAGTGCCTTTAGTCCGATCGACTTGGATTCTGTGCGCTGGGTTGTCTTGGCAGAAATGGAAGTTGAAGAGGCCAATCGGCCGATCCGTGAACTCGCTCGGAAAGTCCTCGTGGTCTCCTGTGGCACCGCACTGGTCGTTTCCCTACTGGCCCTCGTTGCTTCGCACATGCTTGTCCGTCCGCTGCGAGTCCTAGCCGCGGGTGCTCGGCGCCTGGGCGAAGGCCAGACCGACGTCCGAGTGGATTTGAAATCGCAGGATGAGTTTGGTGAGTTGGGGCGAGTGTTCAATCAGATGGCCGAAAACATTCAGTCGCAGACGGATAAATTAGAACATCAAATTCGTGACAATCAGGAGCTGCTGCTGAGTATCCTGCCCGCTTCCGCCGTGGCTCAGCGTCGTGAGGGTGATGAAAAGGCCAGCCGTCAATTCACGGACGTCTCGGTACTCTTCGCCGAATTAACCGGCCTGGAAGAACTCAACCAATCGGTCGGCGAAACTCGCGCCTTGTCGATTCTCGGAGATTTAATCGCCGATTTGGATGAGGCGGCGGAGCGACTGGGCATCGAGAAGGTCAAGACGATCGGCGGCTCCTACTTGGCGGTCTGCGGTTTATCCGTCAGTCGGCCCGACCACGTGCGCCGCATCGTGCAGTTCGCTCAGGAAGCGAATCGGATCGTCGGTGTTTTCCAGCGCGAGCAACAAGTTGATCTGGGATTGGTTGTCGGTATGAATGCCGGGCCGGTGGTGGGTGGAGTCGTCGGCCGCAAAAAATTCCTCTATGACTTGTGGGGTGATACGGTGGCTATCGCCAAGAAACTCACCGGCGGCAATGTCACCGCGGCGCTGCGAGTAACGACGTCGGTACGGGAGCGATTAGGCGATCAGTTTCAATTCGAGGGCCCACAGCTCATCGATTTGCCTGGAAAGCCTTCGATTGAAATGTGGAGTGTGATCGGTTAGGGCTCTGCGTAGTCGCTTGGTAGACGCTTAAGGAAGATGCACGATGTACGACTGGTTCACTCAGCAAATGCCCGAACTGCCCAGTGCGATCGCACTCGCAGTTGGCTTTCCCCTGGTACTACTCTTTTTGAATGAATTGATCGGCGCCAGTGAGCGACGCGGCAAGGTCTGGTCGCCTCATCTGCGCACGCTGCGCAATTTGATTGCGCCCAGCGTTGCGCTGCTGGCGTTCGTTCGTCTGATTTTGAAATACCCGCAGGAAAGTTTTACCTCACAGATGGTCGAGACGATCGTCTGGGTGTTCTTGCTCTATGCCACCCTGGGGTTCGTCAACGACATCGTATTTGGCTGGGCTCAAACGGATTCTTGGCGACAAAAAGTTCCCACGCTGTTTCGCGATTTATTGCGCGCGATGCTGGTCGCCATCGGGGCAATGGTGATCTACAGCCAAGTCTGGGGCAATAATCTCGAAGGTGCTCTGACGGCCTTGGGAGTCGGCTCGGTGGTCGTCGGTCTAGCTCTGCAGGAACCGCTCGGTAATATCGTCTCGGGCCTGATGCTGTTATTTGAACGTCCGCTGAACGTCGGTGACTGGGTAAATGCGGATGGAGCGATTGGCAAAGTCATCGAAATCAACTGGCGTTCGGTGCACATTGAAACTCCCACACGCGAACTGCGTATCGTTCCCAACGTGTCGCTCTATAAGGGTGCTTTCAGTAACCTGTCACGACCGACACCCGTGCGAACCGAAGTCGTGGAAATCGGCTTCAGTTATGACGATGCTCCCAATCGAGTGAAAGAAGTGATGCAGGAACTGCTCACCACAACCCCGGGGGTGCTCAGCAATCCCGCCCCTGTCGTTCGCACCGTTGAGTATGCTGATTTTTCAGTCAATTATCGTTTGATTTTCTCGGTGAGTAGCCAAGAAAACCTCGGCGCGACGCGCGATGCCGTGATGACTCGTCTGTGGTACATCATTCGCCGTGAAGGACTCACGATTCCCTATCCGATTCAGATGGAATATGGCCCCGATGAGTCGCCCAGTAAGCCTACTCCCACGGCCCGCCAGCTCGTGGCGGCTCACCCCCGTTTCCTGCCAGCGCTATCCGAAAGCGCGGCCGAAGCGGAGCTTCTGATTGAATATGCTGCCGGCGAAGTGATCGCGGATGCGCAGCGCAAGTTCGCCGGGGTGGTACTGATCGTGCAAGGTCGCATCGCCTTATCGACGAAAAACCACGAGCAGCAGTATGTGAAGGTTGCTGAGTTGTTGGCTGGCGAGTGCATCGGGGACCACATGACCGTGGGAAGTATGGGTGAAGAAACACAACTCGTTGCACTCACCGATGTGATCCTCTCACGTCTTGAGCAGCGTGAAGTGGAACGCCTGCTGAACAGCTCACCCACGATTGCCTCCTCGATCGGTGACGCGATTGAAGTTCGTCGCCAAGCGGTACTCGCCGCGCGGCGAGTGCGCCGCCGCTAAGGGCGCACTCAAAAATAACGGTTGATCCGACGAAGGAGTACTGGGCTCGGTGGTGCACCGCAGCCGATGAGCGTTAGCTCGCGGTTGCAGCAGTGGGGAACGATCGTGCGAGTCTCAACCGGACGCTAACGCGTTCCGGCTTGGCGTTCCGGCTTCGCGTTCCGGCTTGGCGGTTTCCTCGAATTTTCGGTAACTTATTTTCGCGCGAGGCCTGAGTTCAATCACTCCTGGCAACCATCTCGCTCAATACCTTGAATCTCGTTCCAACTGGAGTTCACATGATGAAGAAAACTTCTCTCCACTCGACTTCGCTAGGTTTCATCCTCAGTCTCGCGGCACTCGGGGTCGTTCCCGGCCTTAGTCCAGCGACGGGGCTCTGGAGCTTCCTCGGGACGCAGCAGCTGCAGGCGCAAGAGCACACGAAAGATTCTCTGGCGACCGTCAAGGAAAACCTGGACAAGAAAAAGGCGGTGCTCTGGGATGTGCGCGAAGCGAATGAATGGTCGGCCGGTCACCTCAAAGCTGCCAGCTCCAAACCGCTTTCACAGCTAAGTGACGAACAGTCACTCGCCGCACTCATCAAAGATCTCAAGAAAGATCAGATCATCTACTGCCACTGCAAGGCGGGGCGCCGAGCGATAACGGCAGCGGAAATTCTACGCAAACAAGGCTTCGACGTCCGCCCACTCAAACAAGGCTACGACCAATTGCTTGAGGCAGGTTTCGAACGATAAGACGCCCGGTGATGGACTGAACTCTTGCGAGTTCAGCTACGGCGTGGAGGTTCAGCGATAGCTTCGTAGCTGAAGTCGCAAGACTTCAGATGCCCCGCGCTGCCGGCTGCGGCGTCGATGGACTGAACTCTTGCGAGGTCGATTAACCGATTAGAACCACGTGCCAGTGGCCGGGACCATGCACGCCGGTGGTGAGCTGCAGTTCGATGTCACCGGTTTTGCTCGGGCCGGTCACGAGCGTGATGTGGCTGGTGAGCTGATCGAGTCCGTGATCGCGTAGAGCTTGAAAGACGTCGATCAAGTCGGGAATGATTTGATAACGCCGAATGACTGCGATATGGACGGGCGGTAATAGTGAGGCCCAGCGTTCTTGGCCGGGGCGAGCCCGCAGGACCAGCGATCCTGTTTCGGCAATCAACCAATCAGCACTCGTAATGCCCACGTCGGCGGCGAGTGCTTGCTGGCGACGTTCCTCGGCAGGAAGTTCGGCGAGCAGTTCGTGATCCAGCCATTCAATCGCTTGCTCGGCAACCAGAGTAGATAAACGCAGTTCGGTCAGTACCGGGTGCCGCCACGCCAGCACTCGACGCGCTGCATACTGCCGCAGCAGGGCAAGGATTGTCTGGCCAGCTTGTTCGTCCGTGGGCACTCGATGCGCCACACCTCCCACGGCTTCAATTTCACGAGCGGCGGCGGCCATTCCATCCGCACTCGACGCTCCCACGTACCCCGTTTCAGGTGGCACCGCCCGCACCTGCACTCGATAGGCGCGCCCCATCTCCGCGGCTTGTCGCACCTGGCTTAAAAAGGATTCGCGCGTCACGTGTCACCCTGAGAATGAGAGTCTGGCTGCCCTTCCTGCGACCACCAGTCACGAAAACGCTGCGCCGCGGGAGCGGGAAAGTCACGCTTCGCCGTCCAGCCACTCAGCTTACCCGGCAGACGATTGAGCCAAGGTGACTTGCGATGCCAGCGTCCGATGGTGCGAGTGGCCAGCCAAGTGGTGAAGCGATAGACCAGCGGATGCCGCATCGACCAAGCCCAAACTCGATAGGCCAGCGCTTCCGCTCGGCCTAATTGATCCGGCTCCTCATGCAACTTCTCACGCAGCTGAATGAGCATTTCAGGAATTTGAATCTTTACGGGACAGGCCGCCTGACAGGCTCCACATAAACTGGATGCATGTGGCAGGTGATGATTCGCCGCGAGACCATCATACAGCGGTGTAAGCACAGCCCCGATCGGCCCCGAATAAACTCCACCGTAAGCATGCCCGCCCACATTCCGATAGATCGGGCACGCATTTAAACACGCTCCACAGCGGATACAAAACAGGCTCTCCCGCAGCGGACCACCCAAGATTTTGCTACGACCATTATCCAAGATGACTAAATGAAACTCTTCCGGCCCCTCAACTTCACCTGCTCGCCGTGGCCCGCTAATGATGGAGGTGTAAATGGAAAGCTTTTGCCCGGTCGCGGCTCGGGCCAGCACCTTGAGAAAGTAGGGGAGATGTTCCCATTTAGGAATTACCTTCTCCATCCCCATAATCGCGATGTGAACCTTGGGCATCGTCGTCGTGAGGCGGCCGTTGCCTTCGTTCGAGATGATCACGATGGAGCCTGTTTCCGCGATCGCAAAATTCGCTCCACTGATGCCGACTTCCGCGCGGGCGAATTCCGTTCGCAGCTTTTCGCGAGCAAAAGCGGCTAGTTTTTCGCGATCCACGGGCAGCTCCCGGCCCGCCACCGGGCTGAGAATTTCGGCCACATCCTGAGCGGATAGGTGCAGCGCGGGACCGACGATATGCGATGGTCGATGCCCCGCAACCTGAATGATGTACTCGCCAAAGTCCGTTTCGACCGCGTGGATCCCCGCTGATTCTAAGGCATCGTTGAGGTGAATCTCTTCCGTCGTCATCGACTTGGATTTCACGACATGCTGCGCATTCCGCTCTTGAATTAGACGGATGACAATCTGCCTCGCTTCCTCGGCGTCGCTGGCCCAGTGGACGTGGCCACCCCGAGCCTGCACACTCGACTCCAGCCGCTCCAGATGCTGATCGAGTTCGGTGAGCGTCGCATCTTTGATCGTGCGTGCTCGTTCACGCACAGCATCCGACTCCGGCAAGGCGGCCCAAGCTTCCTTGTTCTTGCGTCCCAAGGTATCGCTGAGTCGACCCAAGATGCGCTGCAAATTCTGATTGTGCAGCGCCTGCTCAGCAGCCGCTAAAAACTCGTGGTGCGTCTGTCGCACGTAATCAATGGAAGTCGTCGAGTCAGTTGATTGATCCACGGTCGGTTATCCAGCAGGACACCTCTAGCCAACACGCAGCACAAATAGACTGAGCAGTAGCAGCCAGGGCAAGATGCCCGCCACCACTCCCGTACGAAAAATCGCCGACGGTGGCGGGTCCGGACGCACTCGACGCACCACGAACCCCAAAATCAAGCAAGCTACACCCGTGACTAAACTGACAAAAAACAAAACGACCGGGATCAGTCCGATGAGTGCCGGTGCACGCGAGCCATCATCGCGCGCGAGCAAGATGCACCAGCCAATCGCTCCCAGCACTTCGGCAGCTAAGGTTGCCATGAGCGCCAGCATCCAGGCCACCGTAAGCGCCTCAGAAATGCGTGTATCACGTTCCCCTTCCCCGCCACTCGCCGCTGATTTGGAAACAGCTTGCGGTTGTGAACGCTTCTTTTTTTTGCCAGCCATGCCAACCCCGTTACCTGGACCCAACTCAAAAAAACAGCGGCTCGTCTTCCGTGTCGGACCGACGAGCCGCGTTGGATTGTAACGTAAAGATTGTCCGCCGGTGCGGCCTTAGCGCCCGTAGGTATGAACGGCCACGTCGCCGCAGCGATCGATTACCACCTTCACTCGGTAACCGCAGCACCATTCATAGGTGGTCGACGACCGTCCCAACGCACCCGTGCGATCACACACCTTCGGCTCACCCTCGCAGCACGCTGGCAAGCAGAGCGGAATGTCGATCTCTTCGCCACAGTGTGGATTGCACACGGTGAGCACGGTCTGGTAGGTGTCGCAGCAGCGATCACATGTTTTCCGCAGCGTGCAGTGATGCTGATACTTGATCTTGGGCGCCGAGCAGCATTTGTCGGCGACGGCCATCTGTACGGGTGACTTGTAAGCCACTTGCACAGGCGTTTTGTAAGCCATTTGCGCGGGTGACTTGTAGGCCACCTGAGCTGGCGATTTCATTTGCACGGGTGACTTGAATGCCACCTGCACCGGTGTTTTTTCCGCCATCTGCACGGGTGACTTGGCTTGTACCGGCGACTTGGCTTGTACCGGCGACTTCGCTTGCACCGGTGTTTTAGCAGGTGCCTGCTGCGGCGACTGGCGCACGGCCTTTACCGGCACGGAATCACTTGGCGATGCCGCCGCATCGGCATCATCCAGTCGGCGCAGCTCGCGCGCCATCACGCCACCAGCACCGCTCGACCCCAGCCCTAATCCAGCCGCTACCACGATAGCGACCAACTGACTCCATCCTCGTTGCATACGCATTGGTGTAACTCCTACAGCAGATTTCAAAGCCCCAAGATCGCTGGCATCTTAGTCGACGTAACCGCTACAGTCTACCCAGTCCGTAGAATCAGCCAGTCCGGGCACGCGGTTGTAGCGGCCGTGCCCGCCGCCCCTTGATCCCGATCCAGCCGCCGTGCGAGCCGTCGCAGAGCTGTCCTTGGAGCCGTTTTTCATCAGCCCGCTGCGGGTGCGGTGCATAGTTCAATCCAGTGACCGTCCGGATCGGTGACGTAAATCTGGTGCGCCCCATCGGGACGCATTTGGCGGCGATAGGGGACCGAACGTTCTTGAAAAAAGCGCTCCCAGGCGTCCACATCGTCGACCAGGAGTGCGTAATGATTGCCGCGATGATGCGAATGCACATCCTGATCGCGATCACCAATCAGATGCAATTCCTGGTCAACCCCGAGCCGAAACCAGGCCCCGGGAAAAGAAAAAGCAGGACGCGGCATCGGCTCCAACTGCAGCACCTCCGCATAGAACTGCACGCTGGCAGCAACATCCGCAACATGCAAAGCGACGTGATTCAGTTGAGTAGTTTTCATGGGGCATTCCGCGATGGAGAGACGTTCTTAGCCGGTGACGGCGGGATCGGCGGCGGCGATGACGGCAATCACCTCACTGGCCGAACTCGCGCGACTGATCCGTTCACGCACCAATTCGCTCGCCGCGACATGGGCGAGCTGAGCGAGGAAAAAGACTTGGACTTGCGGTCGATCGGCGGGAGTGACGAGGAGGAAAACCAGGCGCACGGGCTGGCCGGTCGTATTGGGCCGAGTGTCAAACTCGATGCCGTTCACGGATTTCCCGAGCACCAACAGGGCTTGGTTGAGTCCGGGACAGCGAGCGTGTGGAATGGCCACCTGGTGTCCCACGGCGGTCGACATCTGTTGCTCGCGCGCAATCGCCAGCGCCGCCAGATCGACTCCAGCGGGGTAGTTCTCGGCGGGAATGACCGCGGCCATTTCGCGAATCGCATCCAGCGGCGTTTCGGCGGCCAAGTCGAGCACCACACCGCCGGCCGATAGAGCGTCTTTCAGATAGAGTCGGGGCAGTCGCGGATATTCATCTTCGATGCGGCCGACGACTTCTTCGAGGATATCTTCGAGCGTGATCAGTCCCACGGGGCGACCGCCTTCGATGACGACGGCCATATTCGCGCCG
>JBJSXJ010000126.1:0-47455 GCA_046086325.1 Planctomycetota bacterium | reverse complement strand
CCCAGCGGGCTGAGTTTCAGTGAGCCATCGAAACACAGACCAGGACCAACGGCCCGAGGATGAACCACGGCTCCATCAAAAAGCGATGGATGAAGGGTGAGCGAACCACGAATCGGACGAATGGTCGCCATGGCTCCTCTGAAATAGGGACCGATTTCCCTTAATCTTTCACTTCTGAAAAATGGGCAGATGATTGCGAGGCATTTGCAGCACGATGCAGGCCATGGCAGTGCCGTAGACGGGGGAAGTCGTGTCTGCCCACGAACCGTCGTCACGTTGACTACCGAGCAGTTCCTGTTCAATCGCTGGATACCATTTGCTCCACATCTCCCCGCCAGCTTGCCATGCGACTTGAATGGCGTAGTAATGCCCATAGAAGTAATAGGCTTCGGAATTCGCGGCCACCTTGCCTGGTAGAAACCGCTGCACATATTCCCTCCCACGCTCAATTTCTGGACCTTCATAGATTCCGGCGCTATGTAAGGCCACCAAGCCCGCAGCGGATCGGGGAAACTTACTCGGGCCTCCTGCGGCGAGCGTATAGGCGAATCCGCCATCCGTATTCTGACAACGTTTCACATAATCAACACAGCGGTTGACCGTTTCAGTCGGCACGTAGAGGCCAGCATTACGAGCGGCACGAAGCGCCATGATCTGGCAAATCGTAACCGACAAGTCCGCATCGCGCCGCTCGGGCTGATACCGCCACCCACCCTCGCTATTTTGCTTGTCGACAATCAGCCGCACCGCAGCAGCTAGTTTCGCTCGCAGTCGCGGCTGCTGTGAAACCCCATAAGCCTCCGCGAGCAGCAAGGTCCCGAAACCGTGCTCATACATCGGACCGTGACTGGTCGCACTGGCATAAGTCAGAAATCCACTCTCCTGACTACAACTCAACAAAAACTCCAACACTCGATCGACCACTCGCCCATCGGGGCCTCGCCCGGGCACACTTCCGGTCGCCATGAAGGCCAGACCAACTAAGCTGCACACACCAACATTGCGACTGAAATTTCCCGTACCAAAGGAGCCGTCTTCGTTTTGTAGATGCGTTAAATAGTCGAGTCCCCGACGAATCGCGGCCGGCGTAGCCGCACGCCATTTCACACGCCCTCGATCGGTTTCGTCAGCAGCCGAAAGCTCTGCTTGAAGTCCAGACATCCCGCTCATAAACGCGACGCACCCCAGACTCTCCCGAAGAAACGATCGTCGGCGCTGCATCACTTCATCTTCTTTGTGGATAAACGGCGGTAGTACTGTTCCAACATCGACTCGTACAGCGGCAAGAACTTGTCGGGAAGTGCGTTGATTAATTCCTCACGCTGCTGCGCCGGTAATTCTCCCCAGATCTCTTTGGTAAAGCGTTGGGCGGCAGCGGGGCCCGATTGATCAGCACCGGAACTGGAGTCCGGATCTTTATCACCTGATGATGGTTTATCGGTAGGGCGCAAGTTGCCAGTGGATGATTTAGTCGATGATTTATCCTCGGTCGGCTCTGCTGCCGCTTGTGCCGACGCCTGCCCCGCTGAGTTACCGGCAGAATCAATCAAATTCTCGAGCTCGCCCAAGATTCGATCCTGTAGTGCTTGGGTGGCTGCCGAACTATCTTCCTGCGAAAGTCGTTCGCTGACCTGAGTCATCTGACGTCCCAATCGCATCAGTCTCGTCTGGGGCGATTCCTCGCCAATGTCCTCTCCCTCTTCATCCATGCGACTGGAATTCGGCTTGTCGCTCCGATCCGCTTCGTCGGCTTTCAACGTCGCCGCTTCCTGCTCGACGAATTCCCACAACAGCTCCGCTAACTGGCTCTGTTCTCGTGCGACTCGCTCCAGATCGCGCCGCTGCTCCGGCGACAACTGACCGTCGGCCGACCGGCTCTCCTCAGCGACCGCCGTTCGCTCGCGCAGATCAGTCTGAAAGTCCCGCACCAACACCAACTCCGCTCGACTCTGTTTCAGCGTAGCCTTGCTCGGATTCTTCTTCGGCTGTGCCGCCGGCGCTTGGGACTCGTCTTTACCAGCTGTTTGCTCCGCTGCTGCTGGCTTCGCCAGCGCCGCACGCAACTGCTGCAATCGCTGCGTCGCTAAGTCGGCAGCGCCGAGTGCTTGCGGCCAATTCTTTTGTGACAGCAGTTTGCTCGCAGCTCGCAAATCACCCACAGACAAACGTAACACAAACTGAAATGTCCTCAGCGGTGGTAGTTCGACCAAATATTGCTGTGCGAGATTGGCGATATCACGTTCCAGCTTGGGAAGCTCCTGCTCATCGCTTGCCAGCTCATGAGCTGCCTCTGCTACCTTGCCCTCCGTCGCCGACTGGTCTGCGACACGACTTCGCAACCGCTCTAAAACGGGCGTCTGCCTTTCGAGCAATCGATCAACTGCCAGCAGCCAAGCTTCATGAGCTACTCTGGCAGCCGCTTCCTCCGGAGAAGTTATCTGGCGATCGGAGGCTGGGCGGCGAGCCAGCTGATCAATCAGTTCGTCGAGTGAATGAACCGCCCGCTGCTGCTGCTCGGTTGCCTCGCCCAAGCGATTCCGCTGCAAGGACCGACTGGCATCAGCAATTAGTCCACCGGCCGTTGATTCCTGTAATTTCTCGGTCAAACGTTCAATATCACTCGCCTGATCCCCGCGCCGCTGCCCTGGCCTTTGCGCGCCATCATCCGGCTCCTCGTTTGCGGGCTCGACCAGCTTTGCTGCCTGCTGCTGTAATCGTTGAAAGCGACGAGCAAGTTCGGCCTGCTCCTCGGCCAGCCTGCGGACCGCCGCTCGCTGCTCGGCTGTCATCGTATTCGCCATCGATTCCAGTTCGACAAGCTGTGTGGTCGTACGATCAAGTAGCTCTGACTGCTGTGCACGTAGCTGTGTCACTTCAGATTGCCAACGCTGAACATCACCGGAGGACGCCTGCTGATCGAGTAATTGTTCGAGGGCTGTCACGATTTCCTGTTGACACACACTCGCCTCCATCAACGTCATCACGGAATCCGCCGGTGATTCCTTTACGGCTCGCGGCAGGAGACTCGATAGTGCCATCACTGGACCCGCATTTAGTTGCTGACAGATGGCCAAGATGGCATCCAGCGACTCGATTTGTCGAGTATCTTGCCACAGGTTGTTGTTCATTTCATGGCGGATGGCCCGGATCAGCAGTGGCACTCCACCTGCCTCCTCGCTTAACACCTGGACTACACGCTGCTGCTGGAGAAGGACGAGCTTCAGCGCCTCCACATTGGCCGGCTTGTCTGCCAAGCGTCGAACTGAAATCTGATCGAGGGTTTGCTGGTGTGCAAGCTGCTGCACTTGAAGTGCCTCCCGCAGCAACTCCAGAATCGCCTCCACCTGATGTTGCCAATGCTCGCGTAGTTCTTCGTCCGTGACGATCACCACAGTCCGCGCCTCGCTGTAGCCGGTGAGTCCCGCGTCATCCATTGCCGCCACTCGAATTTCGACTTTCATTCCGCTAGTCAGTTGCGGCATCATCGTAGGCTTCCAGCTCTCCTGCCACTCGACTACTTCGGCGTTCAGCGGGATCGCCGTCGACGAGGCTGTTTTTGAGGCCTCGGCACCCGACAACCTCAAGGGAATCGAAATCCAAGAACCAGACTCCTCGCCCAACTCTCGCATCTGGAATTCGGCTCGTGCTACCCGCACATCATCTTGGATAACTCCCTTAGTCGTGACGGCGCCGCTGAGTCGCAATCGTGATTCAGCCCGAGGCTCAGTCCAGGTAATCACAGGCGGCGCATCAGGAGCTACTTGCAGCGACCAGCGCGACAGCTCAGCCTCCAGCCCCCACGCATCGCGGACTTCCAGAACGTAGATACCCGATGCTTCTGGTTTCCAAGGTCGAGCTGACGACGTCGTAAGTGCCAGCTCTTGCCCAGCGTCTAACACGTTTACTTCCCAGGGCGAGACGGCCACACCATTACCTTCGGAACCAGAAACGTTCAGTGACCGAATCCACGCAGCCTGAACGGGACTTGATAGCCACGCTTTCAGTTCGAGCACGGTTCCCTGGAGAACTCGCAGTGGCGGAGTAGCGATGGTTGACGGCCACTGAGTGTATGGCGGTGGCGCAGTTCGCAATTCCAGTCGTTCGATTCGTGGTGGATCCACCACTTCAACCGCATGCCAGGAATCGTGAGTGTCATCGCCGCCCGTAACTCGATACGAAAAATCACCGAGAACTCGCTCTCGCCGATAGATCCACCGATCGTCGCGAGCAGTCATCTCGGCCGTCTCAACTCGCCGCTCGACTGTCGCGTCCTCACGAATCTGAACTTGTACGACTTCCAGTGGAAATCGCGATCGATCCCGTGCGACAATCTCGTAACTTGCTCCGCGTGGCACACGAGTCTTGGTCGTTTCAATTTCCAATTCATGACGTCGCGGCCAGGGCAAATCACTCCAAGGCATCGCTAGTCGAGAAACAGATAACCCGGTCAGCGACGGATTGCTCCAGCCTACCCACAGTGTCAGCAGCAAACACAAACTCGCGGTGGTCGCTGCCTGCACGGCGGGCCACACGTCGATGATCGAGGTAAAGTCGAGCGGCATCGCCAGCGCTGCGGTGCGATCAATCATGCGATGGCGCAGTTGAACTGAGCCAGCAAATTCATCTTTCTCTCGCACTCGCAAAAACTCTACGGCACTCGCCAATTGCTGGCTCAAGACAGGATAGTGCTGCTCCAACTTGTGCGCCAGCGGCAAGAGTCCGGTTTTCCATCTGCGCATGTAACGCCCCAAGCGGCGAAAGCCCAAGCTAATGAGCACTAGAACCACGCTGGTGAGCAGGATACGAGCACCGACTTCCTGCAATCGAAACGTGTAATCAAAGACGGCGGCCACGAGCACGACGGTAATGATGAGCGTAACGAACAGGCCCAGTCCACGTACGAACTGCCACAGGCGCTGTCGTCGTAGTGCCGCCGCTAGTTTCTGCTCAAGTGGATGAAGTGTCATGACAAGCGTGAAGTAGAACTCGTGGATTTATCAGCCAAACCGTCTCCAGGAAGAGCTGGCCAAAAAGGTCGCGAGCAAATACTCCTTTGGTTGTAGTTTTAGTCGTCGCAGCAGGCAACCAGTTTCCCCCTGCGCATGAGTATTCCGGCTAGAACCGATCATTAAACCATTCCCAAGCGACGGCGCATGAGCCATTCCGAGGTGATCAGACCGATAAACAGCAGCGCCACCGGCCAGCGATTCCACAGCGGCTCGGGAGGCAACGACTCCAGCCGTATGGCGCGTCGGGCTGGTAATTTCTGCAGAATCGCGGGAAAGGACCACGTGTCCACCGAGCGATAGGAGCCCGATGCCAGTTTCGCGGCAGCTTCGAGAGCCTCTGAGTCCAGTGCGACGCGAGACTGCTCGCTGCTAGTCTCGATCACCGAAAACGTCACGGGAGCAGTCGTGGCATTGAGTAACGAGATGCGGTACTGGCCCGCCGGTAGTGCTTCAATCTGCGTCTCCCAGCGTCCGGGTTCGTTCGGTACTCGACGGAACATCACCGTTTGACTTGCCGCCGCACGGCCACCGGCGATCCGCTGCACATTCGCCGCCACCATCTGACCTGCCGCTGGAGCCGCTGAGTGGTCCCAGTACCGTAATCGCACTGTCACCTCTTCCCCCAAACGATACTCCCCGCGATCGGTCTGTAATTCCACTCGTCGGTCGTCGGTGAGTAATCGTGTACGACCAAGATAACGCAACAACTGTTGCCAATAGCGAGCATAAACCTGCTCACCGTCCGCACCACGAGCCCAGCGCCACGATTCATCGGATGATTGAAACATCACTTTCCCAGCTCCCGTCAATTGCAACGATATCAACGCTAGCGGCTTTCCCGTGTTATCTGTTTCTCGTGGATGTTCGACCAGCGCCGTGGCACCTGGTCGCAAATCCGGATTGATCAGATGCCAGTACCATGATGGTAGGTTCTGCCAAATGGTCCGGCTCTCCGGAATGCTATCAGCCAGTTGCAACGCCGGCATTTGCTGCCCCAGTGCGGACAATCGCGGCACAAACCCCTCGCTCAATTCAGGCTCAACTGCGGGTATTCGCGTCGTCTCTAGTTCGACTGGTAAGAGATTTGCCAAGAGCGTGTGGCGATAAGCAAGGGGCGTGAATCTGGGTCCCGACAACACCATCAGTCCGCCACCCGACTGCGTAACAAAGTCGTGCAGTAATTGCAGGCCCGAAGCGCCGATCAGATCAGGATCCACATCTCCAAACACCACGACGTCAAACCGATTCATTTCTTCAGCCGTTCCTGGAAATAAACGCTGAGCGGTTTCATCTTGTCGCACATATTCGGGATCGGCTTCTTGCAGAATAGTGATTAACTCGATGGAGTGTCGTTCGCTACCCGTTGTCTCCAATCGTCGACTCAGCAGGTTTTTCAAATAGCGAAACTCGTAGCTCGGGGAAGCACTCACCAGCAAAACTCGCAAGCTTTTCTCCGTCACCTCAACCGAGCGTTGAATTTGATTATTCTCTTCGTCGATTTCACCGCCCTGCAATTGCGCTTGAATCCGATATTCATAACGTCCCGGAACTCGTGGTCGAGTTGAAAGTCGAATGGGAATCGTAGTCTCTGCACTCTCGATCACCTGCTTTTGTTCGGCCAAGACTTCTGATGAATCGGTGCGTAGAAGTCGCACTGTGACCGTCTTTCCTTGACACTGTGTCGCTGTCAGACGCGCGTCAAACTGCAACAAATCGTTGACGAAGACCACCTCCTCCGCGACCAAATCGCGGAGTGCCACATCACTCGGCGGCAGTCGACTACCAACACCGACAAAATGCAATGGTATCTGTCGTCGCCGAGCCAGTTCTGCGGCCTCCTGTAATGAGGCTCCAGCGTTATTAACACCATCCGTAAAAACAATCATGGCAGCGGTTGATCGATGATTCTGTTTCTTGAGAAGCTCCATCAAACTGTCACCCAGGCGACTCACAGGACGTTCCGCACGCTCTTGGAGAAACGCCGTGGGCAGTTCGCGACCGTCCTGTACCACCTCGACTCCGGTGGCAGTCGCCCCTTCGTCGGCAGTCATGCGGCGTGCCGAGTCACTGATCCAATACCAACGCAAATCATATCGATCGATCAATTCGTTTCCGGGTTGCACCAGTGCTTGTTGCCATGCATATCGCACTTGTTCCAGCCTTGTGGTGCCATGTCGATCGCGTCCAGTCGGATTGGTTGGATTGACCGTGGAACCGTCCAGATCCGGGGCGAGATCGATGGCTGCCATACTCGCCGAGTCATCGACGCAAACGATGAGCTCAGGTCGACTGGTGCGATGCCGCTGCCGCATCCAGTCGCCCAGCATGCCAATCGCCAGCAGCACCAAGATGGCGCGGATGACGTAGACACCGCGTCCCGTTCCAGTGCGAGTAGCTGGATGTCGATCATGATGATAGAGCCCATAGAGCAACATCAGGGCGCCACCAGCTATCAAGATGACCAGCCAACTCGCCACCGGCCAACTGTGAGAAATGTTGGTTTCCCAGCCGATATCGGCTAGTAATCGTGGCAGCGGAAACCGGTTGGTGGAATTCATAAGAGTGTCTTAAGTACGAGCCCGTCCAAACCACCAAGCGAGAGTTGACTCGCTGAGCAACAATCCCACGAGCAGCCACAAGCACTCTCGAAATAATCTCTGCGGTGCCGAACCTTCTGCCGACTGTACTGCGGTGTCGTCGACCACCGTCGGCTCCACAAAACAATCGGGTAACGATGAACGGTCAATACGCGCCAAATCACTTTCGCGAGTATCAACGTTCACTGCGAGCTTCGCCAACGCTTTGTCCTTCGTCGCCCCAAATGCCTGATAGACTCCAGGGGTTGCCGTATCTTCCATCAGCGCCCGTCCCGTCGCGCGATCGACCAGCGCGACGCGGATACGACGCCCATCCGCACCTCCCCCATCGACCGGCAATTCCACTTGTAGCTCGTCGATCAAATCGTCCTGGGAAACACCAATCAACCAGGACTCACCAACTAGCTGATTTTGCTGCGAGTAGCCCAGCGTTAGCGCAGCGCGTAGCGTCTGCTGCATCATGGGCAAAAAACTGGGCCAAGTCGGCAGAGCGGTCCAGGGGATGGGGGGCGAAACCGAGTGATTGAGCGAGCGGGGAGAGGCGGCCGTTGCAAACAGAATGGTTTCACCCTTTCCCAGACGCTGACGCACGACCGCCGGCGCACCATCCGAAAACCACAGTGCAGTTTGCGCGGCGCTGTCGGCCTTCAACTGTATGGGTAGACGAGTCCAAATCGGAGTGCTCAAGAGTCCAGCGCGTTCCTGGCCGCGAAAAGGAGCAATCAGCGGATCACGGTAGTCGCGAGCGTCAAAACGTAGATTGCTGGAAAAAACCGGAGCACCTAGCGTCCCAGATAACAGTAAGCCTCCCCGCATCTCTGCCGTCAACTCAGCGTTGTAGTTATCCACCTGTGTCAGATCACCTGGGAAGAGGAGCAACATTCCTCCGTGCCGGACGTAGTCGCGCAGCAACTCACTTTCCTCGCGGGTAAAACGCGCTAGATTGACGCAGGCAATCATCGAAAAGCTCGCTAAGGAACGTTCCGTGAGTGTCGTTTCACTACCGGTCTCCACGCGGATCGCAGCGTCTGACGATGGTTCAGGATTAAGAGCCAGCGACAGATACTGCCCATCTCCAGAACGTCCCTCCACCACCAGCACCGAGACCTGTTGCCGCACGGGCAAGACGAGCCAACGCTCATCGTCAATCGGCAAATGATCCGCATCCAAGGTGACGGACACGACATGATCGCCGACCGCATCCGGTTGCCAGGAAATCCGCGCCGCTGCGCGACCATCCATAGGAATCTCGACGGGCTGGCGTCCCAGACTGCGACCATCGATCCAAAACTCGACCGATCGCTGGGCAATCGTTTTCGATCCAAAATCCTGTATTTGCGCTTCTAGGATCACTTCGCGACCAATGGTCAGTAGCGGATCTCTGGACGTTAACTGAACAACCGCGGCGTTGCTTGACTCTTGCCCCACATCGATCACTTCCAGCGCCGCTTGTTTGCTCAGTGCGGTCAGTCCTGGAGATAAAGGTTCTTGACGAACTTCCTCCCACAGTTTTCGAGTGAGATCGCTGATGATGCAGACTCGATGTTGAACAAAGCGAGGATGCGTTCGGCGGATGCGTTCAATGCATGCTGACAGATCTGTCCAGAGTGGTGTTAATGATCCACTACTTGCTGCCGGCTTCAGTTCCGTCAGCTCCTCGCGCACGACCGCCTGATCCACCAGCGGCTCGGCAGATACCATTTGTGGAGAATCGGCAAGTAGTATCAATGTCACTCCGTCGTCCGACTCCAGACGATTGACTCGGCGCAGCGCTTCCTCCCTCGCTCGATCAAACAACGTGGCCCCATCTGGCCGTGCGGAACCGGTTTGTAGCTGCATCGAGTAACTACCGTCCAGCACCACAATGAGATGTGTGGGAGCGTCAGGTTTTCGAGTCGTAAGATTCGCGGACCGAGGCAGTAGTGGATCCGCCAGCGCTAAAGCGAGTACGAGAGGAATAGCCACGCGGATGGCGAGCAACAGCCAGCGTTCCAGTTTCAGGCGTCGTGCATGCGTGCGCAGCGCGGCCGCCAGAAAGGCCATCGCAGCCCATCGTTCCGGCTTAGCTCGCTGGCGATACCAGAAGTGAATGACGATGGGAATCGCTGCCGCAGCTGCCCAGCCGAGCATCCCGGCGCTGGAAAGTGACCAAGCGAAAGCGCTGACGATCATGGCACTCATGGCTTCACCCGTGCCAGGCGCCGCGAGAGAAAGGTGGTCAGCGCCTGATCGAACGGCAGATCCGTGCGAATCAATTGATAGTCCATACCCAGGCTCTGGCAACCCGCTCGTACCGCCTCCAGATATCGCTGCAATTCCGCTTGATAACCGCGTCGAATGGCATCGGCATCAGCCAGCAAGTCAGGCCACTGTTCGAGCCCTTGAAAATGACGATCACCCGCAAAGGGAAAGTCGATCTCGGCAGCATCCAGGAGGTGAAAGACAACCACGTCATGCTGACGAAATTTCAACTGCTTAAGCCCGCGCCACAGTCCCTCTAAATCCTCCAGGAGATCACTGAATACCAGCACCACTCCGCGTTTACGCCAGCGCGCTGCTAGTTCCTTAAAAACGGGCTCGGGCTTCGTTTGCCCGCGTGCTTCTAGATGCTCGAGTGTCTCGAGTATGGACTTCCAATGCGTGGAATGACTGCCGGGACGCAACTGAGAACGAATCTGATCATCGTAGGTTACCAGACCCACGGCATCTTGCTGATGAAGTACCAGCCAAGCGATCGAGGCTGCAAGACATTGCGCGTAATTCAATTTGCTAAGTGCCGAGGCGGGACCACAGTAACTCATACTCTCACTGTGATCCACAACCAGGTACGCGATCAGATTCGTTTCATCCTCGAATTGTTTGAGATAAAACTTGTCCGTCCGTCCAAACACTTTCCAGTCGACATATCGTAAATCATCCCCCGGAACATATTCACGATGTTCAGCGAATTCGATGGAGAAACCCCGGTAAGGGCTACGGTGCAATCCCGCCACATAGCCTTCGACAATGTGACGAGCTCGCAGGGAGAGTCCCTGCAACTGAGCAATCGTTTTGGGGTCAAAGTTGACGGGCATGATCGCATCATCCTGCAAACCAGTTGTCAGGTTCTTCTCTCGAGCGCCTCACAACCACGAACAACAATTCCCGTCATGAACGTGGAGCATCATGGGCTGACAGCTCGGGCACGTGCGCGAGCAGCTGCTGAATGATCTGGTCGGTCGTCACCCCTTCGGCATCAGCATTAAAATTAAGTTTCAAGCGATGTCGCAGGACCGGCGGAGCGATCGCTCGCAAATCCTCGGGCTGAACATGGTAGCGTCCTTGCATCACAGCGCGCGCCTTGGCTCCTAATACCAAGCACTGACTCGCCCGTGGCCCTGCTCCCCATTCGACAAAACTGCGTATGAAATCTGGAGCATCGGACTGCTGTGGTCGTGTAAGTCGAGCGATCCGCAGGGCGTACCGGGCCACGTGATCTGCGATCGGCATTCGCCGCACAATCTGTGCCAGCTCATGGATTTGACTAGCATTTAGTAAGGGTCGCAGGGTGGCAGGCTGATCGGCTGTCGTTCGTAATACAATCTCTAACTCTTCATCCTCACTCGGATAATCCACTCGCACTTGCAGCATGAAACGATCCAGTTGCGCTTCGGGAAGTGGATAGGTGCCTTCCTGCTCAATCGGGTTTTGCGTAGCAAGCACAAAGAACGGGTCCGGCAACGCATGCTTGCGCCCTCCGACCGTTACTTGATGCTCCTGCATGGCCTCCAAGAGCGCAGCTTGAGTTTTGGGTGGAGTCCGGTTGATTTCGTCAGCCAGGATCACGTTGGCAAAAATAGGCCCGGGTAAGAAACGTAGCTCGCGCTGCCCCGTCGCCTTCACTTCCTGAATCACTTCGGTGCCGGTAATGTCGGCGGGCATCAAATCGGGTGTGAATTGCACTCGATTGAACTGCAGGTCCAAAGCGTTTGCCAGAGTGCGAATCATGAGTGTTTTAGCTAGCCCTGGGACTCCCACGAGCAGACAATGCCCGCGTGCCAGAAGACTAATCAGCAATTCCTCGATCACCGCCTGTTGCCCCACGATGATCTTGTGCAGCTCCTGACGCAGTTGATTACAGGCGTCATGCAATTTTTCCACAGCTTGTACGTCGTCCATCGGGCAATTCTCGAGTGGTGCTCGTTGGGAATAGATTAATCGTGAGGAAAACAGAGGCGGTAACTGAACTACTAATTCTCAGGGCGACGGAATGCTGTCAGTGTATCGGGCCCGGCGATCAAGAGCACCCCATCAGCGATCAACAGATTGCCACCCGTTACTTGGCGCGCCCGCAGGTCAATTCGTCGGACTAACTCTGGCTGCCACCCGTGAGCATGCCGCATCGTCTGCTGTTCAAATACATAGATCTGCTCGGCCGTTGGCCACCAGACATGCTGATCCACCAAGATTGCCTGCCCAGCGGAATGGAGGGCGTTCGAACCGGCCAGCGGTTGTTCACTAGCCACGGCTGGGAACTGTCCGCGACTGCCGCCGGTCTCCACGTCGATCCAGCGCAAGCATCGTCCCGCGGCAATCAGTCGCCCGGCCCCGACGCCGATGAGCTGGTTGATATCCGCTGTCTCTTCCGCCACCGTCGACCAGATGACCCTGCCCGTGGCCACATCCAGTGCCATGATCTGGTGACTATCAGTCGGAGCTACCAGCACTCGGTCGTGATGAATCAAGCAGGGGTTGAGCCCGCGACCGCTGAGAGGCCGCGCGTCGGCGGCGGAATCCGTTAACCGGCGGGCATATCGCGTAATCCAGCGCACTTGACCGCGGTCAGTCTCCAAGGCCGCCACGACGCCTACATTGGTGTTGTAGTAGAGCGTGTTTTCATGGAGTGTAAGCAGGTTGTTTGTCCATTGCCGGCGTGCGCGAATACGTGAAAAGTCAGCACTCACCACGGAACTCTTCCAGAGCATGCGCCCGGACATTAAATCCAAACAAACGACGAACAGTCGTGTTTGTACTCCATCACTCTGGCGAAAGCCTTGGTAGAGTCGCCCTTGATGAATCACCGGTGGTCCATCCCAGGTGCTAAGGATGATGGAACCAGGCGAGTCGGATTCTTCACTGGCAGAAATACGTTCTCCATCGTGTAACCATAAAGATCTTCCCTCCGCAGTTAGATCGAGAGCGACGAGTTGATTCGCGGCAGCAGCGCGGCCCCGGCCGGAAAAACGATCGCCGCTGAGGAACCAGGGCAATCCCGTTTTTGTCACCAGCGCGCCAGAATCCGCCGTGAGCAAAAAAGCTGGAGTCCCAGAGATTCGCGCCGACAAGCTGGACTCGCTGTTGCGCGCCATCAATTCCGGTTTTTCGAGTGTCACATTGGTGCGCTCGGGATTGGCGTTGGCTGGCAATTCAGAGCGATACAGCAGCCCTGCCTCGTGTTCGCTACCTGCCGCTGCCACGATTGGTTTCCCAGAACTCAAATGCCAGCCGTGAACACCGAGTGGACTACTTAGGTAAACCCGCCCGTCCAACACAATCGGATGATAGGGAAAGATCGAGTCCTTGCGCGATGACCCGTCAGTTTCCAAGGATGAGTACCTGCTGGCGGGAGACGGCGGACTGGAACTCGATGGCGAGAGGCTGCCATCCATAGCCACTCGTGGCAACGTCACCCTCCAGCTCGCTCGCATCGCTAGGTCCACCTCGCCCAGCGGCACTCGAGTTCGATCAGGGCGACCGCCGTAGGTCGGCCAATCGGAAACCGGCTGATGCTGCCGCCAGCCGCGCGATTCCTGCCACAAACCATCGAGTAAATCGCACCATAAATCCGTTTGACCACCAAGTTGCCCACGTGCCTTTGGATACTGCTGGCGAAAGGCCGCCAATTCTTTTTCAGCTCGAGTTCGATCTCCTTGCAGGATGGAAACGATGACCAAGCGCGCGGCAATGTCGGCTAGTTCATAACGCTGGCTGATCACGATGGGCAGCGACTGCGTGGTCTCCGAAGTAGCTGTCAACTGAGCTGAAACGAGGTTCACCTCAGAGCTCAGTTGCTGCAAGTAGCGACGTGCGCGTGAATACTCACCGCGTTCCATCGCCATCTGACTTAGTCGCCACAGGCACTCGCCGGTTTCCTGCGATAAGAAAGCCTGTTCGTAGACGCGCCGCAGAATCGCTTCATCATTCCTGGCGTCCGTCGGCTTCAGCCAACGCTGCACTTGTTGGTCTAAAGCGGCACGATAATCACGAGTCGCTTGCGAGTTGCTGATGTGTAGCAGCCAGATTCGTTGGTGGAGAAAGTCACGAAGCGGGACATACGTGAGGTGGTCCGCCGGTCGGTTTCGATCTTCTCGTGAGAGCGTGAGACGATCACCATCGGAATCAATCAATCGTTGCCAGATCTCGATCGCTTCTGCCCCGCGCTTTTGCATAACCAGTTGCTCGGCACGGTCGAGCAGCGTGCGACTGGCAGCTTCCAATTCATCCACTCGCACCGTGCCATCCAGATGAGGCGCGGCGGGAAGATCGATCTTCTGGGCAGACAACTTGTGTCCGCCAAACGGAATCGTCCGTACGTTCATCCAGCCGGCCAGCGATAACGCGAAGAGCAGAATCGCACGCCGAGCGCGAGTGGCAGTTGGCCCGCGGCGGATAACTCTGCGTATCATGTCCGCGCGTACATCTCGAGTGCACGCCCTAGTAAGAATAAGAGCACGCCATAGCCCAGCATCACCACCATGTCGCTCACACCAAAACGACGGCCCAACCCACCCGTTAACTCCATGACCATGGAGAGCGGTAGCAGAGCAAGCGCGACAAATTGTAAGGCTCGTCCCAGAACTCTCATGACGCCATCCTACGTCCGCGAAAATCCATTCACAACCCGACAGCCGCCTGGCGATCGAGAGGGCATCTTTTCCCCACTTCTCCGACCGACTATACCAGTGACATGGCCCCAGCTAAATCAACCTCCGCTCCCCCTTCTCGTTCCTTCGGCACTCTGGTCTGGCGCGCCGTACGGCTGCGCTGCCCACTCTGCGGTACCGGTCGGCTATATGCCAGTTGGTTCAAAATGCGACCAACATGCCCAGTCTGCCAAGCGAAGTTTGAACGCGAGGCTGGTTTCTTTCTCGGTTCCATCTACTTCAATTACGGCTTGACCGCCGTGATCGCGACGATCACCTACTTAGTGCTGTTTTTCCTGAGGTTGGACTCGCATCCACTGGCCACCATCGGCCCACTCGTATTTGTCATTCTGTTTCCGCTCTGGTTTCATCGTTATGCTCGCAGCCTCTGGCTCGGCTTCGATCAGTTCATGGATCCTCGCGAGGAGACAAAGCTCGAATGACCAAGACGGCAGAGCCCGCGCCGACGCTTCCTGGCTCCACTTCGCCCCCCAGGGAATGCCTCATTGCCGAGTTGACTCCGCAGGGCCGCGGGGCCGTCGCTGTTGTAGCGGTGTGTGGCGCTGGAGCATTACAACTGGTCGATCACTGTTTTCAGGCTGTATCAGGACGCTCGCTTCGGGATTCATCCGCTGGCCGAATTGCCTTCGGACATTGGCGCACCGCCGCTGGCCCAGGCGAAGAATTGGTGGTGAATGTGCACACGCCAACTTGGGTCGAGGTGCAATGTCATGGCGGGGTAGCTGCGATTCGTCGTGTCACGAGTGATCTCGTGCAAGCCGGTGGACGACTCGTCCCTTGGACCGAACTGCCACTCGCTGAGCAGTATCGAATGGGATCTGCCGACGCCGCTGACGATGTCGACGACATTTTGGTCACGGAAGCCATAATTGCGTTGTCAGAGGCCAAAACGGAACGCATCGCTGGGCTGCTCCTGGATCAGCTACGCGGTGCACTGGCTGGTGAACTGGCCCGGATTCAACGATTGATTGACTCCAGTGAACTACCTGCTGCTCAGCACGAATTGGAAATGCTGAGCCGGTTGATTCCGGCCGGGCGTCATGCCATTGAGCCCTCGCGCATGGTGCTCGCAGGTCGACCGAACGTCGGCAAGAGCAGTCTTCTCAATGCACTCGCTGGCTACCAGCGGGCTGTCGTCTCACCGCTCGCCGGAACCACTCGCGATGTGGTCACCACAACGCTGGCGATCGATGGCTGGCCCATCGAACTGCACGACACGGCCGGGCAGCGCAGCGACGTGGCCGACCTAGTGGAACAACTCGGCGTGCAAAGAGCGCGAGCGGAATGGCAGGCCGCTCATCTGATCCTGTTTCTCATCGATGCCACGACCGCTTGGCACCATGACGATCAGCAGCTACTGGGCGAACTGATGGCAGCGAACCATTCAGTTCTTATCATCCATAGCAAAACAGATCTCGCACCACAGCCCAAAGATGGACGACCGATTGGCCTGAGTGTCAGTGCGATGACGGGGTCAGGCCTCGATGAGTTGCAGCGGCAGATCATACACCGCCTGGTACCACATCTCCCCGCTCCAGGAGCCGCCGTGCCATTTACCACTCGGCAGATAGCACAGTTGCAGGACGTCCGCAATGCGCTCGTGACCGGAGATCAAGCTCGCGCGTCACACTCGCTGCGCGCCATTAACTCTTCCCAGGTAGGCAGCGAGTTGGGGCGTCGAGCGGCTGGCGAGGCAGTCATTCCATAACCAGAGACGCCCGCGTGATTGGGAACCAGGCTGCCGGAGTTCTGAGCGGACGTCAGCGCGGTTGCAGCGGCAGCTTGTCGAGCGCGACGAACGAGCAGATAGAAGTAGCTGCCAAGGCCCGTCAAAATGAGCACGGGCATCGACAACATCCAGAGAATGCTCCAGAAGAAGCCTTGTGCCAAACCAGAATGACTGCCGTCCCCTTGTGCGACACCGTCCTTGCAATTCGGGCAGGCGTGAGCCAGCGGTACCGCCAGCAACACAAAGGCCAGAATCAATAAACTGCGAAGCAGAACCTGCTGGCGTGGTGACATGGAGCACAACTCCTGAGTCGGCAAAAAATCACTGCGGCGGAAAGAGCAAATAGAGCATTACGTAAACCAACACTCCCGTCAACGACACGTACAGCCAAATTGGCCAAGTGAGGCGAGCCCACCAGCGATGCTTGACTCGCTGTTCCCGCAGTCCCAGATAAATCGTGCGGATCGCAAACACGGGTACCAGGGCTGCCAGCACAATATGCGTCAACAGGATGAAGTAATAGAAATACCGAATCATATCCGGTGGATAGGTCGGAAATTTCGTGCTAATCCCCTGCTTCACCACCACGTGATAAAACAGATAGCAGGCCAGAAAAATCGTCGACACCGCAAAGGCGGACAGCATCGTCCACTGGTGAGCTCGCTCCTGTCGCCGCTTGATCAAAATCCAGCCGACGATGAGCAGGACCGTGGCGAGCGCGTTGAGCGCTGCATTGACGTGCGGTAACACGTTGGCCAGATTACTCACCGGCTTGCTCCTTCGAGTTCCGCTTCGTCAGCTTCTTTCATCTCTTCTTCCGCAGCGGGCTTGTCCGTGGCAGGCGCAGAAGGCTCAGGCGCGGGAGGCTCGGTCTCCTTTAATAACTGATCGACCAGCAGCCGCAACTGATTCAACTCATCCGCTTTGTTCCAATTAAAGTGCCCACGTCTCTGCCCCCAGCGATCGTAGACTAAAAACTTTTCGGTGTGCGTCATCTCATCGACTGGCACCGAGTACTTCTCTGCTCCCACACGGCGAATCAGGCCCAAATCTCCGGTGAGAAACAGCCACTGCCGGGGATCGGCGTTGAGCTTCGCGGCGTAATCCTTGAGCACTGGCGGCGTATCTCGTTTGGGGTCACAGGTAATACTCAAAAAAGTAACACCCTGAGGACCCAATTCGCGCGCCAGGATGGCAAGCTGATTATTTTGCCGCGTGCACGGTCCCGGGCACGAGGCAAAAAAGAAACTGACGACATGCACGTGGCCATTCAGATCGCGAGATTCGAAGATCTTGCCACTGCGCTCCAGCAACTGATACTCATCAAGCCAGTCTTTCGACTTCCAGCTTTCATCGATCTGCGAACCCAGTGATCTCAGGTTGATTTGAGAATTGGTACGACGCAGCCCCGCAGCGGTAATGATCATCAGCACACCGGCTGCCGCCAGCAATAACGCTAAAACGAGCATTCGGCCCAAACTCATGCGCCCACTCCCGAGGTTCGACGATTCGCGATCGCCATCGCAGCCAAAAACAGCAGCGTGGCGAATAGCAAGGACACCACCCAGCTTACCGCGAGGCTCGGCTGGTAGTAACCACTGGGCAATTCGACGGCTGTCCAGTAGCGACGGACACCCGCCACACAGTAGGTAAGCGGATTCATTCGCATGATGGAACTGAGGACCCATTGCCCCCAGGTGCTCGAAGCATCGACTGCTGGCACAGGAAAAAATGCACCGGAGAGCAGCCACATCGGCATCAGAGCGAGATTCATGATGGCATGAAAACCTTGAGTGGAATCCATGCGCCAGGCGATGATGAAACCGAGACAGGTCATCGCCCAAGCGGATAGTGACATCAGTCCAATAACGCTCGCCCAAGCCCCCAAACTGCCAGGGCCACCAAGCGTCAGCCCGAAGAGCAAGAAAATCAATCCATGCAGTAGTGCGATGCTGCTGCCGCCCAGCACCTTGCCCACCACCATGGCCCAGCGCGGTACTGGAGCAACCAGCACAGCCTGCAGAAAACCTTCACGACGATCTTCGATGAGTGAGATGGTGGCAAAAATAGCGGTGAAGAGCAGCGTGAGCATCAACGTGCCCGGAAAATAGTACTCCATGAAATTCGGCCCACCTTCCCCGTCAGTGGTGAGTCGAAAGGAACGCTGTAATCCAGCACCAAATAGAATCCAGAAGAGCAGTGGCTGTCCGACGGCTCCAATCACACGATGCCGCTGCCGCAAAAACCTGGCCAGCTCGCGCCAGGCAAGCATCAAGATGAGCGGTAGTGGACTGGGCTTGGCGTTCGGGTTCATGGATTATGAGTCATCGTCTTTGGTTCAGGGATTACGGCGAGGCAGCGGCTGTTCATTGGCAGTGCGGAATCGATGCCCGGTTTTCGCGATGAACACATCTTCGAGCGTCGGCTGCCCGAGCGTGATCGAACGTACTCGACTGCCTAAGGCTTGAAACAGAGCCGGAATCAGCCGCGCCCCGTCGCTCACCTCCAGGTGAAATGCATCGTCGAGGCGACGGGGTTGAAACTGAAACTGCTCGCGCAAGATACGCTCAACTTCCTCCGCCTGGTTGGCTTGTAAGGTGATGGTCTCACCACCCACTTCGGCACGCAGTTCAGCGGGAGCTCCTTCGGCCACTAGTCGGCCTTGATCCAAGATCGTCAAACGCTGCGCCTTGTCAGCCTCTTCCAGCAGATGGGTCGTCAGCACAATCGTGGTGCCATGCTGCTCGCGCAACTGCTGCAAATAGTTCCAGAGGTCCAGTCGAGCGCCGGGATCAAGTCCCGTACTCGGCTCATCCAGTAGCAACAGCTCCGGTCGGTGCAGTAAGCTCTGCGCCAGTTCGACTCGTCGACGCAATCCACCCGAAAGCGTTTCGACGTAATCGTGCAGTCGTTCTCCCAGCCCGAGCTGCTCGACGACCGGTGAACTCACTTCGCGAAATCGAGCCGCATTCATGCCATACAGAGCGGCATGACAGCGCATGTTCTCGAGCACGGTGAGTTTCTTATCCAAGCTGGGGGCCTGAAAGACGACGCCAATCCGCTGGCGGATAGCAGCGAGCTGCTCGCGCAGATTCAGGCCCAGTAGCTGAACATCACCAGTTTGCAGCGGGACGAGAGTGGCCAGCAGACGAAAGAGCGTCGTTTTGCCGCCGCCGTTGGGGCCCAGAAAGGCGTGTAACTGGCCCCGCTCAATTTGTAGAGAAAGGTTGTCGAGTGCGGTGCGTTGACCGTATCGATAGGAAACGCGGTCAATTACAACCGCCGGTTCACTCATCGCGTTCCTCGAATCGGATTAATGCTCGGCCTTCTCAGCCTTCTCACCCTCAGGAGCTGCTGCCTCATGCGACTCACCATGGCCGCGAGGAGCGAGTTCGGGGTCGGAAGCGTAGAGCATGCGTTCTTCGGAGTAGTAGCGCGTGCGGTTGCCAACATCGGGTACGAGCGTGACCATCAAGAAAATCGCCATGAGCGACGCAGGAATGGTGAGCACGTACTTCCAGTTGGCTTCCCACTTCAAGTGCATGAAGAAGGTGATGACGAGCATCGCCTTCGTGCAAGAC
The DNA here is from genome assembly GCA_046086325.1 of Planctomycetota bacterium. GTDB lineage: Bacteria > Planctomycetota > Planctomycetia > Pirellulales > Pirellulaceae > JBJSXJ01. The sequence goes on along the minus strand of JBJSXJ010000126.1, from coordinate 27,616 downwards.
ACGGCCATCATCACGACCCAGCAAATCTGCGGCGTGTCGTGAAACAATCCGTAGGTTAAAAACGAGATTACCGTGAGGGCGCACAGAGCAGCAAACACCGCCCAATACTTGCCCACTCCACCCGGCGGATGACCATCATGTTCGTGTGAGTCACTCATAAATATTCACTCTCTACTAGCAGCCGGGCAGGTCGTCCGACTTCACCGTATCGGTCCCGCTGCCGGAACCGGTCTGAACTTAAAACAAGTACAACAGGGGGAACAGGAAGATCCAAACCAAATCGACGAAGTGCCAGTACAAGCCACTGTTCTCAATCAGGTGAGCACAGGAGGAATCCAGGTTATAGAGCATGATGAGCACAAACATCAGCAACCCGACGGCGACGTGAATCGCGTGGAAGCCGGTGAGGAGAAAGTAGGTGCTGGCCCACATGTTGCCGCTGGGGATGTGAATCGGCAGGCTGATGCCTGGAACGTCTTCATTGAGTCCCAGTTTGGAGCTTTCCAGCTGTGGCACGAGTGATAACCAGCCAGCCGTTTTCTTCAAGCGACCGGTAACATCCAGCAGTTGGCCTTCGACCGCAGCCAGCGCCTCGGTGTTCGCCTTGAGATCTGCTTCCACCATCGCAGCATCTTGCTTAGCCAGCTCTTCTTTCTTGGCGGTGAGCGTCTTCTTTTCGGCTAGCAGCTTCGCTTCGGAACCGCTGAGCTCATCCTTGCGACTCTGCATCCGCTTGGTTTCGGCAGCTAGAAATTGCTCGGGCTTGCGACCTTGTAGCGGATAAATGAAATGAGCCAGCGTGTTGAGCGTGGCCTGACGCTGAGCGTAATCGTCATTGCGAGCGGCATTCTGTTCGGCCCAGAACACCAAGTAATCTCGTAGATCTTCGGGACGTGCGGGGTCGGTTTGCACATCGGCGGCCGAGGCAGTTGCCTCAGCTGCAGCGGGCTCAGGGGCGGCAGCTACGGCGTCACCTGCAGGCGCTGCTGCCGCAGCGGCATTGGCGGCGTCGTTGCGCTGAGTGATGACTTCACCCAATCGCTGGCGAACGGCTGAGGCGTAGTTCAAATCGGCCTTATCCCAAATCAAGCTGCGAGGAGCTGCAGGATAGATGCCGTGGTGAAACTTCGAGGTGTACTCGACCATCTTTACGCCGAGAAACACGCTCCCTAAGAGAAACGTGGCGAGCATCCAGCTACGAGCCACCTTCGCGTGGTTGGCGCGGGCCGCTTCGAGTGCCAAGACGATCGTCACGCTGGAGCAGATCAGCACGAACGTATTGAAGGCACCGACCGGCTCTTTCAAATGCACGTCATGCGGCAGCGGCCACGTACCCGCCGGCGAGCCGAAGCGCAGCACGACGTAGGCTCCAATCAGCCCCGCAAAGAACATGATTTCCGTGGAGAGAAATAGCCACAAACAGAGCTTGCCGCGGGATAAGGGCAGCGAAGGCTGATAGGCCAAATGCACGTGACCACCGTGGCCATCACCATGCGCGGAATGTGAATCATGCGACGTCATAAATTCAATCGCTAAACTAACGGAATGAGGAGCAACAGACCCAACAACAACGGTAAGTAAATCAGCGACGCACGCAGTAACAACCGCGCCGTCTGATCCGTACGGTTCGCAAAGAACAGCACAGCAGTCACCAATTGACCGATTCCCAGCACCAGTGCCAAGGCGGCATACAAACCAGCCGCCGGTGCGGGACCATGGAGAGCGGGAATTAAACTTACGGGCAACAGCCCCACGGCGGTCAGCACCGCTTGCACACCCGCTCGCTGACCGGACCCGTCCACCACGGTCATCATCTGCAAACCCGCACGCTCATATTGCTTGCGGAATAACCAGGCGATCGCCATGAAGTGTGGAAACTGCCAGAGAAACATCGTGGTGAACAGGCCGGCTAGTCGCAAATCGTACGTGCCTTCCGCCGCCGCCCAGCCAATACAAATGGGCAGCGCCCCGGAGATCGCACCCACGAACGTATTCCAAACTGAATAGCGTTTGAGAGGCGTGTAAAGAACGACATATAAAACCCACGTGGCCAAGGACCACGCTGCCACCGGCCAAGGCGCAGTGACCGACAAATACGCGATTCCGGCGAGGAGCGTGATCGCTGCAAAACGTATCGCTTGGCGGCTGCTCAGTCGCCCCGCAGGCAGCGGACGACGCAGCGTTCGCTCCATCCGCCCATCCGACTCACGTTCCAGCACCTGATTCGCGGCACTAGCACTGGCAGCGACGAACCCAACACCCATGATCACATGAAACAGCATCCAGAGATCGGGCTGTTGCCACTTGGCCACCACCGCCGCGACCCCAACCGAAATCAGCATCATCACCGCGATGCGCGGTTTCGTCAGTTCGACATAGTCCGCCACTCGACTCATCAAGCGAGTATTGGTCTGTTCGATCGTGGCACTGTTCGTGGACATGCGAGCTAATTCAATTCTGATAAATAACCGGTCGCGAGGACGATTGACTGCTGCGGGCATGAGCACCGCTTCGCATCGCGAATTCCCCTGATAACGCTGACAACCGGGCGGCACGGACCGCAAGTGTCACAGCGGTGGCGAGGATCAGTGACCCATTGGCCACATGGGCCGTGACCGTGATCGCTTGCCCCATGCTCTTCGTCTGAATGACGAAGCCTGCGGCCCAAGTCGAGTCCGCAAACCAGATCGGAAATCCATATTTCACAATGTACGTACCAACACCCAAGACCACCTGCATGCCAAGTAAGACCAGCAGCATCGTGGCTGGCCCACGTAAACCGGGTCGTGATTGCTGGTAAGCAACTCGGACCGCAGCAATCGCGTACAGCGTCAAGGCGATGGCGACCCCCACATGCGACAAGAGCGCCACTCGGAAATAACTCGCGGTAGCATCAATCGGCAGATGACGAATGGCAGCTCCCAGCACTAGTTGGAAATAAGCCAGCACAGCGACGGCCATCGACGACCACACGACCGGTTCCCATCGCACCGTCCGCACACCAGGCACAACTCGCCCCTCGTCTGACATGGCCGTATCACCGGCATGCCAGAAGCGTGAGGTGAAGCCGACGACGGCCGACGTTAAGGCAAAGAAAGCGGGACCAACACAGCCGTGGACCATCGCGAGCTGCCGGTCATCAAACAGCACTCGAGCACCACCCAGGATCCCTTGTCCGATTACGGCCAGCAGGGTCACGATCGACACGACTTTCATCCACGCTCGCTCACGCGACGCAAACACCGCTACCACCAGTCCGATAGCAATGAAACCGACCAGTGAACCGAGCAGTCGATGACCATGTTCGATGAGTAAATCAAAAGGACCGCTTAACCATGTTTGCCAAGGGTAGGCAAACATGTTGTAGCCATAGGTCGTCGGCCAGTCCGGAACGGCCATGCCAGCATCGTACGTCGTGACCAAGGCCCCAACCGATATCAGCACCAACGTCACCGCTCGAAGTAACACGGCGCAGCGCGCCGGCCACGGCTTGTACGCCGCAGAAACTTCAGAGGTGAGGTTGGAGTCGGTCACGCGATCTGGGTCTTTCATGCTTGGCAAAAGCCCAAGCGACCGAGCGACGGATGATCGCTCGTCGTTATAAAGGCTCGTACCTGTTAATGCTCATCCTTGAAGGGCAGCGGTTTGACTCCAGCCGGAGGCGGCTGAGTCTGTGGGTAATTGATCGTGTCCACTTCCGGCGAACCGTATTCGTACGGTCCTCGGTAGATGATCGGCTGGAAGTCGAAGTTGCCGTGTCCTGGAGGGCTGGGAGCCATCCATTCCAGCGTGTTCGAATGCCATGGATTACGTCCGACTCGTGGTCCCCAGAACATGCTGGTGATGAAGTTGAACGCGAAGATCACCTGCGTCGCAACCATGCCAATCGCACACCACGTGATGAACTGATTGACCGGCTGGAGATGCTCGAACACCTTGTAGTCGTAGGGATCTGCCAAGCGACGAGGGAAGCCAACCGCTCCCAGCACGTGCATCAGATAGAATGTGCCGTTCAAGAAGATGAACGTCAGGAAGAAGTGAATCTTACCGAGCGTCTCGTTCATCATGCGACCGAACATTTTCGGGAACCAGAAGTAGATTCCACCGAACACGCCCATCGCGGTGCCACCGAAGAGCACGTAGTGGAAGTGAGCTACGATGTAGTAGGTGTCGTGAATGAAAATGTCGACCGGCGTGGCCGCCATGAAAATTCCCGACAAACCACCGATCACGAACATCGAAACGAATGACAAAGCAAACAGCATCGGCGTGGTGAATTCGAGCTTACCGCCCCAAATGGTACCGAGCCAGTTGAATACCTTCACGGCACTCGGGAGTGCGATCATCATCGTCGAGACCATGAAAGCCATGCCGAGCAGCGGCTGCATGCCGGAGACGAACATGTGGTGGCCCCACACGATAAAGCCCAAACCGGCGATACCCGAAATCGAGTAAACCATCGGCTTGTAACCGAAAATCGGCTTGCGTGCGAAGCAGGAGATCATGTCGGACACCATGCCCATGGCTGGCAGGATCATGATGTACACGGCGGGATGGCTATAGAACCAAAACATGTGCTGCCACAAGAGCGGCTGACCACCACCACTGGCCGGCATCGAGTTGTTCGCAACGAGACCTTCGGGAATGAAGAATCCTGTATTAAACACGCGGTCCGTGACCTGCATGAAACCAGCCGCCGTGAGTACTGGCAAGGCAAACGCCTGCAGAATGGCGGTGATGAACATGCCCCAAATCGTCAGCGGAAGCCGGAACATCGTCATGCCCGGCGCTCGCATCAATATGATGGTCGTCATGTAGTTGACGGAGCCCATCATGGACGAGACTCCGACGAAGGTCACACCGAGCAGCCACATGGTTTGTGCCCAGCCGCTCGACGGTGCCGATTCTTGCAGCACAGATAGTGGCGGATAGGAGGTCCAACCGCCCGCCGCACCATTTCCTGGCATGAAGAAACTCAGCCCGATGCAGAAGAACGCTGGCCACATGAACCAGTAGCTCAGCATATTAAGCGTCGGAAAGGCCATATCATCCGCACCAATCATGAGCGGAATGAGATAGTTTCCGAAGGCACCGGCCAGAATCGGGATGATCACAAAGAAGATCATCACCGTGGCGTGCATCGTGAATAAGGTCGTGTAGAACTCGGGGGCAATCTGACCACCTTCACCAGAGAAGAGCATGCGGCCGATGACCGGCATGTCGCTCCAGGGGTAGGCTAACTGCCAGCGAATCCCGAGTGCCAGCAAACCTCCCACTAAAAACCACAACAACGTGGAGAAGAGGAATTGCAGGCCGATGATTTTATGATCGAGCGAGAACACGTAGGTCGACACAAATTTGCCGACACTCATCCCGCCATGACCATGCTCAGCATGCGAACCAACTGATGTCGTACTCATTCCGCTGCTTCCTGAGTGGGTTTATATCCAGCACGTTCCTGGTCGGCATACTGCTTTGCCAGCCAAGTATCGAATTGATCACGAGATTCTAAAGTCATCTTGCCGCGCATCTTGTAGTGACCCCAGCCACACAGTTCCGCGCAAACAATATCGAACACGCCCGCCTTATTCGCCTTGAACCACACGAACTGCTTCATGCCGGGAACAGCATCGTGCTTCACACGCACATGCGGCAGGAAGAAACTGTGCAGCACATCCATACTCTTGAGCTGAATCACGACATCTTCGTTGACGGGCAGATGCAGATCGTTGACGCCTTGAATATCGTCGGGCGTGCCGATCTTGCCATCTTTCCCCGCATACCGGATTCGCCACTCGAACTGGCGGGCGGTGATTTCAACAATGGGAGCTTTGAGCACATCGTCGCTCGTACCCACTTCGCCATCCGGACCGTTTGACGCGAGTGGTCGACGGAGCTTGTGATCGGCCCAGGCATTCATCTGATAAATGGCGATGAAGAGCAGCGTGGCGGCGGGCAAAATCGACCAAATCACTTCCAGCGTGTGACTACCGTGGCTGTACTTCACCGGCGCGGTGTTGCGGGCTGCGTCATACTTCCACATAAACCAGAACAGCACGACTCCCGTCCCGACGAAGATCACGCCCGTCAGGTAGAGGATGAACATGAACAGACGGTCGATCACGCCGCCATATTCATTCACGTTTTCTGGTAACCAATGATTCTTGAACGGACCAACTCCCGCAATCGCCACGACAAACGCGGCGACTCCCAGAATCGGCACTAGTAAAAACAACAAACTCCAAAAGCGTCCCACGGCGAATCCCCTATTACATGCGATCGCGAGCGATGGTTGGTTGGCTGGAATCAGGCTTGTTCAGCGCTTCATACGGCAAGCTCCGTACGTACTCGACCAAGTCCCACACATCGTCCGGAGACAAACCCTTTTCATTTTGCGGCTTCATCGTTAGGCCGGGCATCGGAGTTCCATCGATACCATTCACGACTCGCCAGTAAATGTCATTGGGAGTCAGGCCACCACGGTAAATACCCAAACGTAGATTTCGCGGTCGAATGTTACGAGGCTTCAGTGCCCCGAGTGCCATGTACTCATGCGTAGCCTTCATATCAATCTGCTTGGGATCAGGATCTAACTCCTTTGTCCAGTCGTCATAGTCGGTCAATTGCCCGTCACCCAACGCAGAGTCGCCGTGACACTTCACGCAGTTCGCAATCGGTCCGTAGAAAATCTCTCTGCCACGAGCAATCGCAGCTTTCTTAGCGTCGGAGTCGGCATGTGGTGTACGTTCCGGAATTCCCGTGGCCTGCCCATCGGCGTCTATCCACGTCTGTGCAACTTCGGCGGCGATGGCCCGCAATCGGTTCAGCTTCGCCTCATACTTCCCAGTATCACTCTCTTTTTCTGAGGGGTATTTGACGAGCCGGTCACCTTCGTCCAGTTCTTGAATTTCTTCAATTAACTTCCGCTCCACTTCACCGCGAAATGACAGATACTTCACGTAGTGCACCAACGATTCTCGCTCGTCAGCATCGAGGACTTTAAAGGAAGGCATCGCGGTCCCAGCCACGCCATCATACAACAAGCGCGACAAGTCCTCGTGAGTCGGCTTTTGCCCTTTAGCGGTCTTCTTGAATTTGAACGTCCCCTTGCGAAAATCGCGTGGGTACGGATTTAAGAACGCCGCAGTCGGGCCGAGGCCATTACCCGTGATACCATGACAATGCACGCAGTGCTCACGATACAACCCTGCCGGCTGACCACTCTTATCGCTCTTCACCTTGCCCGCCGACATCGACACCCGATTGATGTCAATTACTGACTTCAGGTCAACTTCGCCCAAAGCCGGCAATTGGGGATCATCGGGAGTGCCGAACATCGTAGCCAGAATGTTGGCAATATCCTGGCGATTTTGCTGCGCGATTGTTTCTTTAGCGGCGCGCTCCGAACGGCTGTCATTCTCACTTAGTTCCTTGCGAAAGAACCGATGAAAATAGGGCAAATTCGACTTATAACCCGCATCCGGCGAACATCCAGACAATAAGGCCAGCGCCAGTACCCACACGGCTAGCTTCGTAGTACGAGTTAACTTAGAAGCGTCGACGAACATACGCATGTGCATCCTCAGGTAATTATTGGAGCGTCGAACCATCGATGACAACGTCCAGCTTGAATGGCTCACCAGCGGTCAACCGCTGCTTAAATCGACCTTTCGACCACTTCTCAGGTTTCCCATTAACATTCACCTTCTGCACGAAGGTCAGCTTTTCTTGCCATACGCGAAATTCCAAATCAACTCCCGCGGGCAAATTGGGAATCTCAAAAGTTCCATCTGCTTTGGTGACCGCAAAGTAGCCGTTGTTCCGCAGCATCATCCAAGATTTCATCCAGGGATGCACGGAGCAGGCAACCGAAAACGGCTGATCTTCTTCCACTTTCGGTGCGTACATCAGCGACTGCCCCGAAGGAATCGTCAGGTTGAATGCCGGGTTCTTTCTGGGACTAAAACTTGTATTGTGTCCAACTGGATCGCTGTTCTTGATAAGAATGGGCTGTGAGGATTGAGTAACAAAAACGTGGTTAAGGAATACACAGTCCTTCTGATCAAACAGGACTTCCTCCGTTTTTCCCGGCTTTGCTGAGGGGTGTGTCCAAGGTTCGTCGCCCGGTAGCTTCTGCGAGACGAAGATGAGCACGTCGCGCAGAGCACCGTTTTCACCAATGACAAACTCTTCACTCAGCATCTGCTTTCCACCCGGAGCGCAGACAGATTCATCCTTGTCAACTTTCAGCTTCGGTGCGGTCGGCCGATTGCCTCCGACGGTAAACGTACCGGTGAGCGTCGCCCAGCCAGTCGGAGTGGCAGCGTCACCGCCACCTGCTGTCTCTTCCGCACCTCCGGACGCTTTGTTAAGATCGGCACGCAGTGCAGTAGCCACCTTCAAATCAGGCTGGATATCAACCGCAGCGGGTCCGCCGCAGCCGATTACGCCCCAGAGACCAGCGCCCACGAGCACCTGCCGCAGCACAGAACGTGCTGACAGCATCGTGCTCTTAACGCAGAGTGACATTCGCTGAAGTTGAACTGTCATGGATTACCTTTCACTACGTCCAAACCAAGCTCACAAGACCCGAGTTACTTGTCCAAATCCTTGAGGCTGATCTTGTAGGTGCCATAATCGTTTGCACCCTTCTTGATCTCGAACTCGGCTCGCCCCTTGCTCCATTTCACAGCCTTGCCTTTTCCATCTTTTACTTCCGCGACGAAACCGGCACCTTCGTGCCAAATCTGGAAATCCCATTTTCCTGTCGGCAAGTTCTTGATCGTCACCTTGCCATCCGCATCGCTCACCGCCGCGTAAGGATTGTCGCGTACAAGAACGCGGGCCGTCATCCACGGGTGAATGGAGCAGCTCACGGTGGAGGGCAATCGCTCTTCCTTCGTGAACTTCTGCTTGAGCTGCCCGTTGGCGGGCAGAATCGGATTCACCGCTGGATTGTTCAGCGTGTCAATCTTGGTGTTGTGACCGACGGCGTCGGAATTCTTGATCGACAATTCCTGCTTGGTCCAGAGCACAGCCGCGTGCGGCTCGAAGCGGCAACCCTTGTTGTCCAGCTCCACCGCTTTCTTGGCCAGCTCTTCAAAGTCCGGATGAATCGCAACCTTCGCATCGGCCGCAGGTCGGAGGTAAACAAACACATTGGCAATACCGCCATTGGCTTTGTTCACCGTGATTTTCTCATCCACCAGAGCCGCTTTGTTCTTCGAGCAGACTTCGGTGTCTTTCGTGATACTGAGTGGCTTTGCGGCGGGTGCAGCGCCATCGAGCGTGAACTGCAGGGTGAGGTCACCCCAGTCAGCCGCTTGGACTGCGCCGAGGCCGGTGACGGCGACGACAACTGCGAACACCAGTGAGCGAATCTTCATACTTGATCTCCTTGAAAATTGAACAGTCGGCATCACTCGGAGCCGGCTGCTGGTTCGGGCTTCGCACCAGCGTCAGCCGCCGGTGGCGGTGCCTGCTGGACAAGCGGTGCAATGCGGGTACTTTTCTTCGCGAAATTATCGTAGTTCATCAGCAAATCGACCAGCGACTCAACCTGTTCCACACTCGTGCCGTGATACAAATCCTGAGCCACGCCACCCAGATTCTTTTCGTCTGCCGGATCATACGGAATGTTGATCGGCATGCTCGTGTAGGGCAGGATCGATTTCGGATTCGCAATCCAGTTTCGCAAGTAATCCGGTCGTAGGCGTTCGTAGATGCGAGCCAAATTCGGTGCCTTAGCTCGATCTGCACCTTCGGGTTGGTAATCCCCAACGATGTGACATTTCACGCAGTAGTTGCCGTTGGTGACGATTCGCAACGCGTCTTGGAAACGGTCTGCTTTTTCCTTCTTCGCTTCCGGCACTTCATTCCGGTAACCGGTTAGTTTCTCTTCCAAGTAACTTGGCTGACGACGCTCCGTCGATTCATACGGATACTGTGCTCCATCAACCGCCGCAAAATACTCCACCAGTTGCGAAGACTCTTCGGACGAGAGATTGAACTTCGGCATCCGCAAAACAACGGCTGGCCGAATCGGATAAGGATTCAGGAGGAAATCATGCAGCCAGTTCGACTGCACCTTGCTGCCCTCACCCACCAGCGGTGGTGGCACCCACGCCCACGACTCCGAACCCTTCGCAGCTGGATTCGTCTTCTTTTCCCGCTGTGTTACGCTCGGTAACAGGTATCGCGCCAGTACACCGCCATTGGCCGCACGGCGCCGCACGATTTTCTCGGTCGCGACGTTGACCTGCATCACGCCCGGCTCATAGACCTGGCCGTCAAGCACCGCCGGCTTCCAGAGTTCAAACGGATATTTGACACTTGTCGGGTCGTAAGGACTACCGTTTTCCACCGGATCGTCTTCCTTGTCCGTCGCATTCGGACGAGCATCCGCATCGTTCAGCGATGGCATACCCACAATCGTGGCATGCAATTGCCCGGCGGCATTTTGCTTGAGCGACGCCTTCACATCTTCTGGCGAAATGTGGGATCGCAAGTACGGATATATCTTGGTCTCTGACTGAGCCCCAAAATCGCCCGGGTTGTATGCGATGTCCCACTTCTCGGCTTCCAGCACGTGACAGCCCGCACAGTTGTACTTGTCCAGCACCTGACGGCCAGCAATCAACGCCTTCTGCTTGGTGTCTGGTTTGTAGAGGTACTTGGGTGCCGGAGGATCGGCGACCAATCCCAAGACAAACGTGATCACCGCCTCGCGTTCCTCTTCGGTGAACGGGAACTTCGGCATGCGCAAGCGATCGTTGTACTTCTTGATCTCCGTTTTCTGATAATCATAGCTACGAGGTTCCGCCAGCTTCTGCCAGATGAATCCAGTGCGATGATGACCTTCTAACTGCTCCTTGTAGAAGTCCGAAATCTGCGGTCGCGGCGTCTTTACCATCTCGCCCTGATGAGGCGTGGCAGGATCGTCGTGACCGGCGGCATTGCCATGCTCACCCGCAGCCGCATGCTTGTCGCCATGAGCGGCAGCAGCAGCGTTGCCGTGATCAGCCTGCGCACCATGTTCACCATGAGCGTGCAAATAATGCGTGATGTGCTCGAAGGCGAGCTTCGAGGGATCCTTACGGCCCCAGTCGGCCAACCCCGTGCCGATCGTCTTCGCATCCTCAAACCCCGGCATGTCGTGGCAGCCGAAACAGCCGTACTTGCCGATCGTCTTGCGACCGATGTATGACAGCTTTTGCTCGAGCGTCGGTCCCTTGCCACTCGTGAAATCGTCATCGCTGACGAGCATTTCACGCTCGGGTCCCTTGAGCGACGCGGCACGCTTAGTCGGAATGCCCTTCTTCTGGAAGTCCTTCGCATCTTGTTCGAAGAACGCTTCCGAGAGGTATTCCAGCACGAGGTCATCAACCGCGCCTTGAGCCGCCGTCAAAACCGAGGCCTCAGGCGCTTTCCAGTTCTCGTTGGTCGACGTCATCAGGTAAGCGACGATGTCGGCCACCGGATCCACGGTCGCCGTCACTTTACCCTTCTCATCCTTGATCTCGACCGGATCGAGATACAAGTTCGGCATCACGGTGCGAGCGTGATACTTGGTCGGCTCCTTGATCCAAGAATAAAGCCACTTGGTGCCGTTCGGATTGCGGGAGGGTGCGAACTTGCTTCCCAGCCCGGTCAAATCGGGACCTTGCACGATCTCATTGGGACGGCGATAGCGGGCCACCTCAGGGAAGTCCCCATGCGTATGGCAGGCCAGACAGCCTCGCTCCTCGAACGCCACCTTACCACGCTCTACCCGTGCTTGCTGACGCGCTTCATCATTCTCAGCCGCTGGCTCTTTCACCTCGGGCGGCACCAGATACTCAAACGCCTGCGATCGCACCTTCAAGTAGGTGAGCATGCCGAGCAGTTCCGCGGGCTCGAACTTCGCTGCCAAGTCTTTGCTGTGCCCTTCCAGGTGATCCCACAAACCGAAGAATTGCGGCATGCGAGTACTCGGACGGAAATGCTTCGGCTCACGCATCCAGTCGAACGCAAATTGATCATCCAACTTACTGGTCATGTAACGTAAGCTCGGGCCCGCCTTCCGCAGGTCACCCGGAGTTTCTTCATCCTTGAAGAGGCTTGCCAACTTATGAGCGGCGGCGGTCAGTCGCGGCTCGGACGATTTCTCATCGACCTGCAACATTTCCAGGATGCGACCACGAACATCGGAACGCTCGGGCGATTCCGCCAGCGTTTCGATCCAGCGTCGTTCCTCAGCGGTCAGCTTGCTAACCGTCTTCGTATTTTCCAGTACCGACTTGAGCTGCAGGCTGGCGGCAAAGTAGTTAGCTTCCAGCCGCATGTCTGGACCCAGTCGCTTATTGGGGCCTTCATACCCCTTCACTTCGTGGCAGCCGTAGCAGCCATACTTGCGAATGAGGTGATAGCCATGCGTGACCTTCGGAGCGGGCGGATCCGGGAACTTCTCACTCGGCTCCAACTCCACCACTTCATGGTGGCACTTCAAGCAGGCGCTCTCTGCGAAACGGGACGGATACATCGGATAGATCCAGTGCTCGTTGTCGAAATAGCCGTACTGCTTGGCCCAGGCTTTTTCCTGCAGCGTGTCATTCGGTGCATGTGAGGCCCACTTGAAATCGGTGGCACTCCCCTGCCCTTCATGACAGGTGGTGCAAGCGAACGTTTGCATCCGGTGCGGGCTACCCGAGCTGACATAGAGATCGAGTCGGGGATGCGTCGCAAACGGACTGGCAAAGCCGCGTCGGATCTTAATCGTAACCGGCTTGCCAAAATCGGGGGTCATCACCAATTGTCGAGTTAATTCACGGGGATTGTCGATCGGATTACCGTTGATATGCGTGATCACGTCGCCCAGCAGTAGCCCTTCCACCGCACTCGGTTTGCCCGTGGGTGAGGAACCATAGCTGACGGGCGTCTCGATGATCGAGCGACGGATTTTTTCGCCGTCAACCGGCTCCTTGGCCGCCGTGCCTGCCAGCTTCGCCGTCGCAGCTCGAGAACCTGTCTTCACGTACGTGAGCGTCACATCGTCGTCGGTCACCAGCCCCGCCTGAGCGATGCGCAGCCCATACACTTCGGCGAGCAACTGATCGTTCAGAGCTTCGACCGAGCTCGGCGGATTCGGTCGCGCTTGCACCTCTTCTCGGAGCTTTTCCAACTCGTCGCTCGTCGGCGTGTTCAGCACCAGAGTCAACTCTTGCAACTGATCGTACTGGGGCTGATCAGGCTGACCGGGCTTCGATTTTTCCATCGCCTGATGGCAGGTCGTGCAGCGATCAAAGCGACGAACTCGACGGAAGTTGTAATCGATCGTGAGATCGTCGCTCCACAAGTTGTCAATTTTTCGCGGTGAGTTGAAGGCATCCAAAATGGGCAGCGACAACCACTTCTTCCCGAGGAACGGGAAGCGATCCACGAAATAGGTCATGCGGCGATCGACATAGGTCGATTCCAGCTTTTTCAAGTCCGCAAAATTATCGTCACGAGCGCGCTTGGCTTCGCTCTCGCGCGATTTGATTTGCTTGGCCAGCGTCTGCAGCTTCGCTCGATGATCGGCCAGCGACTGATAGGTCCGCTTGAGCTCTTCAACTTGATCATTGACCGCCTTGATCTGCTCGGAAATCTTCTCGCGATCAGCAGCCGATTTATTATCCCGAATGGCGATATCGAGCTTCGCTTTGACGGCGTCGAGATCGGCGTTTTTGAACTTACGAGCGCTCAGTGCATTCGTTTCGTGGAATTTGGCATTCGCCACGACGCTGTCGACGGCGGCCATCAGTTTCTGGCGAGCGGCGACGACGGCTGGCGAAGCCGCGACGGCTTCCCGAGCGGCGGTGCTGTCACTACTGGCTCCCGCATCGGAAGCTTTCGTGTCGCTGGGCGGCGAACCGGTCGCAGCGGACTTCGACTCTTCCGCAATCGCACTGGTTAGAGTTTCAACGAGCGACTCGATGCCTTCGGTTTTGAACCGCTCGGCTGAAATCTCCTTCGACTCAGCTTCGGCCTTGAACGCGGCCAGCAACTGAACGTCGACGGGCGTCGCGAGCACTTCGCGGTAGCGCGTTTCGAGCTCCTCGTGTTCCCGAATCGCTTCATTCGTTTGGAACTGCAGTTCATACCAGTCGTTGTAAGCCAAGTCGATTTCGCGCGACTTGTCGTGATAGTGTTTCCACTCACGATCGTGATCGGCATACAGCATCCAGACGGTCGCTACCAACAGCGATACCCCGGTTACTGCAAAAATGCGATGCAGAAGCTTTTGATTACGCCACGTGGACTCGGAAGCCGGCATACTCTCGTTCCTTCACCCTCTGTTCAACTAGTACTTCCAGATCGGGCCATTAGAAGTTCAGCAGGAATTCGGGAATGGCTACGAAATATTTCAGATTTAAGGACCAGCGGAGCACCATTTTGATCGGCAACAGCAGCATCATCAGCAGCAAGTTGCTCATCACCATGTACCGCAAGAACCCCATTCGGATATACAGCGAGCGGAAAAATGGAATGGAAACAGCCATCGCCGGAGGCAAGGCCGTGAGGTAACCAATCACGAGCAAGATTCCCGGCGATTCGCGCAGTGAAACATACGCGATTCGGACCGGCAAACTTGATCCTTCAGGTGCGGCTGGACGTGGCATCTGCAGCAGATCGACCCAGAACCACATCGACAGATCGACGTTGTTCAGCGACTCCACCTTGTGAGCATCCCACGTTTCATAGAACCCGAAGAAGTTCCAGTTCGGACCTCGCAAAAACGTCCCCATCACGATGAGCGTGATCCAGAGGACGAGGAAACCGAATTGGAACGTCAGGTAAGCGAACTTGCGTTCGTTAATCGTGTAGTAGCCGTTGCCAGCCTTGTTGTAGTCGATGTAGGGAATCGCCATCAAACCGGCGACCACCGTACCCGGAAGCACGACGCCCGCCATCCACGGATCGTAGTAGACGAGCATTTCTTGCAGACCAAGGAAGTACCAGGGAGCCTTGGAGGGATTGGGCGTCTTCACGGCACTCGCCGGTTCCTCCAGCGGGGCCTTGAGCACGATCGCCCAGAGCAACAGGAAGGCGGTCAACGCAACCATGCAAATCAGCTCGGTGTAAACCAAGTCGGGCCACACCAGCACCTTTTCACTCTCCACCGCTTCCAGCGATGGTTCACCCTTCAAGAGACGAGCGTCATTAATCACGGCTCGATAGGTGGCCAGCCACGTGAAGAATCCCAAGAGGAACACGAGGCCCACGATCGGCACATTGTCGGGCTTGGTAACGACGGCCGCAAAGTCTGGATCGGTCATCGACATGCCCATGAGGAGCAGAGTCGCGTTGAGTCCCGTCCAGGCCACCCATGGCTTGGTGAAGAATTCGCGTCCCAGATACAGTCCCGACAGCAGGACCAGCGAGCCGACCGAATACAACACAGGCCCCATGATGGCGTCAAAGCCTTCGCGGATACCTGCAGGTAACGACACCAAGTTCATCATCTGCTTATTGCCGCTAGAGGCGACTGAAGCCATGATCAAAAAGAGCAGTGAGACGCCAGCCCAGATCACCGCCGTGGTGATGGGGAAGCGACCGATACGCCCCACGGTCACGGACCGCCCTTGCCGCCACAAATAGAGCGCGGCAAAGCCGTTCATGATCGCTAACGCTACGTAGTACAAACCGAGAAATCCCGCTATGTGCCGCAGGAAGTCGGCTTCACTCATGTGACCGTGCATGAATCTGATTCCCGATTACACCCGATTACAATGGACCACTGATACCGCCGTCCTTACGCACTCGCCAGAAGTGAATGGCGATGAGTAGTGAAGCAGCCAGGGGGATCGCGACACAGTGCAGAACGTAGAAACGATTGAGCGTTTCTTCGCCCACGAAACGAGCACCGAGCAGGCCGAAGCGCGCGTCGGATGCGTTAGTAATCATGTCAATGCCGTCGACCGTCAGCAGCGCGGCACCAGGACCTTCATGTCCCAGCACGGGATGCGCTCGAGCCATATTCGAACCGACCGTGATCGCCCAGATAGCCAGCTGATCCCACGGCAACAGGTAGCCGGTAAACGAGAGCAACAGCGTTAAGAGGAGCAAGATCACACCGATCACCCAGTTAAACTCCCGCGGCGGTTTATAACTGCCCGTGAGGAACACACGGTACATATGGAGCCAGACCGTGATCACCATGGAGTGCGCGCCCCAGCGATGAAGCTCGCGCAAAATCCCCAGCGACGTGACATCGCGTAGCGCCAAAATGTCGTTGTACGCCCATTCCAGCGTCGGGCGGTAATAGAACATGAGCAGCACGCCCGTGACCGTCTCCACCAAAAACAGAAAGAAGGTCACGCCGCCCATACACCAGGTGTAACTGAGCGCGATCCCTTGTTTCTTGATCGATACCGGATGCAAGTGCAGGAAAAAGTTGGTGAGCATCACGACGATCCGATTGCGGCGATCGACCGGCATCGGGTGTCGGAAAATACTCTTCCAAATCTGCGACTCGCGAATGATTTCACTGAGCGAAGGCATTGCGGATGTACCTGCTATCTGAGACTTTCAATCAAGCCGCGAGCACCATACCCAGGCACTCACAGCACGCCCTGCATGGCCCCTTCCCGGAGCCGATCCACTAGGCCGTCACGAAAGACGCCGAGTTGGACCATTCTCCCGTTTCCTCATGGAACACGCGACTCTTGTCCACTTCCAACTGTCCGTCATCAGCGACCTTGATGGCATAGCGTTCCAGCGGCCGCGGAGCTGGCCCCTCGAAGTTAACCCCATCCTTATAAAAACCACTACCGTGGCACGGACATTTGAATTTTTGCTCAGCTTCCAACCAGTTCGGCGTGCAACCCAGGTGCGTACAGACCGACTTCAACGCGAAGATCTGTGCCTCACCCTCGTACTCACCTTTTACAATCCAAACTCCGAACCCCGCTTTGAACCGCTCATCGACCTGCCCCAGCGCCAACGCATCCGGGAAACCGACTTTAAAACGAGTGGGGGGTTCAGTGAGCACGTTGGGAAACAGGTAACGAGCCAAGCCTAACACCCAGAGGATGTGAGTCACCGCCAGCGACGCAAACCCGAGTGCCAGCGAGCCGCCGACCAATACGTCCGACGCGTAAGCAAAAAAGCCGCGACGAGACGGTTCAGCCGCTTTTTTCTTCTCGAGATAAGCAGGTCGAGTGGGAGGTGGAGGCACGGCCAGCTTTTTCTTCGCGGGCGCCTCGACCGGAATTCCTTTTTTCTCCGCTTCCGACTTCGAAACCGGCCCCGGCTTTCCGCCACTGCGAGCCGCGGCCAGGATGCTGGCGGTATCAAGTGCGGCGGAAGTCTTGGGAGCCGCCTTGGGAGCTGCCTCGGCAGCAGGTTTTTCAGCGGCCGCCGGCTTGGGCTTGGCCGCCGGCTTTTCGGCTGCCGGAGCTGCCGCCGCCGGAGCTGCAGGCTTCGCCGCCGCGGCCCCCGGCTTGGCTCGCGCCGCCGCCAAAATCTCAGCCACACTCATCGAACCCGGTTTAATCTTTGCTGCCGGTGCGGCTGCCGCCGGAGCCACGGAGCTGGCCGCTTCGGCGGCGGGAGCAGCCGACTGGGTCGGCTCCGCAGTTGCCGGTGCCGCTCCGGTCGAGGCCGCAGCACTCGCCGGTGCCGCTCCACCCGATTTCTCGGCGCGAGCAGCAGCCAGGATCTCAGCGACCGACATTTTCTTCTTGTCAGCCATAAACGCACACGCCTTTATCAGCCATGATGCTTACCGTGTTAGAACCATCGACACCGACTCGCCGCTGCGCAACAGATCCCATTGCCGGAGAAACCGGCCAGAAACACCCGAGCGAGAAAATCGCAAATGCTGAGTCGCAGTGCATGGGAGCCTGAGGTCGATGCTTGTGATATTTTTCACAAACTGGAACGCTAGTTGTATCGCGCTGTCGTTCCGATTGTCAACCACCCCAGCACCACTGACGACACTGGCCTGCGTCTCGTACAATCCACGCCTCCGTTCAACTCCCTGTCACCCTCTATCAGGATCGTTTTTCGATGAATGTTCTGGTGCTTGGCAATGGTGGTCGCGAACATGCGCTGGCTTGGAAACTTCGGCAAAGCTCCCGCGCGGGCCGCATCTTCGTCGCGCCCGGCAATGCTGGCACCGCGATCGATGCGGAAAATGTCCCCATCGCCCCCACCGATGTCGCCGCCCTCATCCAATTCGCTCGACAAAATTCCATTGGCTTGGTCGTCGTAGGTCCCGAACGCCCACTCGTCGAAGGAGTCGCCGACAAGCTCCGTAAAGAAGGATTCCGAGTTTTTGGCCCATCGCGTAACGCCGCGCAGCTGGAAGGAAGCAAAGTTTTTTGCAAAAACTTGCTTCGTACCGGCGGCATTCCCACGGCCGATTATCAAGTCTTCCGCGAACACGACACGGCGTCGCGCTACATCAAAGATCGTTATCCCGATGCCAATCAAGCTGTGCCGGTGGTGGTCAAGGCGGATGGCTTAGCTGCTGGCAAGGGCGTGATCGTCTGTGCCACGCGCGATCAGGCCTTGGATGCGATCGAACGCATCGCGCGGCGACTGGAATTCGGCGATGCCGGACGCACGATCGTGATCGAAGAGCGACTGGATGGGGCGGAAGCGAGCGTCCTGGCGATCACGGATGGCAAGACGATTGTTCCCTTGCCCCCGGCACAAGATCACAAAGCTGCCTTCGACGGCGACCAGGGCCCCAACACGGGCGGCATGGGTGCGTACAGTCCGGCACCAATCGTTACGGAACAAGATCTGGCCTGGATCGAAGAAAATATCCTTGTCCCGACCGTGCATACGCTGAAGCGCACACGCAACGCCTTCCAAGGCGTCCTCTATGCTGGCCTCATGCTCACGCGTCAGGGCCCCAAGGTGCTGGAGTACAACGTGCGGTTTGGCGACCCGGAGTGTCAGCCGATCCTGATGCGACTGCAAAGCGATTTATTGGACTTGCTCGAAGCGACCGTGGATGGTCGATTACACGAACTGGACGCTCCGCAGTGGGATCCGCGACCAGCGGTCGGGGTGGTCATGGCCAGCGCTGGGTATCCGGGCGAATACGAAGCTGGCTTTCCGATTCGTGGCTTGGAGCAGGCAGCCGAGCTAGCGGACGTGAAAGTGTTCCATTCCGGCACCAAGGTTGAGGGGCTGGATGTCGTGAATTATGGAGGGCGAGTTTTAACCGTGACGGCGCTGGGCGATTCGATTGCGGACGCCAAGTTACGCGCTTACACGGCAGTCAAACTCATTCGCTGGCAGGGCGCCTGGTGTCGCAAGGATATCTCCGATAAGGCGCTCACCGTGGTTTAACAGTGGCATGGGAGGCCAATGTGACAAGCGAATCTTCTCTCGAGCGTCCGCTCGTCGCGCTCACGCGCGGGATCATGCGACGTCGTCGCCTGGTCTTGGTCGTAGCGCTGGCGGTCGCCGCCTTGTCCGTCTGGATTACCGTGCATGGACTGGGGTTTCGCACCAGTCGCTTGGATCTCCTGAACCCCAACAGCCACTTCAATCGCCGCTGGCTGGCGTACCTCGACGAATTCGGGGACCGAGATGATGTGCTGGTGATTGTGGAGTCGTCCTCGACGGCGGCGATCACCGCGGCTCTTGAGGAGATCAGCGGAGAGCTGAGTGCTCAGTCGGAGTGGTTTGACGCGGTGCTGGATCGCACCGATCTGACGCGCTTCAAATCGCGTGCTTTGCAGCAAGCATCGCTGGAGAACCTGCAGCGCCTGCGCGGTGGACTGGCGACTCTGCAGCCCCTCTTGGTGGGCGACTGGGAACGCTGGCAAGCACAGTTGACGGAAGGGCCGCGTGGTGAGACCGAGATGGATGCGGCGGCTGAGGATCGGCGTCTGCAGGAAATCTCAGCGGCCCTGGCGGACGAACCGCGCCCGATCGCCATTCCGGAGTGGGAAGAGCTGGTGACACGAACCGCCGAGTTCGAGCCGCAGTGGCTCCTCACCGAAGATGGACGGATGGGCTTTATCGCTTTGCAGTTCAAGCCACAGGCAGCGGCGATCGTCCAGGGTGAAGAGCAGATCACTCGCCTCCGGTCCTTGCTGCAGACAACTCAGCGTCGTCATCCCGGTGTCGAAATCGGCCTGACGGGAATGCCGATTCTGGAATACGACGAAATGCACTCCAGCCAACTCGACATGACCATCTCGTCGGTCATCAGCCTGGTAGGCGTGATCGTGTTGTTATGGGCCGGACTTGGCAGCTGGCGTTACACTTGGTTAGCAGTCTTTATTTTGCTGATCGGCATGGCATGGTCGTTTGGCTTCATCACGCTGATGGTCGGCCATTTGAACATTTTGAGCGTCTCGTTTGCGGCCATCTTGATTGGCCTGGGAATTGACTTTGGTATTCATTATCTGGTGCGTTATGTACAGGTGCGCAGCGAGGGAGTGCCCTTGGCGGCGGCCCTCGTGCGGACGACTCGCGAGGTGGGACCGGGCGTTGTCACCGGTGCGGTGACGACGGCTTGTGCCTTCTTCGCCGCCGCCCTCACAGATTTCACCGGCGTCGTCGAGTTGGGAGTGATCGCGGGCGCGGGCATCGTGCTCTGTTTGCTCGCCGCACTTGTCGTCACACCAGCCGTGACGTACGGCTGGGATCGGCGCTGGCGCGTGGCGCAGTTACCGCGCCCCTTGGCACTCGACTGGATCTTGCGTCCGATCCAGCGGGCTCCCGGGATCACCGCCATGATTCTCCTGGGACTGGCAGGCGTCGCCATCTGGGGCATCAAAGATCTACGCTACGATCACAATTTGCTTAATCTTCAGCCCCAGCGACTGGCCAGCGTGGAGTGGGAAAAGCGGTTGCTGGAGCGTAGCGACCGCAGCGTGTTTTTTGCTGTGTCGCTGTGTGGGGATCGCGAGCAGCTGCTGCAACGCAAACGGCTCTTCGAGCGCTTATCGATGGTGGAGCGAACCGAAGAAGTCGTAACGCTATTGGCGGTGCCGACTGCCGAGCAACTGGCGTGTATCACCGATATTCATGCCAGTTTGGCGAGCTTGCCTGAGTCAGCAGCGGGACTGCGCGACTTGGGACCACAAAACCTGGAGCGTTTATTGGCCGGGTTGAATTCACCCACGGCCGCTGCCGCTCAGCCACGGCTCGGTGAACTACAGCGAATCCTGCAGACATTGCCGGCCGATGAACTTGCTCGACGCTGGTCGGCTTATCAGCGGCGTTTAACCGATTATCTCCTCAGTCGTCTGCGTATCCTGGCGGAGATTTCCGATGTGCGATTGGCAACCAGTGCCGACTTGCCCGACGGTCTGCGGCAACGATTTGTTGGCCGCACCGGCCAGCATCTTTTGCGCGTGTATGCTCGTGGCAACATTTGGGACATGCCGGAGCTAGAGCGATTTGTTGCGCAGGTGGAAAGCGTCGATGAACAAGTGACGGGGCATCCCGTGCAAACCTACTATGCCTCACGGCAGATGCAGCGTAGTTTTTTGCATGCCGCCATCTATGCCGTCTTGGCACTCCTGATCGTGCTGATGATCGACTTTCGTAATCTCGGTCATTCTCTCCTGGCACTCATGCCGCTACTGCTTGGTATCTGGCTGATGCTGGGCGTGCTCGGCTGGCTCAATATTCCTCTCAATGCTGCCAATATGATTGTGCTGCCGTTGATCCTGGGGATTGGCATCGACAGTGGAGTCCATGTGATTCATGATTGGCGCAGCCAAGGCATGCATGGTTATCGTCTGAGCTCGGGCGTGGTCGTGGCGATCCTGGTTTGCTCCGCGACCACGATGGTTGGCTTTTCCAGCATGATATTTGCTCGACATCAAGGCCTGCGAACGCTGGGCGAAGTGTTGACCTTGGGCTTAGCCTGTTGCCAACTATCTTCGTTATATTTTCTGCCAGGTCTGTTAATGTGGTTGGGGCGTCGATCGGAGCGTGGGCACGGGCACCATCGTACGGAATAAATAATTGAGGTCATGATGAACGCTGCGTGGGATCCATATCATCAGTGGCTGGGAATACCGCCCGCCGAGCAGCCTGCCGATCTCTATCGATTCTTGAGTCTCAAGAAATTCGAAGCGGATCCGCGCATCATCCAGGCCGCTCTGGATCGTCAGATTGCTCGAGTACGAGCGGCGCTGACGCCGGCCACGAGTGAGCCGGCGCGACGCATCCTGGAAGAGCTCGCGACAGCGGGACGCTACCTGCTCGACCCCAACTCCAAAGCGTCCTACGACTATGTCTTGCGCGCGGCGGAGCCGGCGAGTTCGTTTCAAGAGGAGCCCGAGCCGACGGCCAATCCCACGGCTTCTTCTCGTGCTCCCGCAGCTCCGGTCGCTCAGGTTCTGAATTTTGGACCTTATCGACCACTCGAGCGTATCACGGCGACCACGATGAGCATCACCTACAAAGTGGCGCATCAGGAAAGCGGCCATCATTTTTCGCTTAAGACCTTGCTGCCAGCGGCCGTGAAGGATGCCTCGCTGGTCAAACGCTTCATCCGCGAAATTGATATCGCGACTCGTCTGAAGCATCCCAATCTGATCGCCGGAGTGGATTCGGGGATGATTCAAAATCAGCCGTTCCTAGTCACTCAATATGTAGTCGGAGCGGATTTGGCAGCGCTGGTAAAACAGGTGGGCAAGCTCCCACTGGAGCATGCCCTCAGTTACACCTTGCAAGCCGCGCGGGGCTTGGCTCACCTGCATGAGTACGGCGTTTATCATCGCAACATCAAACCCCAGTCGCTGCTTGTCGACAACCAAGGGGTATTGCGAGTGGCGAATATGACGATCGCGCGCGTGGAAAGCTCGTCCCCCCTGGCGCGCGATATCAACCTCACGATGGTTGGCTTACGCATGGGAAGCCCGGATTATTTGCCGCCCGAGCAATCGCTGGATGCCCGAGTTGCCGATGCCCGAGCTGATATTTATTCGCTGGGCTGCACCCTTTATTTCCTGCTCCAAGGTCAACCGCCCTTTAGCGGCAAGAGCATGATGGAAAAGGTTATCGCCCATCAAAACCTGCCGATCCCAGCGCTACGTGGGGAACGGACGGACGTTCCCGATTGGCTCGAGCTGTTGTTTCAGCGCATGCTCGCCAAGCGCCCCGAGGAGCGTCCGGGAACGATGGGGGAAATTGTGGCGACCTTGGAGCAGCCGCCGTCCGACTCCTGGTGGAAACGATTGCAGGGTCAGATTTCCCGCGGAGGCAACAAAGGTGCGGGTGGCGGTGAAAGTGTTTAGATCGCGAACGCGGCTTTTCACGACTCGGTCTTACTGCTACAGTTGTGACTCGGTTTTTGACGATCTAAGAGTAAGCCACAAGGGTTGAGAATCATGGCAAAGCCACATCGAGGCCATAAAAAGGCCAATCATGGAAAACGTCCGGCGAACTCCAAGGCACGGCGCCTCAAGCGTGCCCAAGTGCGGACCTAGTCCGCCGCGAAGTTCCCTGGGGAGGAACGGCTGGTGTCGAATAAGCAATTGATCGTCGATTTGTCGAGCCTGGATCTGACTCGCGTTGTCGCCGACGTTCACGAAATCCGTCGTTACAACCATCAGCGTTTCGAAATGGAACAGTTGACGGCGGTTGTCTACGAAGATTTAGAGCAGCACTTCTGCGTCGGCTACAAAGAGATCACCAACGACGAGTTTTGGGTCCGCGGGCACATGCCCGGAATGCCCTTAATGCCCGGCGTCATGATGCTCGAATGCGCCGCTCAGCTCAGCAGCTACTTTGCCCAACGCCACCAGCTTCTGGGCCCAGGGGATTTCGTCGTTGGATTTGGCGGCCTGGAAGAGGTCCGCTTTCGTGATCCGGTGAAACCGGGCGAACGTCTCTATCTCATCTGTCAGCAAAAACGCGTGCGTCCCGGCAAACTCATCATTTGTCGGTTCCAAGGTGTCGTGGGCGACAACTTGGTCGTCGAGGGCGAATTAAAAGGGGTGCCGATTCCCTTTCACGCCGAGAGTAAGGCCGAGAGCTAGGCGGAAAGTTTGGCATGGGCCGACGTGCACTGCGAAAAATCAATCCCGCGCTCGATCTCTCGACCCATTACCGGTTGCTCGAAGATCTTGTACCTCCCTTCGATCTGGAGGCTTGGTTCGGCGGCTCGGCACCGCTGGAAGTCGAAGTCGGCAGTGGCAAGGGATTGTTTCTTGCCGGTGCCGCGGCTGCCCGTCCCACGCATCACTTTCTGGGAATTGAAATCGCCCACAAGTATGCCGAATTCATCGCCGCTCGTCTGGCTCGTCAGAACCTGACCAATGCCCGTGTGCTGGAAGGTGACGGCTTGCGTTTTTTTCGCGAGTTCCTGCCGGCCAATTATCTCGAAGCGGTGCACGTCTATTTTCCCGACCCCTGGTGGAAGTTGCGGCATCGCAAACGCCGAGTGCTCAATGAGCCGTTTGTGCGCGATGTGGAGCGAGTGCTGCGTCCCGGTGGAAAATTGCATTTCTGGACGGACGTCGAGGAATACTACCTGACGTCGCTCGAACTGATTCGCCAAAGCACGACTCTCCAGGGCCCCCTGGGAGTTGATGAGCGTCCGGCCGAACATGACCTCGACTTTCACACGCATTTCGAGCGTCGGACTCGCAAGGCGGGGTTACCCGTCTATCGCAGCGAATTCATCAAGCTCGCTACGCCAGCAAATCCTTGATCACGTGCGCCGTTTCGACTCCCGTCAGCCGTGACTCTAGTCCCTGATGCCGCACGCTGAAGCGCTCGTGATCAAATCCCAAGAGCTGCAGGATCGTGGCGTGGAAATCGCGAATGTGGACGGGCTTATCGACAATGTTGTAGGAGAAGTCGTCGGTTTCACCGTACACGGTGCCGGGCTTTATCCCACCGCCTGCCATCCAGATCGTGAAGCAACGCGGATGATGGTCGCGCCCATAATTCTGCTTCCCAACTCCGCCCTGTGAGTAGATGGTACGACCAAACTCGCCGCCCCAAATAATCAACGTCTCGTCGAGTAAACCACGCTGCTTCAGATCTTGAACCAAGCCGTAGCACGGTTGGTCCACATCGCGACATTGATCGGGAAGTCGGCCCGCGACATTGGCGTGCGTATCCCAGTTGTTGTGATAGACCTGAATGAAGCGTACACCCCGCTCCACCATCCGCCGCGCTTGCAACACGGTATTGGCGAAGCTACCTGGCTTGCGAGCCGCTTCGCCGTAGAGCTCAAAGGTGTGCGCCGGTTCTTTGCTGAGATCGGTCAGTTCCGGCACACTCCCTTGCATGCGAAATGCCAATTCATAGTTCTGGATACGGGTTTCTGTTTCGGGGTCGAGCAGTTGCTCGCGCGTCAACTCATTTAACTGTTTGAGTCCATCCAGAGTTTGGCGCCGGATCTGCGACGGGACCCCCGGTGGATTGTTGATGTACAAAATCGGATCGCCAGCGGATCGGAACGCTACTCCCGCATGTTCCCCCGGCAGATAGCCCGACTGCCACAACCTCGCTGATATCGCCTGCACTTGCTCGGTATTCGTCGGTCGAGCGACGAGAACAACAAATGTTGGCAAGTCGCGATTGCCCGATCCCAGTCCATACGACACCCAAGCACCCAGACAGGGACGGCCCGTCAACTGATTGCCAGTTTGAATGTAGGTAATCGCTGGTTCGTGATTAATCGCTTCGGTGTGCATGCTGCGCACAAAGCACATGTCGTCCACCATCTTGGAGGTCCAAGGCAGAAGCTCGCAGACTGACATGCCGCTTTGTCCATAGCGCTCAAACTTGAATTTCGAAGGAGCGATCGGAAATCGGGCCTGCCCCGAGGTCATGGTGGTTAAACGCTGGCCCTTACGCACACTGTCGGGCAAGTCCTTATCATACCACTGCTCCATGACCGGTTTGTGATCGTAAAGATCCATCTGCGGCGGACCTCCCACCATGTGCAGATAGATCACATGCTTGGCCTTGGGAGGAAAGTGAGTCGCCGGGGACACGGTTTCAGGTGCGGCCAAGGCCGACGGCAGACCGTCGGCTTGCAACAGCGAGGCGAGTGCTGCCCAGCCCACCGCATGGCTACCGCGCTCAAAAAAATGGCGGCGCGTCATTCGTTCACGGAATCGAGTCAGGATGTCGGCTGAGAGTCGCGCGGTCATGATCACGGGTTCCTTTTACGAGCAGAAAAAATCGCTGTGCTGTGGAGTGCTGTTCTGTGGAGTGCTGTGCTGTGGAGTGGTAATTGGCAGAGGGCTAGCAGCGAAACATCACTTGGAAAGAACTTCGTCCAAGTTCAGCACTTGATTCACCAGCATCGTCCAAGCTGCTAAATCAGCGGCCTCAAGTTTCTCGTCCGGCTTCGACTCGCCCACCGCAATCAGTTGCTTGGCATCTTCCCCATGAGCCTGGTAAAAAGCCCCCAGGTCAGCCCATGATTTCCGTACAATCGGCAGCTCTCGCTCGCTCCAGGGACGCGCCAGCAATCGCTGCGCCACGAAGTTCAGTCGTTCGTCGGTGGTCGCTCCACCTTCACGCAGGGTGAGCTGCGCGACATGTCGAGCTGCTTCGATGAACTGTGGATCATTCAGCGTGACGAGTGCTTGCAGCGGAGTGTTCGTACGTTCGCGCCGCACGACGCACGTTTCACGATTGGGAGCATTAAAGATTTCCAGTGAGGCGGGCGGCGCACTGCGTTTCCAAAACGTGTACAAACTGCGGCGATAAAGGCTTTCACCCGTATCACGTCGGTAGTCACGCGTGTTACTGCCAATCATGGCCACCGCTTCCCAGACGCCCTCCGGCTGATAGGGCTTCACGCTCGGTCCACCCATTTTTCGCACCAACAAATCACTCACCGACAGCGCATAATCTCGCACCATTTCGCCATCCATGCGGAACCTTGGCCCACGCGACAGCCAGCGATTCTGCGCATCTTTCTCGAGTTTTTCGCGAGTCGCCACGGCCGCTTGACGATAGGTCGCGCTGAGCAGAATCTGTTTGTAGAATCGCTTCATGTCCCAGCCGTTTTCACGAAAGTCAACCGCCAGCCAATCCAGCAGCTCGGGGTGCGACGGCAGCTCGCCAGCAGCACCAAAGTCCCCCGCCGTACGCACCAGGCCAGCCCCAAACAGTTCCTGCCAGAAACGATTCACAGTGACACGGGCCGTGAGTGGATTTTCGGGACGCAAGAGCCACTGCGCCAAACCGAGCCGATTGCGAGGGAGCTCGGGCGGCATGGCAGGCAGCATACCAGGAGTGCGCGCTTGGACCTCCGCGCGTCGCTGATCATACTCGCCACGAAATAGCACGAACGCCTTGGGCTGTTCCGTGCGTTCCTGCATGACGTGTGTCATGGTCCCGCGTTTGACAATCGCCTCCTTTTCCGCTGACAGCAACGTTATTTGGGTCGTCAACTGACGATAGGTCTCATCATGAATGGCCAGCCACCAGGCAAACAATTCCTTCTTTTCGGGCTCCGTGCGCTCGCCATGCGGCTTGGTGAGCAGCCAAGCGGTGCGGCTATCACGTGACAAGCGATTGATTTCCGGAGCCGCTAGCTGGCGGTTATAAATCCGCAGATCTTGCAGCTTGAGTCCTGCGACTCGAGCGGTCGAGTGTCGCTGGGCAACTTTCAGCGGCACGTTCGTTTGAATGGTAC
>JBJSXJ010000125.1:0-25872 GCA_046086325.1 Planctomycetota bacterium | reverse complement strand
GTCTATAGGCGACGGACTGGAAGTCCATCGCACGAGTGTCCATCTGCGACTTTAGGCGACGGACCGCCACGTAAGACGGACTTCCAGTCCGTCTGCGCCTTTAGGCGACGGACTGGAAGTCCATCGCACGAGTGTCCGTCTGCGTCTCGAGGCGACGGACCACCCCGTAGGACGGACTTCCAGTCCGTCTGCGATTCGAGGCGACGGACTGCGACGTAAGACGGACTTCCACGTAGGACGGACTTCCAGTCCGTCTTGGTCTCGAGGCGACGGACTTCCACGTAGGACGGACTTCCAGTCCGTCTTTGACTTTAGGCGACGGACTGGAAGTCCATCGCACGAGTGACCGTCTGCTTCTTTAGGCGACGGACCACCACGTAGGACGGACTTCCAGTCCGTCTGCGTCTTTAAGCGACGGACCACCACGTAGGACGGACTTCCAGTCCGTCTGCGACTTTAGGCGACGGACTGGAAGTCCATCGCACGAGTTTCCATCCCACGAGTTTCCATCCCACGAGTTTCCATCGCATGAGTGCCATCGTCCCTCTGCGCGCAATCTTCATATTCATCACCCGCATTGTTTCACACAATGCTCGTGAATCCTTCACAGATCTCTCACAGGTCATTTATGTAGACACCGGATAAATACCTGCGTGATGAACGTCATTGTCTGAGGCAGCGAGTCGCTTGGCCTAGCCGACAAGCCAGAGGTGGCTCAGAGTAAAAAACATTTTAATTCAGTCGGCAGAAACCTTGGGGGAGGGATTGAGGATGAAGAAGCGGAGTGGTTTTACGTTGGTGGAGCTGTTGGTGGTGATTGCGATCATCGCCATCTTGGCTGCGATTATCCTGCCGGCTCTGGCCGGTGCCCGCGAATCGGCACGCGGCAACACCTGCCGCAACAATCTGCGTCAGTTTTTCATCAGCTTGACGACGCACGCGGACAACGATCCCCAAGAAGAGTACACGTCGGGGGCGTTTGACGGATCGCGCGACGGCTGCATCGACAGCATTGGCTGGGTGGCCGACATGGTCAACGGCGGCATGGGCCTGCCCTCGAAAATGCTCTGCCCCTCGAATCCTGCGAAGTTGTCGGAAAAGATCAACGACTACCTCGGCACGATCACGGTGAATGTCAACGAAGTGACTTCGGACACCGCCAAGATCAACATGGGTGCTTACGCGACCGTGATGGCGACTGCCACGGGTAGCGCCCGAGCTGCTGCTGTGACCGAGCACTTTCTGAGGAAGGGCTACAACACGAACTATGCTTCCTCTTGGTTCCTGGTCCGATCGGCCCCCAAGTTGACCTCGGTCGACACTGGATCGGACATCCAGATCACCTATCCAGCCGGTCTATTCATTAAGGGACTGCGCGACACGGTTGGTCCTCTGTCTCGTCGCACGGTCGATGGGAGCTTCCACAGCTCGTCGATCATCCCGCTGATGTTCGACGGAAACGTCGGGGACCAGAAGGAAGCCTTTTTGACTCAAGATCTGGCTGAATTCGGCAAGGCTGGCGACCGCATGACAGAATCGTTTTCGGACGGCCCCGCTCGCGTTACCGGTGGTGACACCTGGTTGGCGTGGGGCAAGTCTTCGTCGGTAACGGTGCACGACACGGCCGCTGGCATCAGCGTGTTCGCTGCCGAACAAGGCTCGCCTGGTGTGGTTGTTTCTTATCCTTACACCACGTCGCAAGGCAGCAGCTTACAGGACTGGCGCGATATGGGACCGGTACATGCCGCGAACGCCAACGTGTTGATGGCTGACGGCAGCATCAAGTCGTTCAAGGATCTCAACCGTGATGGTTACTTGAATCCCGGTTTCGCCGTGACTACGACCGATCAGACCAAGCTGGATAAGATCGGCTACAAGGACTCGGTCGTCGAACTGGATCCCGGCGCCATCTTCAACGGTGTGCTGCTCAACAAGCTGCAAATCAAGAAGAACCTCGACTAACGTTCCAGTCAGTCGACTTTGGATCTAATCCGCAACCTCCGCTCGACAGCCATTGCGACGAGCGGAGGTTCTTTCGTTACCACCCAGACGCTCGACAGGGTGATCTTGTTCTTTGACGCCTGACGAAATCCTTTCGTGACGAGTGATTCGCTATGCCCAACCGATCCCGCGCCAGCCACATTTCAGATTTTTTTACCACGACTGCATGGAAACCTGCCGCCTGGGGTTCGACCATGTTGAAACCTGCCGCGTGGAGCCTGCTGCTGGCTGGTTTGCTCATCAGTGGAAGTGGGCTGGCGGGCTGCAGTAGCGGCTCCAATTTGCCGAAGCCACGTGCGGCCGCCGATGACGACGAGGAGGATCAGTCGGGACTCGTATCGGTTTCTCAACTGGCTACGATCAAACTTCCCTCCGGCCCATCGGCCCAGCCTAATCCGAATAGCGCCAAACCTGCGACAGATAAGGCCAATGACACCAGTGCCGATCCGAACGGGACTTCCAAGCCAACGGCTACGGCTTCCGCTGGAACAGGGGCAGGCACGGCAACCAAGCCAGCGCCTTCAGGTAGTACCAGCCCACCCACAAAAAACTCCGCGACGTCTCCTGGTGCAGATGACACACTTTCACCCACTGCGGTTCGACAATTAACCATCGAGCGACTCGATAAAATCTCGCAGGCGATGGAAAAGTATTACGACAAGAACGGCTGCTACCCCGCGCCACGTGTGATCTCAGCCACAAGCGGTGCCATTAGTTGGCGAGTGCAAATCTTGCCGCAACTGGGACTCGGGGCACTCTATGCACGCTACAGCTTTCAAGAACCGTGGGACGGACCGAACAACAGTAAACTGCTGGCTGAAATCCCCGACGTGTATCAGTCGCCCGGCCGGCCGGATGACAAAACAAATTTTCTGTTAGTAACCGGTGCGGGAACTGCTTACCCCAACCCGACCATGACGCTAGAAGAGGCGGCCGCTCCGGATGGCTTACGCTCCACGATCCTGCTGGCCGAAGTTGCCTCCCGACATGCCGTGCCGTGGACTCAGCCCGACGATTTTGCTTTTGATCGCCAGACGGCTCATTTTGATTTATTTGCCGAACAACAAGATTGCTGCCTCGCTCTGTTTGGCAATGCACTTGGCACTCGGCGAATTCCCGCCGACATCGCAGACGCGGATTTGCTTGCGCTGCTGAGTCCCGCTGGTCGTGAGAAGATCGATGTCGCGAAACTTACTCAGCGCCCCACGCCCGAAATCGATGTGGCACTGATCGAGTCGCTCCGGGCCACTCCACCTGCGAGATTCGTGCCAGTTCAGGAAGGCAAATCCGGTGATAGTAAAATGGCCACCGCAAAAAAACCGTCTGCTGCGACGGACTCGGATGCTGAACCGTCACTGGCCGGCGACGACAAAAAAACCGGCCGCTGGGCCATCCCCACAGAAACCGAACTGCAAGAGGCCTCGGCGCTGGTGCGTGACCTGTTCGCCCCCGATTACGAGAAAGCGAAAAAGACGAACGATCGATCGAAGCGCAAAGAGTTCGTCAAGAAGATGATCGAGGAGTCGGAGAAACTGGGGTCGGATCAAGCGGGCATCTATGTGATCTTGCGAGCGGCGAAGGAGATCGGGCTCAAGTTGCACGACTTCGAAACGGCACTCGACGCAGCCGATCGCATGGTCGCTAAATTTGAAATTGACGAAGTGGTCCTGAAGACGGAACTGCTCGAACAGGCGACTCCCAATCTGAACGAGGCGAGCGAGTATCAGCGGCTGTATACCGAGAGTCTTAGTCTGGGCGATCAGGCTCTTGCCGCCGACGATTTCAATCGCACCCGAGTGCTCTATCGGTTCGCCATGCTCGCCGCTCGACAACTCGAAACCGCTCCGTCCGCGACCTCTACGAAGGATGGAGACGCACCGCGACGAACGTCCACCGCACCGACTCCGACGAAGAGCAACACGATGGATGAGCGGGAGCGGACCGTGACGGGTCGCGAGAATCGTTTGCGTGACACGCGACACTCCTACGCGCGCCTGTCCGATCATCTGCACACGCTGCAAAAGAATCCCAGTGATCCGGCGGCCAATGCCGCCGTCGGCCGCTACTTTTGCCTCATCAAACGCAACTGGGATCTGGGCTTACCCAAACTCCTGCAAGGCAGCGATGCCAACCTGCGGAAACTCGCCGAACTGGAATTGGCTCAGCCCCAGGAACCCGTTCCACAGGTCACCCTGGCAGATGCGTGGTGGGAATGGTCCGAGAAGGCCACGATTGATCTGGAACGCGATTGCTCAAGGCTGCGCGCAATCCGGTGGTATCGGGAGGCGGTGAGCAAGCTGGAGCCCGGACTGGTAAAGGCTCGAGCGGAAAAACGGATCGCCCAATCGGCCCTGCTAGAGAAAGACTTCCAGCCAGTCGCCACCGGGACCACTCGCAGTTAACGCGGCCACTGCGGTTGCGCACGGAGCGTCATTGCTCATTGCGCACGGACAGTTATTGCGCACGGAGGACACGGGTGGGGTTTCGCACGGAGACACAAAGACTCGGAGAATTTGGAAGGAGAGGATTGGGGACTGCCAACTGCCAACTGACAACTGCCAACTGACAACTGCCAACTAACAACTGCCAACTAACAACTGCCAACTAACAACTAACAACATCATTGATCAGAAATTCATCAATAAAGACCTCTTTGTGTCTCCGTGTTCTCCGTGCGAACCCCACCCGGTTCTCCGTGCGCAACCCCGCCACTGTTCTCCGTGCGCGACCCCGCCCGTGTCCTCCGTGCGAAATCCCGCCCAGCGGTCTCCGGCCGGAAATCCGCCCCCTGTTGACCGGATAACGATCGATTATTAGTATGCAGGGGTCTTTCATGGCTGAGCCATGAACGTCTACGGTGGGCTTAGCTCAATTGGTTAGAGCACCAGATTGTGGTTCTGGGGGTTGGGGGTTCAAGTCCCCTAGCCCACCCCTCACGAAAACCGTTGTCAGTCGCTGACAGCGGTTTTTTTATTTACGGGACGATCTTGATCGTCAACGGCACTTCTACGCTCCGAGCGACGATGGTTGGCATTTGCGAGTCGGGAGCGGTGGTGGCTACGACTCGCACGCCTTTCACTTCACCTGGATTTGTGCCGGCGGGGAAGTTCAAGGGTAAGGTGAAATCGGTTTGCCCTGCGGGCAATTCCAATTTGGGAGCCACGACTCCTTCGGGCAGTCCCACGAGTGTAATGGCGACCGGTCCAGTGAGGGCTGGATCGCGCACGAGTTTCCCCGTGACTTTGCCCGTGTCACCGGCGCCCACTTTTCCCTCCAGAGCCGCAGCACTGGTGACCATTAGGGACAGCATGGGGCGAGTGGCGAGCGAGCGCACGGCGGTGGCGGTCGACGACACGACTGTTTTATTGTCCGCAGCCAGCAAATCAGCAACAACCGCGAAACTCCAGGTGCTGGACGGCAGGTCGGCGGGAACGAGTAACGTGGCGGTGACCTCATTCATGCCAGCCGCTACCGGAGCAATCGTGTCCAAACGCAGAGCTCGATCGAGGTCATCCACTTGCACATCCGCATTGTTTTGCTTGACCGTTTTCTTGGGAATCGGCTGCGTCGTGATGAGTCGTAGCTGCACATTACCGGTAGCTGCAGCATCCCGTTTCAGCACCAGCTGAATGGGCAAGCGGAATCCCAGAGGTAACGTTTCGCTGGCTGGCGTTGGTTCGCGCCAGGCGATGCGCACGGGCGTCGGCTCGGTAACGGCCACGGCCAATTCTTCTCGCACCCAGGGCACCGAGCGGAGTGCAGGCTGATCCGCCCCCACTGCGGCTCGCACGATCGCGGGCGTACCGTCGGGCGTGCGTCCGAGAAGCTTTGCGATGGATGCCGCGGGCGGCGTTCCATCGGCCGCCGTCAGTCCAATCAATGCCAAACTGCCACCCGCCGGAACGGCACTCGTCGATAGCTGTACGCCGGTCGGCAAGCCGCTGGCCACGAGGCCAATTTCCCCCGCATATTCTTGACGATTGATGGGGACGAGCAGTACTTGCGAGCCACCGCTGGGAATCTGTAGTCGATCGGTGGTGAGTGTCAAGTTGAAGTCCGGCTTCGCGAGGTCGCGCACCACCAACCGATAGAAATAGGCCGGGCCGCCTCGACCTTGGAGGTCCTTGAGCACGAACGTAATTTTGTCGACCCCACCCGGCACGGTCAGGTCGAGCAGTGGATCGGGCGATCCGGGACGATCGTCGCTGTTCCCCAGGGCATTACCCTGCGGGCCCAGCACCGCGAGCACTCCATCCAGTGGCGAGCCGAGTGCTCGGGCCTGCAGGTCGCAGCGCAGCCGCATACCGGCCGTGACCGCCACCGTCACTCGGTCTTCTTCACCCACCGCACTGAGCACTCCAGAATAGGCGAGGGTCGGCGGAGGTAAGGGCATCTGTGGAGAGCCGGCGGCGGGCGCGGCGGCCGGTGTGCCAGACGTACTAGCTCCGGGGGCACTAGTTCCAGAGGCACTCGAAGCCGCTTCCCGCAGTTCCGGAAAATCGCTGAGCGTTAATCGTGGAGCGGGACCGGTCCAGAGGGCTCCGGGTGGTTCCCCAACGGGTCGAATCGTCGGCACGGTAATGTTGGTGGCATCAAACGGCTCAGGCGCCGCCGACCACTGATTCCCCGTGAGAAATTCCAGCGGCTGTTTGGTCCGCAACGTGGCACCGCTCGGTAGCAAGGTGTCGACAAGTTTCAAATCGCCGGCGGCGACTCGAAAGAAGGCGTTACCGGGTGCACGGTAGAGCAGATCGTGGACTTCGATGGTATAGCTGCCGTCGGCGGGCAACGTGGTGCTGATGCGTGCGTCTCCCGCCAATTCGCTCCGCGGACCACTCCACGCCACCTGC
Source organism: Planctomycetota bacterium (assembly GCA_046086325.1). GTDB lineage: Bacteria > Planctomycetota > Planctomycetia > Pirellulales > Pirellulaceae > JBJSXJ01. Next base: position 19,021 of record JBJSXJ010000125.1, on the reverse strand, counting down.
ACGCCCTGGGCGTCGTAAAGTCGCACGACGGGCCGCAGCGGGCTTCCCAGGCGTTGAGCGGCAATGTCGACGACTAGTCGTTGTCCTTTTTGTCCGCGCAGTTTCGTCGTTAACCGCTGATCACCCGCCAGAGAGGCGTGTCGACTGACCGGCAGCTGTTCAATTTCGGCAGACCAAGGCTGCTGTGGGAGCCGATCGATTGCGACCAGGATCATATTCGACACACCGCGAGCGTTATAGACTCGCAGGGGATAGACGCCTGCGGGAACATCGGCGGCCACCGTCACTTCATACTCCACGCGCTGCGCCGTGGCACCCGGTCGAATCGCTTCAGTCACGCCAGGAATCGGCAGCAGAATCCGCGTGTCCGCCGACAGTTCGCTGCCGTCCAAGACCACGGTCGTTTTGGCCCCCACTTGCAGACCCTGCAGAGACAACTTGCCAATGGTCGGCGCGGCAACAGCCGAGGTGACCGGTTGCCAGGCGAGCCCAACGCTCAGCAGAACGACCAGCAGTAGATTCACGCTGAGTGGCCTCACGCTGAGTGGCCTCACGCTGAGGGGCCTCACGCTGAGTGGCATCACGCTGGGTCGTGAACGCGAGCTAGAGGACCGAGATAGGAGCAGCGAGAGTGAACGGCAGAGGAACTGGGTAGCCAGTGTCAACATGGTGAGACTCAACGAAGTTCATAAAAATGACGAATGCCGCCGCTCGCGAAAAAACGAGCGGCGGCAGACGAAAGCAGGCAGGTAGACGTCATCGCAAAATGACATCCGGTCCGAAGCGACTACGACCCGAATGGATCGTCGTCGGATGGCTTCGGGGCAGGCTTGGGAGACTCCGACTTCTTTTCGGTCGGTTTCTCGGTGGATTGATCAGCCGCTTTGGCTGGAGCAGGCTTGGCGGGTGGTTCGTCGTCGCCAAACGGATCGTCAGCTGCAGGCTTCGGCGGAGCGGGCTTTTCACCTGGCTTGGCTGGTGGAGCAGCAGCGGGCTTGGCCGGTGGCTCGTCGTCGCCGAACGGATCAGCACCGGCAGCCGGCTTCGGAGCAGCTGGTTTGGCAGGCGGAGCGTCATCGCCAAAAGGATCGTCAGCAGCCGGCTTCGGCGGAGCGGGCTTTTCGCCGGGCTTGGCAGGCGGGGCAGCAGCGGGCTTGGCCGGCGGCTCATCGTCGCCGAAGGGATCAGCACCGGCGGCTGGCTTGGGAGCGGCTGGTTTAGCAGGTGGGGCTTCGTCGCCGAAGGGATCGGTACCAGCGGCTGGCTTGGGAGCGGCTGGTTTAGCAGGCGGGGCTTCATCGCCGAAGGGATCGGTGCCGGGCTTCGGGGCGGGCGTGGCAGGCTTCGGAGCGGCAGGCTTGGCGGCGGGTTCGTCAAACAGATTTTCGTTTTCCGCCGGTTTGGCGCCAGCAGCCGGGGCGCCAGCAGCCGGTTTCGTACCGGGAGGAGCAGCCACGGTGGGCTTGCGAATCACTTCCTTCTCCGCTCGCTGGGCTTCCTCGTAACGAGCCTTCGCGGTGCGCTGTTCACGCTGATAGGCTTCTAGTCGAGCGGCGGCACGGGCCTGTTCGATCGCCAGTCGATCCGTGCCTTGAATGCGCTGCATCGATTGAGCGACATTGTAGAACGCGTCGGTGGCCGCGACTTCGCGTTCGGCACCCTTCTTATAATCGGCCTGCGCTTCGTCGCCACGTCCCAGTTTCGACAGAGCTAAGCCTCGAAAAAGATAGGCACGAGGATCTTGCGACCCGTTTTCGATCGCCTTATCCAGCAACTCATGAGCGCGCTCGAAATTGCGAGAGAAATAGGCATGAACGCCTTGTCCATACAACTCCTGCAGCAAGGCATCTTGTGCGGAGGCGGTGGTCGAAACGGCAGACCACAGCAACACGGCCACGATCAGAAATCGCGGAAAGCTTCGCATCACAGTAACTCCTGGATCAGATGTTGTGGAACGTTTTTCCTCGCTCCAACTGGCTAGTATCCTAGTTGTCCGCTGGCTGCCCTGCAAGCAACAGCAGGTCATTCTTCCCAGACGCTGCGATAGGCGCCGGTCTGCTGCCAATAATCGAGCAGTCGTTGGTAAAAATCATGGTGACTGATCGTGGCGCTATCACCGATGACCACGAGCAGGCGTCGAGCTCGGGTGAGCGCCACGTTCATGCGGCGAGTATCACCCAGAAACCCAATTTCGCCTTGCGGATTGGAACGCACCAGCGACACCAAAATGGCCTCTTTCTCGCGTCCCTGAAAGCCATCGACGGTATCGATTTCAAGTTCCGGGAATTCATCTCCCAGGCGCTCGCGTAGCAGTCGCACTTGCGCAGCATAGGGAGCGATGATGCCGATGGAGTTCATCGGCAGCCCGCAGTCCACAAGCCGGCGGACCGTCCGTTCTACCACCTCCGCTTCACCCGGATTACGACGGCTCTCTCCATCCGGCTCCTGTTCCTCGTCGTAACTCGCCCCCGCCGTATCAATAAAGGAAATCGGGCGACTGGTGTAATCATCCGCCTTAACACCCGGTAACTGATCCGCCAGATGAGCGCATACACTGGCATCAGCTTGCAGTGCCCCGTCGTAAAACTCCTGCGATGAGAACTGCATGATGGCGTCGTGCATCCGATATTGCACTTCCAAACGCCGCGAGATCTCCGGTCCGCGAGCCCGCATCAAGCGTTCCAACAAACTGATATGAAATCCCGCTCGCAGCGCATCGGGGGAACGCACGGTGGGCGGTAACTGACAGTGGTCACCCGCCAGCACCAAACGCTCGCAGCGCAAAATCGGCAACCAACAAGCCGGTTCGGTCGACTGACAGGCCTCATCGATGACCGCTAGATCGAAGCGTCGCTGGCCGAGGAGTTCGCTATCGATCGCGGTCAAGGTTAAGCAGAGGACATCGGCGGTGTCGAGCAGGTGGTGCACGGCTTGCGTTTCCAGTCGGCGCGCATCGGCGAGGAGCTGGCGAGCTTCATCGCGCAGCCGCCGACGCTCGCCAGGATCCGGTTTCGCGCGGGACCACTTACCAGCTTTGTTTTGCAGCGCGTAGGCTTCTTTGACGAGCTTCCGCGCCAGTCGCACGTCATGATGATCATCGACCAGCAGGTCAAGCGTATGGGCCTGTAGTTCCGGAGAGACGCGTGCGGGATGGCCGAGTCGCACCGCACGCAAACCGGCACGCAGCAGCCGCTCCATCAAATTATCGACAGCCAGATTACTCGGCGCACACGCAATCACTTTTTCACCGCGCCGGACCGCTTGCCGAATGAGTTCCACCAGGGTCGTTGTCTTGCCGGTACCCGGAGGACCATGAATGATCGCCACATCCTGTGCGTGCAGCGCGAACTCAATGGCCGTTTGCTGACTTTTGTTGAGTATCGCCGGAGTGAAATCCAGCGGCTCGACCTGCTGACGCCAGGCCGCTTCACGCTCACCCAGCAGCACGGCACGCATTTTTGCCAGTCGATCGCCAGCCGCATCACACGCGCGCTGCAGCGCCAGGCGCTGACGCAATCGGCCCACTTCATCATGGGAAAGATCCAAGCGGAACGTGGGACGCTCCGTGGTTGCTTCGAGCGGCTGCTCCATTGCCACCTGAATCAGACTCGCTTCTCGACCACAAACCACACCGCGCTGCGCTTCTCCATCCCGCGCCGTTTCCTCGGAGATCACGACCGGCGAACCAACGGCCAGTCGAGTCCAGGGGAAGCGCTGACTTGGATCGCGCTTGCTGAACGTCACAATCACTCGGCCACCCAGTCCCGACGATTGATCGCGTTCGACGAGTGCGACGAGTGAGTTGCCGGTCCGTTCGGCGGCTGGACCCGTGGCCCGCCGCGCTCGTTCGAGTGCCTCTCGCGCTTCCGCCGCCGATTCCCAGTCGAGTGCCTGCAGGAGCTGAGCGAAGTAGGTCGAGTGATCGAGCGCGGAGCTGCTAAGTCGATCGCTGGGACGTCGATCGCTGGGACGTCGCTCGCTGGGACGTCGCTCGCAGGGACGTTCTGCCCAGACGCGGACGGAATGATTTCCCAAGCTGCAGCCGTCCAGAGCTTTCACAAGGCGGGTGGCAGCCGAGTCGGGCACGATCACGCTCGCCGAACGCCCCTGAATCTCCACCTTACCAATCTGACCGGCAGGCAGTTCCCCCACCTGTTCCAACAGTCGTACAATACTGCCGCGCGTGGTCTGCGGCGGCAGAGCTTCGAGGATTAAGCGAGCGGTATCCATGAAGCGGTTTTCCAAATAAGCAATTCAACAGCTCAGCATCGAGCCGCAACCGAGCGGCGAGCTCGATCGTGACGAAATGAGAGAAATGAGGACGGGATGCAACTTGATCGCATCGAACTGTATCACGTGGCCATGCCTTTGATCTACCCGTGGCGAACCGCTTATGGAGAAGATGCAGCGATTCATTCCGTCATCTGTCGGCTCGTGAGTGGTTCGCTCTGTGGCTGGGGTGAAAGTGCGCCGTTTGCAGCGCCTTGTTACAGTCCCGAGTGGGCGGGCGGGGCGTTTGCTACGTGTCGCGATTGGCTGGCCCCTGCCCTGCTCGGCAAGAACATCGAATCGGGAGAACAGTTGCAGCGAGAACTGTCGATCTTCAAAGGCAATCCCTTCGCCAAAGCGGCACTCGACACGGCCTGGTGGAGTTTACAGAGTCGCTGGACGAATCAGCCTCTGCACGAACTGATCGGTGCCACTCGCACCAGCGTTCCCGTGGGTGCTGATTTTGGAGTACAAGATTCGCTCGATGATCTACTCGACGGCGTCGGCGCAGCGGTCGCAGCGGGCTTTCCACGGGTAAAACTCAAATTTCGTCCGGGCTGGGATCTACCGATGCTGGCAGCCGTTCGTCAGCAACATCCCGACCATGTGTTCCATATTGATTGCAACAGCGGGTATCGGCTGAGCGATACGAATCTGTTTCGTGAGGTTGATCGCTTTCAACTGGCGATGATCGAGCAACCCCTGCAGCACGATGACTTGATCGATCATGCCGTGCTGCAAGGTCAGATTCGCACTCCTCTTTGTCTCGATGAGAGTATCACGAGCGTGCGACAAGCCGAGCAGGCGATTGCGCTGCGCAGTTGCCGCTACGTCAACATCAAGCCGGGCCGAGTGGGTGGCTTGACCACCGCTGTGCAGATTCACCATGCCTGTCGCGCCGCCGGCATCCCCTGCTGGGTCGGCGGTATGCTGGAGAGTGCCGTGGGCGCAGCCCACTGCGTGGCGCTCGCCATGCTCGATGGCTTCACCTATCCAGCCGATATCTTTCCCAGTAGTCGGTTTTATCACGACGACTTGTCCGATCCACCACTCGTACTCACGCGTTCGTCCAACGGTTTGCCGAGCATCGAGGCATTCCGCGAGTTGCCGGACCCGGTAGCCGATCGCCTGCAAGCCGCCACCCTTCAGCAGGCGGTGATCACAACGAGAACAAGTGGCTAGCCGAGCTAGTTGCTGTCGCCCGACATGTCGCCCGACTTTCCAAGTCGGTAAGCGGGACGCGCTAAGGCAAGAATTTATCTCGCGCAAGTCGACTTGGAGAGTCGACCGACGTGGCATCCTACGAAGAAGGTACGCTCGCGCGCCACGCGCGTAGTTGCTGCAGATAGCGCTGCCGGATCTGCAGCAAATCCTCGTCGTAGCGACCATCTTTGAAGTCCGGGAAACTCCACGCAAACGGCTGATAGCGCCCGCCTTCATACCGCGCAATTAAGTCCGCATAGATGCCATCACCCAAATGAATTTTCTGCCCCGCATATTTGCAACTGGCGAGCACCAGTTTGTTGTGATCCAGAAAACCCAAATCAAGATTCACCGTACGTCCGCGACTGCTGGCCAATTCGGCTTCCAGTTGATTACACCGCAATTTGTAGGGCCGAATGGCCTCGGGTGGAATGAGCGGCTCACAGGTTACTAAGCGCCGTTTTAAGTCGAGGCCCATCTCTGCTTGGTAGTAGTCCGTAATCTCAAACGGGATATCGGCGCCCGAGTAATCGATCGCTCCCCAGTTTTTTTCGAGCTCCTGCAGCGCGGCGGCCAGCGAATCGGCGGTAGACCACAGAATCGCGATGAGCAGTTTTACCGGCGTAACGAGTTCGGGAGGTGCCATGAATTGATCGCCGCTCTGCGGACCGCCTTCACGCGCGGTCACGGTCTGTTCGTGGAAACAACGCCAGCGCCTGTCTGACAACTTCCGGTGCGATGCCAAATTCACGAACCATCAGTTCCGCCAATTGCTGGTCGTCTTGCAGCTCAGTACGGGCGACGGAGGAACGCTGACGCACTTGATGTCGCTGGCCTTGCAAATAATGCTGCGCTCCCCGCTGCACACTCGTCAGCACCGGATAGCTCATCATCTCCCAACTGAATGATTCCTGCCAGACTCGCAGGAATTCACCCGCATCCACTGGATCTGTCTTAAAGGTCAAGCGATAAGTTGTTTGTTCTCCCGTGACGCGATTTTGTGGATCAGCAAACGAGGTGAACAGATCGAGTCGCCCAGGAGTGGACTGAGGTCGCAGCCGTAATTCATGAAACGTCGTCGGGCGGCGCTGTTCGCGCGTCGGATCAAGCGGAATCGGATCAGTAATCAGATAACCCGGATCCACCAGATGCGGATGCTCATCAATCCAGACGAGAAGTGCACAGTGCGTGTTCTGACCGTAACGCCGATCCGCCAAAATCGGCTCGGCGCGAAACCCCAACGCTCGAATCAAATGCAGCAAAGTCGCAGTGAGCGAAAAGCAGGTCCCGCCCGTGCCCCAGCGCGCATGGTCATCCACTACCGTCGTGGGTGTGCGCAGCAAGTCATATCCCGTCGCCTGCTGTGCATGCCGAATGACCTTCGTCAGATTCTCATATGGCAGCCGCGCGAAATTACGAATCACCTCGAGCAGCAGGGGCTGCCGATCGAGGGTCGGATTAAGTTGAAACAGTGTGAGATACTGCTGCAATAAACGTGAGTCGGTTGGCAGCGCTAACGGATGTTCAAGTTCGCTCACACGACACTCACTTATTTCTTCCGCGGTGCTTCACCGATGGGACGTCGTGAGGTGCCCGCGGCAGTGGCCAAGCTGTCACGCGAACTGGTCATCAAGTAAGCGAACAGATTGGCAATTTCCTCCTGACTCAGATTGTTGAGCAATCCAGCCGGCATCGATGATTTGCGACTAGGCTGAATCTCATCGATATCAATCTCGCGGATCGCAACCTTCTCACCATTGCTTTGCAGGACGACCCGTTCACCTTGTGCTCCAGCAGCCACAATCCCGGTGTAGGTTTTTCCCGTATTCGTGGTGACGATGCGCGAGGCATACTGATCCGAAATCACATGGGACGGAAAGAGGATCGATTCGAGAATCTCTTTGCGCATGAATCGTCGTCCGATGGTGGTGAGGTCGGGACCAATGCGCTCGCCACGACCTTGATAGACGTGACACTTGACGCACTGAGCCTTCGCAAAAACCGCAGCGCCCTCTGTCGCGGATCCTTTCCTCAATCCATCACCGACCGTCAAATATTCCAGCAGCTCGTCGAAGTTCCAGGTGTTCTCTTCGTTCGGCTCGGGTAATACCGCCTCAGGCTGATCGGGATACTTCTTACGAAACCAACTCTGCCAGGCAGCTAGCGCCTGATCCCACGACTCATCGGGCGCCGCGACTTGCTCCTCACCCCAATGATTCAGCAGCGCGACGGCTTGTTCACCGCCCTGATCTTTCAGTTCGAGTCCGCGCAGGATTACTTGCCGATAGTATTCCGGTGCTTCAGGTGCGTCGGGGACGGTTAGCAGTTTGCCGATCACTTCCTGAGCGGCCTTGCCTTCGAGGATCGCGAGGCTACGGACCAGATAGTCCCAGTTCTCGCCATCGGGCTGCTGCGACAATCCGATCGCAGCCGCCGGCCGGCGTTCCGGATCACGACGCCAGATTTCGCGCAGATAGGCCATGGAAGCGGGGTCGCCACTACGCGCCATCACCGCCACGAGACCAACCAGCAGCGGCTTGGCGGAATCCTCATTGCGTTCGGCCAGTTTACGATCGACCTCGCGCAGCTGTTCCAAAGTTGCCTCATCGAGCTGCTGTGGGAGCCGGAAGATGCCACCGAGCGCCGCATTAGGCCATCGCAGGGCGCGTGTCAGCGCATAGCGACTCTCTTCATCGTCTAAGCTGCGCGCGAAATCACGAGTGACATTGCGCACGTAGATCGGCAGATTGCCCGCGCTTTCTGCGCGTGCTGACTGCTCCAGAAAATCGATATACGCCCATTTCTGATCGCGACTCCAGCCTTGATGGATGAAGCGCAGATAGAGTGCCGCATGCAGCTTGTCCGCCGGATCAGCTTTCGATTTCAGATAGTCGACATAACGATCCGTGATGTCATTTACCCCCAGATAGGCCAGCAAGCGAATCAGCTCTCGATTCATCGCCGAAGCACCGCCGGGAAATTCTTCTTTCAGCCAACCCGCTAATTCCTCCAGCTCGTTGGGAGCTAACTCGCCGCGGTGAATGGCAACTTGCAGCAGTCGCAACAAACCCACAAAGTTTTCATCGCTCACAAATTGCTGACTTACTTGGCTCACACGACTGACGAGGCGACGCGCATGTTCCGCCGATGGCTGAGCGATCATGAGTGCCAGTCCACCCTGAATCAGCACTCGCTGATCATCACTGCTGAGCACTTCTTCGAGATAGCTTTCCACGGGCTGACGCTCCAGCAGTCGCCGCGCGGCAGTACCCAGATGAGCATCGTTGGTCGCCAGACAAGATCGCAGCTTGGCAAAGGGCACGGTCTGCTCCGACCGAGCCAGCGACTCGCAAGCTCGACGGCGCACCATCAGATTCGGATCATTCAGCAGGCCCAGAAGTTTTTCATTCGTGCCTTCATCGGAGTGAATCCCCATCAGATCGGCCACCTTGCCTCGCACCAACTCGTTCTTGTCGCGCGCCAGATCACCCAGTAGTTTGCTACTTGGCGAAGGTCCGAAGAGTTGCATGAGTTCCAGTGCTCGCAGGCGATATTCGGGTGGATTGCTGGCACTGCGCGCCACGCCTTCCACAAGTCGATCCCAGTTGTCGCCTAATTGCTGCTTCGTTTTAGCAATGCGCTGCCGGGCCCAGGCCGAGTTGGGCTGAGGTTGCCGAATCGCGGCACTGATGCCTTCACCCAAGTCGCTCACCTCGGTCGGAATCTTGCCCCGCCACACGACACGATACAAACCGCCATCAGTACCTCGACCACCGGTGACAAAATAGAGAGCACCATCAGGACCAATATCTAGATCCGTCACGTTTAGCGGCTGACCTTCTAGAAACACCTCGCTGCTCGCGGTGTAAGAACTTCCATTCGGCTTGAGCTTCACTGCCAGAATGCGGCCGCGCGTCCAGTCGGCCAGGAAGAGCGAATTTTGATAGCGAGCGGGAAAGGCAAAATGCTGATAGACGGCACCACCGGTGGGAGAGCCACGTCCAGTGTCCAGCGCCGCGGGAAGCGTATCGGGATAATACTCCGGCCAGCGTGACCAACCGCTGCGCCAGCCCACATCACTGCCACTGGTGACGTGAAAGAGCTGCGTGTTGCGAAACCAGGGTGTCCCCTCATCGGTCTCCATATCACTGTCATGAGCGAATAAATCGCCACTGCGATCGAAGACGATGTCGTACACATTTCGCAGACCACCGGCAAAAATCTGCACCACCGTACCGTCGGTGTCGGTTCGCAGCACGGCTCCACCGGGTGCTTTCACTCCCACGGCATGCCCACCTGGATCTTCATACCGCGGAACCAAGTCGCCCTCGTAGAAATTCCGATAGGGGCTGTTCGCATCAATCTCCTGATCGACGGCGGTGAGGTTACCGATCACGGTGTAGATCAGACCGTCGGGACCTAACGTCACCGCATGCGGACCATGCTCACCCATTTCCCCCGTGAATTTCACCAGCAACTTCACTTCTTCGAGCGAACCATCGCGATTCTTGTCGCTTAGTCGATAGAGGCCCGCTCCTTGCGGACCATCGGCAGTAACAAAGACTTCGCCGTTGAGTGCCAGAATGCCTTGGCAGTTCTTCACCTTGTCACAGTAGACACGCGTTTTGTCGACCACTTGATCGCGATTGCTGTCGTACAGCAGCAGCAGCGGGCCACCCTCTTTCGCAGCGATAATGTGACCGAACTCGTTGAACGTCATGGCGACCAGAGAACCCGTCTGCTGATCGTTCATAATGCGCTCGACCGTAAACTCATCGGCAATCTGGAAGCGCTCGTTCTTATGAGTCTCCTCGACCGCTACATGCTCCAGTCGGTCCCAGGGTGCGGTCTCGCCGAGCTTGCCGTAGACCTTCGCTGAACTCCACCGTGAATCGTTGTAAATCATCGTATCCCACAGCGGGTAGGGACTCAGCGACGTCTTCCAGCTATCGTCCGAGGAAAACGATTGCCACTCGCCACGTCCCGCTTTCACTTGCACTCGAGCCGCTAAACCAGCCGTATTGCCCTGTGAATTTACAACTCGAATGGCAATCACATTGCGACCACGATTGAGATGCTTGGCAAGATCGTGTTCGGTGAGTCGACGGTAGCCACCGCCCGTAGCGATGCTGCGCCCATTCACATGTAACTCGTAGGCATCATCTGCCGCGATCGATAACACCGCGCTATCGGGAGCGGCGTTGAGCGTAAAGGTACGGCGAAAATAGCACGCGCCAGTGGGAACCTTGCCGGCCGTCTGATCCGGCGACCAGATCCATTTCGCTTCCTGAGCAGTCGTTGGACGGACTGTAAACAGGATCACCACGAACAGGAATAAGCGATAGATCCAGGCCCCACATCCATGCGGGAAAAAGCGAGTCATCGTGACCACCTTCGCAAAAAAATCATCCCACCAACCGTCGTGCGCCGACCGAGCTTCCGGCGAGAGAGTAGCAACAAAACGGTAATCTGGGCAACATCGATTTAGTCGTCGAGTGCCCGGATGGGGAAGAGCTCCGAACGCTCATGCTGCTGGTTGAGCTGCTGCTGCAGGCGAGCGACCAGATCGGGATGCTCCGTCGCCACATTCCGCTCTTCAGCAGGATCTTGGCGGAGGTTGTAGAGCTCGACGGGACCCGGCTTTAACGCCTGCTTAGGACCGGGGTTAAGTCGCTGCCGAATCGCCTTCCAATCACCCATGCGAATACTTTGCTGTCCGCCATACCCCGGAAACTCCCGGTAGAGCAGTTCGCGCGGCGGCTGCGATTTCCCCAGTAGCGTCGGGGCAAAGCTGACGCCGTCCAAGCCGGCCGGTATCCGGGCCGACTCGCCCCCTATCTCCAGCAGCGTCGGCAGCCAGTCCTCAAAACCCGTCACTCGATCCGACGTGCTCCCCGCTGCCACTCGCCCCGGCCAGCGTACGACACAAGGCACACGCACCCCGCCCTCATACAACGAACCCTTACGCCCCCGCAGTCCACCAGCACTGCCGAAGAACTCCGTATCCGTTCCCCCTAGCTCGTCATACAGCGGGCCGTTGTCCGAAGTGAAGACAACCAGAGTACGATCGGCAATTTTTAGTTCGTCGAGAAGGCCGAGGAGCTTACCGATTTCACGATCAAGTCGCGTGATCATCGCCGCGTAGGTCGCGCGCGGAGTGAGATTCGGAAGATAACCACGGTTGCCCACGTAGGGCTGTTCCGGAAATTTGCCCGCATATTCCTGCAGCGAATCCTCGGGCACCTGCAACGCCAAGTGCGGGACGGTCGTCGGATAGTACAGAAAAAAAGGTCGCTCAGCGTGTTGCCGCACAAATTTCAAGGCTTCCGCTGCGATCCGGTCTGGAGCGTAATCCTGACCACGATAGCGGGCGTAACTCTCCGGTTTCTCCGGATCAGCCCCCGCAGGTAATTTCTGATGAGCGGCAAAGGCGGGATTGTTGAGTTTGATTTGAGTGGCGTTATCCCAGAGGGTTGGAGGATAAAAGTTATGTGCTACTGCCTGACAGTTGTAGCCGAAGAAGCGATCGATTCCCTGCCGCAGCGGCTCGCCCGAAGTGGCTGGTGCTCCGAGCCCCCACTTGCCAAACGCGCCGTTGACATAGCCCAATTGCTGCAGGATTTTGGGCAACGTGACCAGGTCGGCGGGAATCGGATATTGCCCCTCTTCATTGCCCCGATACTGGCGATTGTCGCGGATGAAGGCATGCCCCGGATGCTTACCGGTCATCAGCACACAGCGCGATGGGGCGCAGACGGCATTCCCCGAGTAGTGCGTGGTGAGTCGCATGCCTTCGCGCGCCAGTCGATCGATGTTGGGCGTCCGAATCTTCTGCTGACCAAAACATCCCACGTCGCCATAGCCTAAATCGTCACACAAGATGAAGACAATATTCGGACGTGCGCTGGGTGGCTTCGCGGCAGCCTCCGCACAAGCAACCGCAGCGCTACGCGGGTCAACGCCGTTCCGCTCGGATCCATCACAGCGCCGTACGCTCAGTTCCGACTGCGCCCCACCACTCGCCAGCAGCCAAACCACAACTAGCGGCAACCAGCGCTGTCGGAGCTGTCGTGCTTGGGACTGCGAGTTGAAGTGTGCGGCGAAGTTTACGGCGCACTGCGAGACGAAATGCCAGATACAGACGAAGGGGTGAGTCATAGGAGGATCGTGATCGCGGTGAGCGGTTAGGATTGAAGATCAGGCAGTGGGTAGTGGAGCGAATTACGCAGCCAGTCGCCGTTGTGCTGCAGTTCAGCCAGCAGTTTGGCCGTCAACGACTCACGCTGCTCATAGAGCCGATATCCCGCCATGGGTCGGAGATAACCACGAGCTTCGGGATGCTTCGCAAACAGTGCCTCCTCGCCCATCCGTTCCGCCCAGCGTGCATAGCGCTGGCGTTTTTCGAGCAACGCACGCACGATGAACGGCATCAGCAGTGAGTAGTCTGCCTGGACGCTTTCGGTTTGAGCTTGATACAAGTCGCGATCGACTTTCCCCCAGGTAACCGCTTCCGCCGGTAGACACGACGACAACGAACCGTCACTTACCGGTGCCGAAACAATCTGCACATCAAAAGCGTACCCCGAAATGTTTTCCAAACCGAGTATCTGACTCAGCGTTGGCTCCGGTTGCAAATTGTAGTTCTTGGGCACGCCACCACCCAGAATCAGTGTCGCCAGGGCGCGCGTTGGTGATTCGCGTAATCCCCACAAGTGATAGGCACACGACTCGAACACTTCCGCATGCATATCCAGTTCAAATTGATGGTTGGGGATCATTCCCGCCCGCTGCATCGCCCAAAGTTTGACGGAGTTGAGAAACACGCTGCCGTCAGCCGGTGCACCGACCAAGATCGGAATTGCTCGCTGCTGACAACAGGCCAGCAGTCCGCTGGAGAGTCCCCGGACTTGTTCCTGCGCGTGATACAGTTCACCCAGTCGATAGCGAAATTCGGTGCCCGTCATCTTCTTTTGAAAATCGGGCCGCTGCAGTGCCGCCGAGATGAAGCGATCCTGATTCAATAGCACCGCTTCATCAAAACCAACATTCGCCACTCGAATCGTGCGCTCGTCCCGCAGAGCTCCATCATCGCCATGCAGCGGCACTTGAAAGAACGATTCCGGCGGCACTTCATGCAACGACCGATGGCCATCGTGATAGCAGACAGCGTCGGTCGTGCTGAGGTATGCGACCCAGCCGGTTTCCAAGAGCGGAATCAACCAGGTGTGATGCTGGGCGGAAACCGTTACCGGTCCGGCGATGGCAAGCGTGAGCGGGCAGCCCGCCCCAATCGCTCGATCCAAAATCCCATACACACGGCTCAGAAAGGCCGCTCCAAACGCCGGCAAGCAGTAGCGAAAAAGTTCATCCAGCGACTCCACCTCGTCGACGCGGCGAGCGACAAGTGCCGGTCCCGCGGGCGCGTATTCGGCGGATGCTGCCGCTGCAGATTCCGCCGCTGCAGATTCGGATGATGCAGGTGCTGCCGCTGCAGGTGCAGATCGAGCGCCCCCCGGACCAGTTTGGCACGGATACCTGCTACTCATTTTCGCTCGCCTTTCAAATATGCGAGCAAGTCAGCAAACTCCTGACGACTCACGTTTTTTTCCAATTCCTGCGGCATGAGAGATAACCGACTGGCGACTAGCTCTTCGATATCCTCGCGCAGAATCGTGTCCTCTTTGCCTTGCGCTTGTCGCAGCGTGACACTCGTGGGTGACTCCGCCGCCAGAATCCCAGTGAGCACTCGGCCATCCTTCGTCGTGACGACATAGGCCGCGAACCCGGGCGTAATTTCTTGCTCGGGGATAATAATGTGAAGCAGGATCGCTTCCTTGGTTTGATTGCGGATGCCAAACAGATCGGGTCCCACTGGGATTCCGGCTTGGTCGAGTCGATGGCAAGCCGCGCAGGCGCGTTTGAACACGAGTTGTCCTTGTGCCGGATCACTGGCCAAGGAAACGACCGGTTTGAGTTCTTCGTAAACCTTTAGGCGGTCAGCACCGCCCACGGATTGATAGAGCTGTCGTGCGCGTCGCTGGATTTCCGGATCGCGGCTCTCGAGCAATGTTTTGCGGCGCAGCGTGTCGATGGCGCCCAGGGGAATAATGTTCTGTTCCAACGCCTGTAACAGCCCGGCGTGATGCTGGCTGGAAGCGAGCAGTGCCGCCAGCACCTCATCGCGCACCACGGGGGTGTAGGCGGGGAAGCGGTCGGCCGCGAGCAGTTGGGCAGCGATGTCGGGATGAGTCATGAGTCCCAAGGCTCGAATCGCCAGCACTTGTAGCTCACTGCTCTCGCGCGGCTGGATGAGGTTGAGCAAGGCGGCGCCTGAAGAAGCGAAGTCGCTCGTGGCGAGCAGCTGCAAGGCGACTCGCCGTCGCGCCTGATCAGGTGCCGTCACCAAGTTGGTATCACCAGCAATTGCCAGAGCCTGTCGTAACTGGGCCGCCAGAGCCGCACGAATGGGTGCTAGGTCTACGGCAGCTGCGGGCAGCACGGCTTGCCAAATCGAAGCTGCATCTTTCGCCAGCCCACGATTGCGAAGCGACTCGGCCAGTCCGACTAAGAGGGCCGCCGTTTCACTGAACTCACTCGGCTGCTCGCGCACCAGGATCACTCGCAAAACCTCGACCACGGCAGTCGGTTCACGTCCCGCGCCGAGCAGTCGCCCTAGTTCATAAAACAGATCGGTGTGCGCAGACTCTGCCGTTCGCGGTGCTGACAGCAGCGAGGCGAGAAACGCTTGATCCTCGCTTCCCAGCGAACTGAACACCGCGGCTCGCAGCCAGCGATCTTCCGGTTGACGCACTGCGATCGTGGTGAGTGGTCCGACCTTAGCTGGAGAATCTAGTTCACCCAAAGCCAGGGCAACTTGAAAGCGCACGCGTGGGTCAGGGTCATTGGCCATCAGCACCACGCGTTCACGCCACATCGATTCCGCTCGTAATTTCGGTTCAATCAGTGGCAGAGCCGCCGCACGGACAGCGGGCACAAAATGCGAGAGCGCTGACGACAGCACTTCATCCGTGAGGACATCGGCCGTCTGTTCGTGGCGCCGCGCGAGTAGAGAGAGAGCGAGTAGAGGAGCGGCGGGAGGAGTTCCCATCGCATTGGGCGGCGCTGCCAACACTTCACTCACCAGCCGCACATCAAACTTTTCCACCGACTCCAACAGCAAGCGAAAAGCTGTCTCGCGTCGCCAGCCGTCCGCATCCTTGAGCAGCGGCACCAGCACGGCCGACGAACGTGAATTGATCTTATGACGGCGCTGAGAGATGAGCGTGTCGGTGGCAATGTCGCTCGACACCACTCGCCAAATACGTCCCATTCCCTGACCACTGGTGAAATCCGTGTGTTTGCGAATTTCGGCCGGTAGATAATCGGGATGCTCGATTGTCTTGCGATACATGTCGCAGATGTAGAGTCCACCATCGGGACCATGGGTCAGATAGACCGGTCGAAACCAATTGTCAGTACTCGCGAGAAACTCCACTTCGTTCGCCGCACGCTCGGCCGTAAAAGTCGCTCCCTGCGGAATGAGTCGATCGAAATGGACGAGGTTACCGGTCGGATCACAAGAGAAGATGCCACCGCGATAGGCTGCGGGTAAATGATTACCGCGCCACACCGTCACTCCACAGGCCGCCGTGAACGTACCGGCATGAGAATCGGCCGTCGTCACATTGCTGCTGAGTGGATAAAGCCGCGCTGCTCGGCCATGCCCGCGCAGCGGCTCTGGAGCCAAGTCCGTCGGACAGTTCTGCACGGTGTCGGAAAAGGCGAGTCGCGGATTACGGCGCCAATAGTGAGCTGCCGTTACCACATGCTGCGCTTGCACTCGGTTGTAGCAAATAAAACGCTGGCCGCCGTCGTCAAACGTCATGCCAAACTGAGATCCCCCATCGGCTGCTTCAAACTCACCGGTGTCCGGTCGAAAACGCAAATCGGTACGCTTCAGCTCGACGGCTGGTCGCTGTGGCTGCTGCGGATTGCTGATCTTGCCACCGGTGAGTCCGCTGGTGACGTAAATCCAGCCGTCCGGGCCGAGCGTCGGATGGCTGACTCGCAATTGAGTGCTACCGGCTGTCGAGAACCCGGTGAGCAGCACTTTTCGTTCGTCCGCTTGGCCATCGCCGTCGGTGTCTTGCAGGAACAAGATGTCCGGTGCGCAGGTCACGATTAGACCACCGCGCCACGGCAGCACTCCGTTGGGAAACGTCAGGTCCGTAGCGAACTCATGACGACGATCAAAATGGCCGTCATCATTGGTATCTTCGAGTAGCGCGATGCGACCTGCCGGCGGCTCACCTGCGGCGGGACCAGTGGGATAACCACGGTTTTCGGCCACGTAGGCACGGCCTAATTCATCAAAGGCGAGCGCCACGGGACTCACGACCAGCGGCTCCGCCGCCACTAATTCCACCCGCAAGCCGGGCTCTAAGTGGAGTGTTTCGGCGGCGCGTTCGGGACTAGTCTGTGCCAGTGCCGACGCGACGCTACTACCCAGGATGAACCAACAACAGATTACTAGCGGTCTCAGCACGCGCAACCTCGCTTTCACAGGGTGATCATGCAGAATGACGCGGGAAATTAGGAAGTGCGGAATCAGGAAGTGCGGAATCAGGAAGCACTGCGCTGCTTCCAATCGATGCCGGAAAGTGAGGCTAGTGCCTGCATCAGCGCGTGCGTCCCATCTCGACCATGTCCTTGTGCTTTGAGTGCCTCATAGAGCTGTTTCGCCAGCGCGATGCCCGGCAGCGCCAGTCCCATACGACTCGCTTCACTCAAAACTATTCCCATATCCTTGATGAAATGCTCGACGAAAAAACCAGGATCAAAATTATTGGCGATGATGCGTGGCCCCAAGTTCGACAGGGACCAGCTACCCGCGGCGCCTGGCCCGACGGACTGTAATACCGTTTCCAGGTTCAAGCCGGCTTTGTAGCCATAAAGCAGCGCCTCGCAGACACCAATCATATTGCTGGCGATGAGTGTCTGGTTGACCGCTTTCGTATGTTGACCAGCTCCGGGACCGCCTTGATGGACGATCGTCTTACCCAGCGCTTCAAAGCAGGGACGCAGCGCGGCGACGACGGCGGGATCACCACCGATCATGATCGAAAGTCGCGCTTCACGAGCACCCACATCGCCGCCCGAGACCGGAGCGTCGACACTGTGCACCTGCCGCTGCTGCGCCGCGGCGTGGATTTCCACGGCGAGCGACGGTTCGCTGGTGGTCATATCGACCAGAATCGAGCCGGGTGCGGCACCCGCCAGGGCGCCTTGAGCTCCCAGCATCGTTTCGCGCACATCACGCGGGAAACCAACGATGCTGAAAACGACATCACTTTGAGCCGCCACGTCGCGCGGTGTATCCGCCCACTTCGCCCCTTGCGCCAACAGTGAATCCGCTTTGCCGCGCGATCGATTGTAGACGGTCGCCGCAAAACCTCGCTGCAGCAAATGACCACACATACTCGCGCCCATCACGCCAGTACCAATCCAACCGATACGAGTCTTTCCGGGAACAACTTCCATGACCGCCATGAGCGGATTTCCTTTTCTAGAAGATTTTCGCTGACACCAAAATTACTGATCGAACGAGCGAACAGGTAAGCCTCCGGGAGAGGCTTAAAAGTCGGGGCGCTTCATGATCTCTCCCAAGATGAAGGCCGTGCGAATCTGCTGCGGTGAACTGAGTGATTGAGCGATTTGCTCGGCCAAGGTGAGCGGTTCCAATAACCGTGCCTCGACAATCTCACCCGCACCACCCCGACCCAAATTACCGCGTGGACCCGCTCCCAGCGACTGACTCACATGCTGCGCCATCTGCTGCTGCTCGCGCGTGACCGACTCGCCTAGGTGCGCCGCGTGCTCAGCAATCGAAGAGTTATTTAAATGGCGTGCGACGTGATCCCCGACACTCTCGGGAACTGGGATGCCAACGACAACCGCTTCATTCTCCCGCGGCGAACGTTCATTTGCGGAATCCGATCGGCGGCGCTGGGCCGTCCCAGCAGCTCGACGTGCAGCGTCCGGCGCGGGGCGCGGGCGTCGCGCACCCGCATCTGCCGGTCGAGTGCGCTGCGAGTTTTCGTGGGCTTCTCGCGATCGCTGCTCACCCAGGTCATCCAGACTGCGCGGTCGATTGCCAGTCGCCGTGCGGGGCGGAATCCCCGATCGATTCTGCGGCGGACCAGCCGGCGGACTACGACGACGTGACGGTGGGCTCTCTTGCTCGGTCAGTTCCTTGAGCAGTTCAGCGAGTAACTTACCCAGCATGTGGCGGACTCCAGACGAAAGTTCAAGGACAATCGATTACGCTCGCAGCGGGAGCGGGATGGCTCTACTGCCGAGTGAATGTCGGGGGGACAGACTACGTTTTCGAAACCGCTCCACCCGAGATGAGATACAAGATGCTGATGGAAATATTCCGGTAAAAAATGCAGTTCGCCATTTTATCTTCACACTCGGGCCTGAATTTGAGCCAATTCAAAATAATTATCGCCTAGATAATCTTCCTGTGAAGTGGCAAACGGAGGATTGG
>JBJSXJ010000124.1:0-5617 GCA_046086325.1 Planctomycetota bacterium | reverse complement strand
CCACTCCACGCCTCGGCGGGCCTGCTCAACGCTCAGGTGCTGGGCTCTGACAGTGTCGAAGTCACTCGCTTTCGCGATCGGCTCTATTGGTTTTGGGGAGACACAAATCTGCCGCGTCATCCGCTGGGACTCTTTCAAGTTCCAGGTGCCATGTCACCACTTCCCGGACGTGGCGGACTTGATCCTCAGGTGGGCGTGGAGCTGAAGTACTTTACGGATGCAGCGGGGCGTGCGCGAAACATGGCGGAGGTGGCTGGGGATGGTCCCACCTGGATTACCGGCTTGGTAGCGCTGCCGGACGAAGGGGGTGAAGAGCAGTTGCTGGCCGCTTACATGAAGATCAAACCGCCGCTTACGGTTTATGAACGCGGCTGGTTGCGCTGGGACGCCACCGCTGGAGCAGAGCGATTTCGCCCCGTGGGCAAGTTTCCCGTTGAGGCACCACTGCTGCCCGAAGGTCATCCGTGGCGTCATCGCCAGGACGGCATCGAGTATGTCTATTTCGGTAATCCCTATTTGCTCACTCGAGTTCGCGCGACCGCCGCAGCGTATGGTGATCTGGCTCAATATGAGACCTACACGGCAGTGAAAACGGCACCGGCCCAGTCGCCCCGTGAAGCGCGGGAGAACATCGAGCTTGATCGCGACGAGTCCGGTGCTTTGCGCTTTGCCTGGCGGCGAGGTGGTCTGCCGTGGAGCTCCACCTTGCAAGCTCGACTAACCAAAGCTGGTTTGATGACGGAGCGCGAGCAGTGGCTACGACTGGCCGATGTGGCTACGGCGGATGAGCCCTCCCCGCGCATCATCGACTTGCATCGCGGGTCGATCACCTGGAACTCCTGGAGAAACTGCTGGATCATGATCGCGGCAGAACGTGGCGGCTCCTCGTCCTTCTTAGGTGAGATCTGGTATGCGGAAGCACCGGCGGCGGAAGGCCCATGGCGCTGGGCACAAAAAATTGTCACGCATGATCGCTACAGTTTTTACAACCCCAAGCAACATGCTTTTTTCGATCAGGAAGGGGGGCGAGTCATTTATTTTGAAGGAACGTATACGCAAAGTTTTTCGGGCCGCAACGATCCCACGGCGCGTTACGAATACAACCAGATCATGTATCGTTTAGACTTATCGAATCCGCGTCTGGAACGCCTGCGGGCGCGACGTAATTGGTAGTAACTCCTTGTTCCCGGCCACCTCAAGATCCACTCCACACAGTTTTAAAATCGTTGGACGATAAACGATGAGCTCAAATCAACTGGGACCGTACGTCATCGAGCGTGTGCTGGGTAAAGGCGGCATGGGAGTCGTCTATGCCGCCGTGCATGGTGAGACGGGGCAGCGCGCGGCCGTGAAAGTGCTGGCGGCCACGTTGAGTGGCAAAACGAGTTTTCGAACGCGATTTCAGAGTGAAATTGAAACGCTCAAGCGACTCAAGCATCCACGCATCGTGGAATACTATGGTTATGGTGAGCAGGATGCACAGTTGTATTACGCCATGGAGTTAGTGGAGGGGGCGAGTCTGCAGGATTCACTCAAGGCGGGGCGAGTGTTCACGGTCGAGGAGGTTTTGCACTGGGCTATAGAAATTGCGGGAGCGCTCAAGCTGGCGCACGATAGCGGCGTGATTCATCGTGATTTAAAGCCTGCCAATCTGCTGCTCACCACCGATGGTCACGTCAAGCTTACCGACTTTGGAATTGCCAAACTGTTTGGAGGTTCAAGTTTGACGGTGACGGGTGGCATGGTGGGAACTCCCGATTACATGGCGCCCGAGCAAGCGGAAGGGAAGTCGGTCACCGAGCGTAGCGATTTGTATGCACTGGGAGGTGTGATTTTTGGTTTGCTCGCGCGGCGGCCGCCGTTTGCGAGTGGTTCACTGCCAGAGCTGTTGCATGCGGTGCGCTACGACGAAGCTCCCCGTCTGCGTACTCTCGCTCCTCATGCTCCCGCCGAACTGGAATTGCTGGTCGGCGAGCTATTACAGAAGCTGCCGGAGAAACGGCCGCCGACGGCACTGGTCGTGAGCAAGCGACTCAAGGAAATGCAGGATGGTTTGCCGAACCTGCCGTCGGTTGCCGCGGCGTCGCTGTGTTCTCAGGCCGAGGAGGAGTTATCGCTGTCGTTGGACGTGGGACCATCGCCACTGCCAGACGCGTGCGATATTCCCACTCGCCTGCAATCCAAGTCGCCGTTCGCGAAAACGGTGCTTGAACAGGGTGTCTCGCCAAAGCGTACGGGCGATCGTGGAACCGATCACGCGTTAGACGATGGAGCCGCTTCGTCGGTGGATCGCACCGGTGTCACTCAAGTCGATTCAGCAGCGTCGATCAGCCGAGCGTCACTCAGCCATTTCACCAGTGCGGTGGAAGAGGAGCGAGAGAAGACGCTGCGAGCGGAGAAGGAACGCCAGTCGGAATACAAGCAGTTGCTGGCGCAGGTACTACTCGGAGCTGCCGTGCTGGCTGGCATCATTGGTGGCGGCTGGTATTTGCGCCAGCCGTTGTCTGCGAGTCGTTTGTTTGAACGCATTCGCGAGACGGTGGAAGCCGATCCAGAAAATGGACTCGTCACCGCTCGCAGTGATATTGACGACTTTCTCAGCTATTATCCGACCGACGCTCAGGTGGAAACCGTGCGCGATTGGCAGCTCGCGATTCAACAGCAAATCACTCGCCGCCAAGTCGATCGCCGCTTGCGACGGGATGATGAAGGCGAGCAGTTAGAGCCGGTCGAGCGCTGGTATGCCGATGCGATGCACGTGGCGGTTGGACGTCCCGCTCTCGCCCTGCGCCAACTGGAGGCACTCATCGCTGCCTTCGGCGACGATGAACAGGCCAGCCAGCGCACGAAGCAGGTGGTGGACCTCGCACGGCAACAGCGAGTGCGACTGATCAGGATTAACGAAGAGTGGCAACGGCAGTCGCTCGAGTTAGCGGAGTCGCGATTGCAAGCGGCAGCGGAAAAGCAAGCGGCTGGCAATCCCGAAGCGGCTCGCCGCATTTACCAGGGGCTGATTGAATTGTACGGCGAGGCGACCTGGGCGCAGTCGATCGTGCAAACCGCCCGCGAGTCACTCGCGAAGCTTTAGGGTTTACGCCCGCGAAGTCTTGCACCGTAGCTGAACTCGCAAGAGTTCAGTTCCTCTGTGGGCGGCATCCTGTTGCACGTCGTCTGAAGTCTTGCGACTTCAGCTACAAGGAACGCGTTGCGCGTCGTACCGGAAACGAGCGACTTTCGTACCGTAGGATGGACACGTTGCGGGTAACCAGCATAAATTCACGACTCCGCGGCGACCGTCGCGGTTGCTCGATCGCCGTCAACAACTCGTTTCAAACTTTTATCCTGTTCTTTTTTCTCTAGATCACCAGGAGTACCTCCGAGATGATGCGATGTTTTGGGATGTTAACATTGGTTTCCACGGTTTTGTGGTTGTCGAGCGGCTGTGATTCGGGCAGTTCAAAGCCGTCCAGCGGTGGCGGTAAAACCGCGAGCAAAGGTGAGCACGATCACGACCACGATCATGGTCATGACCACGGTCACGATCATGGACATGCGGCGCAAGGGCCTCATAAGGGACACATCGTGGAATTGGGTGAAGAGGAATACCATGCCGAATGGACGCATGATGACGAGTCGGGGCTGGTCGCCATTTATATCCTCGACAAAGACGTAAAGAAGGACGTACCGATTGAGTCGAAGCAGATCGAGATTACGACCAAGATCGGTGACGCGGAAAAGGTCTATCAGTTGGACGCCGAGTACTCGGCGGACGGCGACAAGACGAAGTCGGCGAAGTTTGTCATCGAAGACAAATCACTGATCACGGCGCTGTTGGCGGCGGGCAAAGAAGGTGCCACGGCGACCCTGAGCGTCGAAATTGCCGGTAAGAAATTCACGTCGGCAATTGATCACGACGCGGAGCACAAGCACTAATGGCTCAGCGCACAGCTTCGAGTTTATTACTGGGCCGGTGGTGGATGGGGCTCGTGGTGCTGCTGCTGATGCAGTTGCCGCTGCCGAGTTTCTGTGGCGACGAGCGAGCGGTGATCGCGGCGGAGGAATCGAAGCGAGCGGATCGCTCGGAGCGAGCGAATCGAGCGCATCGACCGCCGAATTTCGTGGTCATCTACTGCGACGATTTGGGCTATGGCGACTTAGGCTGCTACGGTTCCACTCGCAATCCCACTCCACGACTGGACCAGATGGCTCGGGAAGGTGTACGGCTGACCGATTTTTATACTGCCGCCGCCGTCTGCTCGGCGTCGCGCGCGGCGCTGCTGACGGGCTGTTATCCGCAGCGAGTGGGGATCTTGGGTGCGCTGGGGCCGAACAGTCCCAAGGGCATTCATGAAGACGAGCGATTGTTGCCGGAACTGCTGCGCGAGCGCGGGTATGCCACGGCGATTTATGGCAAGTGGCATTTGGGTGACGCGCCGCAGTTTCTACCCGCTCGACACGGCTTTCAGGATTATTTGGGCTTGCCCTATTCGAACGATATGTGGCCGCGGCATCCGACGAACAAAACGTTCCCCGAGTTGCCACTCATCGAAGGCGTTCGAGTGGCGCAGATCGATCCGGATCAAAGCCAGTTGACGACGTGGTACACCGAGCGTGCCTGCCGCTTCATCGAACAGCAGCGGGATCAGCCGTTTTTCTTATATGTACCGCATACCATGCCGCACGTACCGCTCTTCGTTTCGGAGCGCCATCGCGGGAAGAGCGGTCGAGGCATCTATGCGGATGTCGTACAGGAACTCGATTGGAGCGTGGGCGAGATTCTGGACACGCTGCGCCGGACGGGCCTGGACGAGCAGACGCTGGTCTTCTTTTCCTCGGACAATGGCCCGTGGCTTTCATATGGTGAACACGCCGGCTCGGCGGGTCCGCTGCGCGAGGGGAAGGGGACAACGTGGGAGGGCGGTCAGCGAGTGCCCGCGCTGGTGCGCTGGCCGGGAAAAATTCCCGCCGGCAAAATCTGTCAGGAGCTCAGCACGACCATGGATTTGTTGCCGACGCTGGTCAAGTTGGCTGGCGGTGAGCTGCCGCGTGATCGCGTGATCGATGGACATGATGTCTGGTCGCTTTGGACGGCGCCGGCAGACGCGCGCACGCCGTACGACGCTTTTTATTATTACTGGGATTACGGATTAGAAGCGGTGCGTTCGGGGCCGTGGAAGCTGCATTTTCCGCACCGTTATCGGACGCTGGCCGGGGCGGTCGAAAAGCCGGGTGTGCGGGGCGACGCGGGCAAGAATGGTGAACCGCTGGAGTATCAGCAGCGGGAGACGGGTTTAGAGCTGTATCACTTGGGTGAAGATATCGGTGAGCGGCAGGATCGCTCGTCGACGGAGCCGGAGCAGGTGCGGCGGTTGCAGGCGCTTGCCGAGCGAGCCCGCGCGACCTTGGGCGACTCGCTACAAAAGCGTCCCGGCCCCGACCGTCGCTCTGCCGGCGTTCGCCGCGATCCGTGACTCGGGAATTTGTTGCGCACGGAGACGCGAGAATTTGTTTCGCACGGAGACTCGGGAATTTGTTGCGCACGGAGACTCGGGAATTTGTTTCGCACGGAGACGCGGAGGCACGGAGGTTTGGCTTCGTCCGACTCCAGGGAAAAATA
>JBJSXJ010000123.1:0-4459 GCA_046086325.1 Planctomycetota bacterium | reverse complement strand
TTGTGTTCCGCGAGGCGGATTGACCTTGTTGCTAGTGGACGGCGTCGCTATTCTCCGGCGGTCCGTCCCCTTATTAACCGTTGGCACAAGGAAGTCCCATGCGTTCAATCGATCCGCCCCACATGGCCGCAGCGCTCACCGCAGGTAGCGCGCACGAAGTGCACGACGCTCAGCGTTTGCCAGCCAGCTCCCGCATCCGGCGACCAGTCCTGGTGACCGCCAGTCTACTGCTGCTCCTTATGGTGCCAGCGGCCAGTGGCTGTATCGGCCTGGCGTCCCAGCTTTTGTATGTCATCAAAGGCGACAAGGTGGCGGCGGAATTCGACGGGTTGGCGGGGAAACGAGTGGCGGTGGTGTGTGTCGCCAATTCGTCGAATTACGACCCTGGATCAGCCTCCTCCAAGCTGGCTCAGATGGTCGAAATCATCCTCAAAAAAGAGGTGCCGCGCATTAGCTTGATTCGGCAAGATCGAGTCGTCGATTGGATCGACAACAACGACTGGGATCAAATGGACTATCGCGACGTCGGTCGCGGTCTTAAAGCTGAAATGGTGGTGGGTATTGATTTGGACGGCTATCGACTGCACGAAGATGCCACCATGTATCGCGGTAAAGCCAACGTCGTGATCACCGTGTTTGATGTGAAGGCCAACGAGACGGTTTACAAGCGGCACTTAACTGGCTATTCGTTCCCCAGCAATGGCGGGAAACATGTCAGTGAAACCACGGAAGCGCAGTTTCAAAGCGTCTTTTTAACGGAACTGGCAATCGACATTGCGAAAACATTCCACGCCTATGAATTCAAGAATGACTTTGCGCGGGATGCCAGCATGCTGAGCCGTTGATTTGTCCCGCCGCGGGTTCTCCTGGAGCCCCTCGCCCAAAGCAACGCTCTTGGGCTAGGATAGCCAGGTATGAACCCTTTGCTCCTCACAACTCTGATCGTGATCCAGCTTGCTAGCCTGGGGTTGGCGAGCATCACTGCCTTGGTTGTCGGCCGTAGGTCCGCCGTACCAGATCGCTCCACGGATTGGACTCGAGTCACACCGCGACGTTCCACCTACCTGCTGCTCGCCTTTGGCATGTCGCTCTTTGTCGTCTACGGCGGCTTCTTGCCATTCCATTACCATCCCTTGGCACTCGAAGAAGCCGTTACCCAGTTTCGCGGCATCCAGCTGCGAGGAATTCAGCTCCAGCAAGAGCGTGCTGATTTAATCGCCACCGTCTTACTCTGGATACCACTCGCCTTCTTCTGGATGGGCGGACTGACGGTGGATGAACCGTCGCGGCTGTTTCGAGCTCTGGTGGCAATGGTGGTAGGCAGTGCCCTCACCGTCGCGGCGGTGGCGCTGGAATTTGGACAACAATGGTTCCCGCCACGCACGGTCAGCCAAAACGACATCGGTGCGGCAGCCGTGGGCGCACAACTAGGCGTGCTGGGCTGGTTGGCCCTCGGCATGCCGATCACCAGGGCCGTTCGTCGTTTTGTTCATGCGCCCGGTCTGTGGGCTCGACAAACTTGGATTCTCTGGGCCTACGTCGGACTGCTGTTTCTCTACTGGCTGATTCCACTCGATTTCACCATGAATCTCCGAGAACTCGCGATCAAGCAGCGCATGGGCAATATCGAACTGACACCGTTCTCGGCGGTACGGTCTGGTCAGACGACGTGGCTCGCACTGCTCCTGCAGGCACTCCTCTGGATTCCACTGGGTCTGCTGGCAGGACAACAACCGGTGGAACTGGTGGATATTACGGTGTCGCCCGCCGAGCTGCTGCGTCGCAGTTGGCAGAAACTGGCGCAGCGCCTACTCTTGGCTCTCGGTTTTGTTCTTTTGGCCGAAACGCTGCGTCTGTTCGTCTTCACTCGCTTTTCCTCGATCACCAACCTGGGCTGCATGATGTTGGGAGTGATCGCGGGCACCGTCTTGGCACGTCGCGGCGCAGCTTGGTGGGCCGTCGCGCGGCAGCATCCCCTGGGACAGGTGCTGCGCGACCAGCACTGGCCTTGGTGTCTGCTTACGGTCACCTACTTAATCCTGCTTAGTGTCTGGATGCTGCGGCTTGCTCCCTGGAACTACGATCCCGCCTGGACGACGCCGCGTTACGCAGGCTTCTGGGAACTACCTTTCACCTCCTCCTACTACAACTCGAAGTTCGTCGCACTGAACAGTTTCATCCAAAAGATGCTGCTCTTTTTTCCGGTTGGCTTGCTGCTGGGGCACAGCTTACCGGCTGCCCGCCTGCATCCACTCCTGCACCGACTGCTGGCCATTCTGGGACTGGCTGCCATCGGTAGCACCACTGCCGCCTTAGAAGTGCTGCAGATCTTTCAGACTCGCTACTTCGCATCGAGCACCGATATTCTGCTCGGATTCGTTGGCGCTCTGGGTGGCCTGATGCTGCATACCCTTATCTTTCCCGCGCCGCGCAGTCGCGCTCTGGGAACACGGAGCTGGCTGGGATATGGAAGCTATGGAGTCGTATGCATCATCGCCGCCCTGGCCGCGGGTTATGGCTGGAACTATCAGCACCAACTCCAAATTCACCAGTTAGCCGAATCACCTGGCGCCGATCTGCAGGATGTCGACTGGCCAGGAACGGTACAGATCGAGGATCCCAAGAAGCTACTCGGTCAGTCGTCAGGCACTGGATCCGCAGGGGAACCTGAGCCGCATAAACCAGCGGCACCGGACACACCGACGAGCCCCACGGCACCGCCGCTCCAGCCTCGCCTAAACATCCCTGCCATCGATCCCGCGGAGCCGCCACGCTTCACGTCGATCCCCTTGCCCGAGATTCCTGGAGCACTTGCCATTTGGGGCGCTACGGGAGTAGATCGTCGCGGCATGATCTGGTTTGGCATGTCCATGGAATCGCAGCTCGATGAATCGGTACGCAGCGCCAGTCGCCCGCCCGCCCCACGCTCCGCACGACTCTTTGAATACAACCCGCGCAGCGGCGAGTTAATGGAACGTGGTGACGTGCTGACAGCGCTGCGCGCCGCCAAACTCGATCGACCTGGAATCAGTCAGACCACGATTCACACTCGCATCATCGAAGGCGACGACGGACATTTGTATTTTTGTTCGAGTGACGAAACGGGCGAGGAGATTAACGGGAGCGTTTTACCGCGGTGGGGCGCGCATGTCTGGCGTTTGCGCCGCCCCGAGCAGCGCTGGGAACATCTGCTCGCCGTTCCCGAAGCCTTGATCACGATGGTGGTTCAAGGCGAGTATCTTTACGCGCTGGGCTACTTTCAGCATGTGCTGCACCAGTTGCACTTGCCCACCGGCCAAGTGCGGTCCGTCCGAATCGGTGCCGTGGATGGTCACTTCTCACGGAACTTGATCGTTGATCATCGCGGACATGCCTTTATCCCCCGCCTCACTCGTAGTCGT
Source organism: Planctomycetota bacterium (assembly GCA_046086325.1). Classification (GTDB taxonomy): domain Bacteria; phylum Planctomycetota; class Planctomycetia; order Pirellulales; family Pirellulaceae; genus JBJSXJ01. Next base: position 1,058 of record JBJSXJ010000123.1, on the reverse strand, counting down.
GCGATCGGCAGTTCCGCCGTGCAGGTAACACTCGTCGAACTCGATGCCCAGTTACAAACCGTCGGTGAAACTCCGCTGAAGTACTACACGCGTCAATCACCAACCGACTCCCACGGTATTGTTGCCTGGCACCCGCTGCCAAATCAGTCGATCATCTTTGCGACCGACTTGGGCTACCTCTACGAAATCTATCCCGGCAGCAAGCCTGCCACGATTCGCGAGATCGGCTACTTCCATCCGCGCGGAGCGTCCTATGTGAATTCAGTCTTCTTATTTTCAGTTCCGCAAAGCCCGCCGCTGCTGGTGGGCATCGCCCAATTCCCGCCTCCCGGTGCCAGCGTGGCCGACCAGCCCTCCGCCGTTTCCGGTTCCTCTCCGAACGTCACCCCGCGCTATGAGTGGATTGCGTTTGACTTGGGAAGTGGCCGGGGAACCGCGACCGCGATCCCGGCCGGCTCGCCGTTGCTGCAAGCCGAGTATCTCACGGGCTCCATGACTCGGGATCAACAGGGAAGCATCTATCTAGCCGGCAACGGGCAATCTTCCCCGATTCACCTCACAGCTGACTTGATACGAGCCCTCCAGGCGATTGGCGGGGAAGCTTTTCCGACCGAGTCCCTCAAAAAAGACAACGCCGCGCGCTCCGGACCGATCCTGCTGCGCGGAGATTTCCTGGGCGGTGCCCCCGAGTCACGGTAAGCTGAGTCACGGTAATCGTGAGTCACGGATCTGCAGAACCGCGAGCTAACGCTCGTCGGCTGGGCTCGTCGGCTGTGTGCACCACCGAGCCGCAACGCAGAGCCGGAACGCTGCGCCGGAACGCGGAGCCGGAACGCGTTAGCGTCCGGTTGAGGAACACGGAGCCGGAACACGGAGCCGCAACGCAGAGCCGGAACGCGTTAGCGTCCGGTTGAGACTCGCGAGAACATTCCCGACTTCTGAACCCAACCGTCACCTCGAGTCTTCGGTCAGCGTGCGAAATGACACCAGGGCCGAAGGCCTGCCTACCGACTTGCTTTCAGCTTGAGGAAACAACTGGCTCAAGAATCCATCAAAAT
>JBJSXJ010000122.1:0-15382 GCA_046086325.1 Planctomycetota bacterium | reverse complement strand
CAGTCTCCCCATCAAAAATAAATGCCAAAAAACGTCCGCCTCGCGGCTCAGCTTGGCCACCTTCCGTGGCACTCGCCGTTTCGGTTCGCTCGCAAGAATCGCCAAGTGTGCCATGATGCGGGCCGGGATACAAGAGAAGGGCGGTCTAAGGTTGGGTCAACAGACGATGCAAAAAGACCTTTTGGAATTCCTTTTTAAACGCGGAGTTGGTACCAGGTGCCCTGGGGACCAGTCCCCAAACCCCTGGGATTTTTGGAGGCATTGCGCAGGTGTTCCATGAGCTGGCCCGTGATCGGGAAGGCACATAAAAGTTATGGTGCTTGACGAAACGGAGTAGAGATCTGAGGGGACACAACTTCACAAGGGATAGTCAAGTCGAGGGTGCGTCGCTGACGCCCGGGTTCGTTTTTCATCAACATCAGATACTAGGCGATCGAAGCGAGGATTTCGCGGAGTGCGGTGGCCGCTATTTCGCTGGGTAGCGACGGCGTGTCGCGGCGATCATTCACCACCTGACTGGTCGCCAGCGGCAGATGCACGAAGGTGGACCGCGTGGGTAATTGCCACTTGTTCGCCAGGTGCAGCGCCCAGTACAGGACTGCATTACACAGATAAGTTCCAGCGTGATAGGAGACCGTGGTGGGAATACCGACGGCACGCAGTCGGTGAGCCCAGTCGACCAGCGGCAGATCGCTGCGATAAGCGACCGGCCCAGCCGGATCCAGCGGCTGAAACTCATCGGGCGACTGCTCGGCCGTTCCTCCGACGTTCACCCCAATCGCTTCCAGCCGCACCCACCCCGTTCCCGGTGCCTGCCCGACGTGCAGGGAGTAATCAAATTCCCCTTCCCGCAAATCCTTCTCCAGTCGCTGACGCGCGACTTGAAAATCGACGGGATAGCGGCGAGTGGTTAACTCGACATCCGCTGGCCGATCGCGCAGCAGTTCCACCAGGGCCAGCCAACTCGCATTGGCAGTCCAGCGATCATACGGGTCGAAAGCGGTGAGAAGGACTTTGTTCATGGTTCCAGCCCAGAGCCGAGGGGTGAAAGTCACTATAGATGCCAGGTCACGCGCTGACAAATCTGGGGATAAATACAGTACAACTGCGTCCGTCCGACGCCGAGTTTACGGCCAGTCTGGATTGCCTTCCTATACCTCGTTACCGGGCGGTTGCCATGTCCTACTTGTCCGACGACCCCTTCGATTTACAACTGCGGCGGCTGGTGGCCCCCGCCGACTGGCCCACGATTCAACCCTCGGGTCGTTACAACTTGGTGGTAGTGGGAGGTGGACCGGCGGGCTTAGTTGCTGCCGCGGGTGCCGCCGGGCTGGGTGCGAAGGTGGCATTGATCGAACGCCGTTTGCTAGGTGGTGATTGCCTGAACTTTGGCTGCGTGCCGTCGAAGGCGCTGCTGCGAGTGGGCCGAGCGGCGGCTGACGCTCGTGATGCCGCCCGTTTTGGTGTGCTGAACAGTGCCTCCGCCACCGTGGACTTTACGGCCGCCATGCAGCGAGTGCGGGAACGGCGAGCGACACTAGCCAGCCACGATTCGGCGGCCCGCTTTCGCGCACTAGGGGTCGATGTCTTTCTGGGCGAGGCGGTGTTTACGGGACGAGATCGCGTCGCGGTGAACGGAGTCGAATTAAGTTTCGCGCGCGCGTGCATCGCCACCGGTTCCACCCCCGCTGACCCAGCCATTCCCGGACTGTCGCCAGCGGACTACTTAACGAACGAAACGCTTTTTCAGCTCACAACACTGCCTCCACGCATGTTGATCTTGGGTGGCGGTCCGATTGGCTGTGAGATGGCGCAAGCGCTGGCGCGATGCGGCTCGCAGGTGACACTCGTTGTCCGTGGGCCACGACTGCTGTCGCGCGACGACCCGCGCGTTTCACCCTGGCTGGTGACGGCGCTGCAGCGCGATGGCGTGACCATTCAGTTCGAGACGCGTGTGGTGCGAGTGGATGCCGCGAGGCGGGTGGCAACGCTCGCTCGGTCGTCCGCCGACGGCTCCGTGACAGAAGCGGATGTGGCCTACGATGAACTACTCGTGGCGACAGGACGAAAGCCACAAATCTCGGGGCTCAATCTGACGGCCGCGGAAGTCGCTCATGATGCGACCCATGGAGTGCTAGTCGATGATTTTTTGCGGACCAGCAATCGTCGAATCTATGCGGCCGGCGACGTTTGTTCGTCTTGGCAATTCACCCACGCGGCGGATGCCATGGCCAAATTGGTCCTGCGCAACGCACTCTTTTTTGGCCGAGCACGCTTCTCGTCGCTGCTGATTCCCTGGTGCACCTATACGGATCCCGAGGTGGCGCATGTGGGGTGGCAACCGCACACGCCCGGGCAAGCACACACGCCAGGGCAAGCGCTGGCAGCGGAACACGTGGAAACGATTACGGTGCCGCTGGCGGAGGTAGATCGAGCGGCATTGGATGGCGACGAGGGCGAGCTGGTATTGCATCTGCGCCGTGGTCGCGATCGGATCGTCGGGGCAACGATTGTTGCTCCACACGCCGCTGATTTGCTCGCCCCCATCACGCTGGCGATCCGTCAGCGAGTGGGACTGAATCGGCTAGCCGACTTGATCTTTCCTTACCCGAGTCAGGGGGAGATTTTAAAACGAGCGGCGAATCAGTATCAGCGACGAAGACTTACGCCGCGGATCCGTTCGCTCTTCGCCGCGCTGCTACGCTGGCGGCGGGGAGGTTGAGTTCTGACGAGTTCGGCGGCTTGCCCCTGGATTGTGCCGCCGGAGGAAAGTAATCTATTTGACCTACTGAGCCTTTCCCTGATTTCCTAGAACACGCGGAGATGTCATGCAGCTCGCCCACCTCACTCGCCTCGTTAGCTTCCGCCACTTGGCTCACCTGCCTCGCACGATTGCTCTCGTCACCGCCGCTTGGTCGTGTTTTGCGTGGGCTGGAGCCGCGAGCGCACAGAGCATCTTTCCCGACAAGAACCTCGAGTCAGGTGTGCGCAAGGAAGTGTTTGAGAAGCGAAACAACGACATGCCGATCGTGGAGGCAGACGTTCCGAACATTTCGCAAGTTGTCTGGAAGGGTAAAGATGGCAAGAAGGTGGCAAATTTAGCCGGCCTGGAAAAGTGTCGCTCCATCGCGTCGGTGGAACTCGACAACAACGAGATTGTCGATCTGACCCCGCTGAAGGATCTGAAAAATATCCAGCTGTTGTCACTCAAAGGCAACAAAATCAAGGACCTGTCCCCGCTCGCAGGACTCACGAACCTCCAGTACCTGCAGCTGGAAAACAACGAAGTCGAAGACCTCACGCCGCTCAAGGGACTTACTAACTTGCGGTCGCTCTATCTGAGCAACAACAAGATCAAGGATGTGACAGTCGTGGCCGGTTTCACGAAGATGTGGTCGCTCTATCTGGGCGGTAATCAAATCGCTGACATCAAGCCGCTGGCGGGACTGAAGAGCCTGGACACGATCAATCTGTCAGGAAACGGTTTAGCCGACATCAGTCCGCTGGCCGGTTTGGCTCCCTCGAAGTTCTTGTTTCTGCAGGGCAACAAGATCACCGATTTGGGCGTGTTGGTGAACATGGCCAAGGGTGATACGGAGGGCGAGAAGGCGCAAAAGCGATTTGCACCATTTTGGTATGTGGACGTCTCGGGCAATCCACTCACCGACGCCGCCAAGACAGGTCAACTCGGTGAGCTCCGCAAGATCGGCGTCCCGGAACGGATTAAGTTCCAGTAGTCAGCGGGCGGCGATTGATGAGCCGCTACTTGCCGCAGTAATCGATGGCGCGAGCGATTTCGCTTTTTAGCTTCTGCCGAGGCACGATGCGGTCGACATATCCGTGCTCGAGCAAGAATTCGCTCGTCTGAAAACCCTTGGGAAGCTCGATACGAATCGTTTCCCGAATCGTGCGTGGCCCCGCAAAGCCGATCAACGCCTTCGGCTCGGCGAAGATTAAGTCGCCGAGCGACGCAAAGCTCGCGGCCACTCCACCCATCGTGGGATTGGTCAGCACCGAGATGTAGAGTCCACCGGCTTGGTCGTAGCGCGCCAGAGCGGCGGAAACCTTGGCCATTTGCATGAGCGACAGAATTCCCTCGTGCATCCGAGCTCCGCCGCCCGAGGCACTGATGACGATCAGCGGCAAGCTTTCGGACGTCGCACGCTCGATCAATCGTGCCAGTTTCTCCCCCACCACCGACCCCATGCTGCCCATGATGAAGGCCGAATCGGTGATCCCAATCGCCACTCGCCGAGCCCGAATCATGCCGGAACCGGTAATGATGGCATCTTCCAGTCCGGTACGTTTACGTTCGGCGACCAATCGATCGCGATACGCTTTTTGATCCTTGAATTCCAGCGGATCCCCCGCTTTCAAGCCGGCATCCCACTCTTCGAACGTGCCCTCATCAAGCACTTGGCGGATGCGTTCCCGAGCGGAAACGTAGAAATGATGGTCGCACTTCGGGCAAACCCCAAGACGCTCTTCCGCTTCCTTCCGATAAATCGTCGCTCGACAACCCGGACACTTCTGCCACAAGCCCTCGGGCACGCCACGCTTGGGGCGCTTGCTCTTGGTGTCTTGTGGTTTGGGTTCAGTTTGAGCCATCCGAAGAATTCCCCACGTTAAGGATCAATGAGTTCTGGAGGAGGTGTGGGTTATAACGAATTCCGGCGGAACGGTAAACGCGAGCCTGGTTGGTCCGTCGGCTCGCTCAGCGCTTGTTCGAGCTCGCTCAGCGCTTATTTGAGCTCGCTCAGCGCTTGTTCAGCAATTGTTTAGCGCTGACCCAAGGCCGCCGTTTCGCGTTGCCAGGTGATCGCCTGCCACGTCCCGCATTCACATTCCGCTTTCCACAAGTCGCCCAATTCACTGTGTTCGATGTGAGCTCGCACGAGGCTGTAAACCGGCTCGGGGACAACTATTCCGATCACCCCGCGGCGATGCTTGGCCAGAATCTTATCGACCGCCACCGCCACTCGACGCTGCGCATCCGCCAGCGGTTCGCCGTCCGGCGGACAGACCGTCTCGGGGTGGTCTTGCAGTTGCCGATAGACCTTCGGTTGACATTGCCGCACTTCGTCTATCAGCTTGCCATGCCAGAGGCCATGATCGAGGTTTTCAAGCTTGTCGACGCTCTTCACGCGGACTCGCAAGGCCGCTCCGATGGCGTCTGCCGTTTGCCGCGCCGCTTGGCAAGGAGAGGAGTAGAGCGATTCGATTTCAAAACCGGAGATCGCTCGAATGATCGCCGCCACCTGATCGGTTCCACGCTGATTGAGTGGAATCTCCAAGGTCCCTTTAATTCGCCCTTGTTCATCGAAATCCGTCAATCCGGGACGGATCAATACGATCTGAACCATAAACTTTTTTCACTCCCTCAATACGCTCCGCAGCCGCCACCGCGGGAAACGCCGAGTAGACTCATCCTTTTCTGTTGAAGTTATTTACGACAACCGGCCAGTTCCGATAAACGGCTGACCGGTTCCTGATAATCGGAATGTTTAAAAATCGCGGAGCCGACGACGAGCAGTTGCGCACCGGCGGCCACACACGGACCAATCGTGACGTCATTCACGCCACCATCCACTTCCAATAACAAATCGGGCTGACCACGTTCCCGGAGGTATTGGAGCTTATCGAGGGCCGTGGGGTCAAAACTTTGGCCACCAAAACCTGCCGGCACACTCATCACCAACACCAAGTCACAAGCCGGCAACAGCGACTCCAGCTTCTCCACCGGCGTCGCTGGATTGATCGCCAGCCCTGCCACCAGATCGAGGGAGCGAATTTCCGCCAGAACGCTCGCCGCATCCTCAACCGCCTCCCAGTGCACCGTGATTACGTCGGCCCCAGCATCGCGAAATTGCCGCAAATACCGCTGCGGACGCTCGATCATCAAATGCACGTCGAGCGGCAACTGGGTGAGTTTCCGCAGCGCCGCCACGATCGGCATGCCATAGGTCAAATTGGGCACAAAGACGCCGTCCATCACATCAAGATGGAGAGCTGCCACGTGAGCCTGTTCCAGCCGCGCAATTTCCTGCTCTAAATTGCCGAAATTGCACTGGAGAAATGACGGCAACACCGCCGGAGCGGCACTGCTTAAAAGGCGAATCACTTGGGAACGCCGAGACATATATTTGAGTGCCCACCGACACTCACCACCGATCGCGTGATTTCGTCTCACGCTCGACTCGCCACACCCGCACTACGCCAGGCGTAGCCGCGTGCAACGATTCCAAACGGAGTTGGAGTATATCACCAGACTCCCACCAAGTCAGCGCGTCTCTGCAAAAACCCCACTCAGAAACTAATCATCGGCTTGCCAGGCACCCGCTCGAAGTTGTAGCGACGCATTTCAACCACGAGCGCCGCGGAAGCGATGAACAGAAAGAGTAGGGAGAGGATCAGCATCCAGGTATAGACGGACATCGGCGGCTTGGGCTGCGAGGCCCGCTTGGCTTTTTCAGCTTTCGCCTTGGCGGCTTTGGCGTCTTTAGCCGCTTTGAGTGCCTCTTGGCGAGCCTGTTTGGCAGCTTTTTTATCGGGCTTGGCACCCGTAGCCACCGCCCCAGCCTTGCCACCTTTGGCCTCCGCATTGGCTTCCGCCATCGCTGCCGCGACGGCCGCGTTGGCCGCCACCTCGGCCACCTTTTCATCCGCTGCCACCATGGCGGCGCCCGCATCGGGAGCGTCACCTGGGGAAGCATCTAAGTCGACTAAGCCTTCGTCGAGCGGTTCGGTGGGGTCTGTCGCCATGGGGGCAGGACCTTCAAAATGTCAAAATAGAGAGGCGTTTCGGGTACAGCATCGACCGTTCCGCGAGTTAACTCTAGTCAGTCCCCCGCGCGTGTCAAGGTTTCACAAACCGCTCCAACCTGCCAGCTCAACCGCTCTTCCCCAAGGCACCTGCCTTACGACAGGTAGCGCGACTCGAGCAGCGGCAGATCCAGGCTCGGGTAGACCGGAAATTGATCCAACAAGGACCGCACCCGCTGCACCGCTTCGCCTCGCACCGCATCGCTGAGCAAAAACTCGCGTTTGCTCGGCTGACCCGACTTCGCCGTCGCCGGACTCATGTTTTTCAGCACCAAGGCAATGACGGCGGCAATCTCACTCATTTCGGCAGGGCCCATCCCTAGAGTCGAAATGGCGGCCGAACCTAAACGCAAGCCACTGGCAATCAAAGGCGGCTCGGTGTCGAACGGCAACGCATTGCGATTGAGCGTCACACCACATTGCCGCAGTGCCGCTTCACATTGAAAACCGGTGAGCTTCAGCGGTCGCATATCTAGCTGAACGATGTGGTTTTCAGTCGTACCCGTGTGCACTTTGATCCCCTGACTCGCACAAGCCGCCGCCAGGGCCTGGGAGTTTTCCACAATCCGCCGAGCGTACGACTGGAACTCGGGCGTCAAAGCCTCCCGGAAACAGACCGCCTTGGCCGCCATGACATGCGGCAATGGACCGCCCAGAATCATCGGGCAACCCTTATCCACGTGCTCCTGAAATTCGCGTTTGCACAGCACGATTCCGCCGCGTGGTCCGCGCAGCGTCTTGTGCGTGGTCGAAGTAACGACATCGGCAAACGCAATCGGATCGTAGTCCCCTTGCAACACTTTTCCCGCCACCAAGCCAGCAAAGTGAGCCATGTCCACCATCAGCACCGCGCCCACTTGGTCCGCAATCTCCCGCATCCGGCGGTAATTGATGTTGCGGGGATAAGCACTGAAACCAGCCAGCAGGATCAGTGGACGAATCTCCCGGGCCTGCTTTTCAATGACGTCATAGTCCAGCAATCCCGTGGTCGCGTCCACCTTGTAGGAATGCGCTTGAAACATCCGCGACGAGACGTTTAGTCGATAGCCATGAGTGAGATGTCCACCACAGGAAAAATCGAGCGCCAACAGCCGCTCGTCGGCCAAAGCATGACGAATCTCGTCCCACTGCTGGGTGCTGAGCTTTTGCCAGTCGGCGATCGTCGGAGCCTTACCCGCTTCCAGTCCCAGCTTGGCCGCCACCGCGTCAACTTCCCGCCGCGCTCGCAAAATGGCCCAGAAAGCCACCAGATTCGCATCCGCGCCACTGTGCGGCTGAACATACGCATGCTCCGCACCAAACAGTTCGCAGGCCAGCTTCGCCGCCCGCAATTCGATCGCATCGACGTTGTCGCAGCCCGCATAATAGCGAGCCCCCGCGACACCCTCTGCGTATTTATCCGTAAGCAGGTTTCCCATCGCCGCTTGCACGGCCAGTGACGAATAGTTTTCGCTGGCGATTAACTTCAAGTTCGCGCGCTGGTCCCGCAACTCGCTCACGATGCTGGCGGCAATTTCGGGCGAAACCTGAGCCACACATTCGAGATTGGCCAGAAAGCCCACGGAAGCGGCATCCCACCGCGCCGAATCAACGCCCAATAACTGCTGAAAACTGGCCTTCGCCACAGAGATTCTCCCCTCGCTGCCAAACGGTCGCGCCCGCCAACTGCCCGTCAACGGGACTCGGCCCGGACTAGAACACCCTGGGAGTTGGTGGCTGCTCGCCCCTCGGCGGACCCCGATTCTAACCAACTTCCGGCTGCCGCTGAAGGTGTCCGCCGCGCCAGCCATTCGCCTTCAGCCTTCAGCCTCTTACACCAGCGTGTCGGCCAGGAAGTTGCGCTTCGACAGGCGTCCTGGGGAAATCGTCGCCTGCGCCGTGTTGTTGGCTAAGTTCGATTCGAACTGGTCCACGGCACTAATCCGAGCGACATTCGTGATCGGCTGAAAACCGGTCGCCACCACCTTGGCAGCAATCTGCAAGTTGGCACTATTCTGCCCCGCTGCCGTACCTAAATTGCCCACGTTCCAGATGCCCGTCGAGTTGTTGTAGGTGCCCTGCGAGGCATTCACCACGCGCGCAAACTCCAGCCCAGTCGGCAGCACATCCGTCACCTGCACTCCCGTCGCCGCGATCGGGCCGTTGTTGATCGCCGTCACCGTGAAGGTCGCTTCTTGACCGGTCAGCACAATCGGCGCATTCACCGTCTTGGTGATCGTGAGGTCCAAAATGTTCGGCGTCACGGATGCACTCGCCGTGTTATTGTTCGGGTTCGAGTCCACCTGATCGACCGCCGAAACGGTGGCCGTATTCGTGGAGGTCGTCACCGTCCCCGTCACATTCGTAATCAACTTCAGCGTCGCTACCGCTTGCGGGGCGAGCGTACCGACGTTCCAGATTCCCGTGGTCGAACTGTAACTACCGTTGCTCGTGGGATCCACCGAAACAAACGTCACGCCCGGCGGCAAGTTATCGGTCAAAGCCACGCCCGTGGCAGTAATCGGGGAACTATTCGTGACGGTCACCGTAAATGTCACCGGCTGATTGCGATCCGGAGTCGAATCGCTTACCGCCTTGGTCACCACCAAATCGACCGTCGCCAGATTATTAAAGTCCTGAGTAAACACGGTGGGGCCAACCGCTCCAAACAACTCGCCCCGCACATCGGTGCCGTTGACAGTCGTGTCGATATCCACTTCGATCGCCCCCACATTCGCAAAATTCGCGCCCGTTCCCGCCTCGATCGTGAAGCTGCTAAAGGGCAACAGCAGTTCCGGGTTCGGATCCTGCGGAGTGATTTCTGGGATAGTGAGCGTCAAGGTGGAGCGATTCCCGGCGTTCGTGTAGACCGTCGTCTTGACCGTCGCCCCAGCGTGATCGGCCCCCATCGACATCCGCAATCCGGTGCTCGCCCCGTTACTCGTCAGATCCACGCCGCCCAGGCCGGTGGGGTTGAGCGTCGTGGCGTTACCGTCGACACCATCCCACGTCACGCTGCCCTGCCCCACCGCTCCCGCGTCAGCCGTCAGGTTCAAGCGATTCGCACTCACGCCAAATTGCACCTTATCCCCGGGGCCACCGCTGATGATATTCATCACCAAATCGCGTTCCCCGCCGACCGCTTCAGCAGCCACCCCAACGCCATTCGCCGTGGTGGCAGGCAACGTCGCCTCAATCGCCGGAGTCGCCGTCGTGTAACCATCAATTCTCAAGCCATTCGTGCCCGTCGCGGCAGTGGCCGAAATCGTTTGCTGAACGACCTTCTCACTCAGGGCCACCCCACCGACAGTCTGCGCAATTTGCTGCACCCAGTACGTACCGGCCGTCAGACTGTCAAAGCGGTAGATCCCCTGCGCATTGGTCGTCGTTTGGGAGACCGACGTATCGGTCGCGGGATTAAACGTGCTGTCGCCATTATCGCGGAACAGCCGCACCGTCGCGTTCGCAACTTGTTCACCCGCCGTGAACCCATTGTTGTTCGCATCCAAAAACACGCGGCCCGTGATCGCTCCCAGATTGGTCAAAGCCATCAGCGCTCGACTTTCCAGCGGCTCCAGGCGTAACGCTCGCCCACCCGCTCGCCCAGCACCGGTCCGCTGCGAGGACCGCCGCTGGCGACGCGAAAAGAGTCGTTCCCAGAAACTTGCCTGCGGTCCCTGCGCCGAACTACCGCTCGACCAATTCGACCCCGATGCCATCCCGCCCGCGTTTCCTCGATCCATGACGACGACTCCTCCTGAGATAAAAAGCTTCTGCGTCGTTATCGTCGCGGTGCGCGCCCAGGCTGACCCAGCGGGCAATTAAAGCGATCGTACCTCCTGGTCGGATTGCACCAGTCCCCAAGTGCCCAGTCCCCAAGTGCCCAGTCCCCAAGTGCCCAGTCCCTGAAAGCCCTCGCAATTGCCCGTTAAGCGTCGTTTCGCTACGCTAAGACACTCGCCGCAGCCCCAGCCGGGCAGCGCTTTACCCTCTTTTTCTCCTCCTGATCTGATAGGAACCTCCGTCATGAGCACTGGTTTGACGATTCGGCCCACTGGAACGCTCGATTTTCTCTCCCTGGGCGCGCTGATTCATCGTCTGGACCCCGGCATCATCCCGTTTCGTAAAGCATCCGAATGCCAGATTCATGTGAGTGGTGGCGAGTTTAACGTGGCGGCCAACCTGGCGGATTGCTTTCGTCTGAAGACCGGCATTTGCAGCGCCATGGTGGATTACCCCATCGGCGATTTGGTCGCCGAACGCGTGCGTGCCATGGGCGTCACTCCGTTCTACAAAACCTTCGCTCACAACGGTGTGAATGGACCAAATATCGCCACCGTCTACAGCGATCGCGGCTTGGGCGTTCGCGCTCCCGTCGTCTTCTACAACCGCTCGCATGAAGCCGCCGCCCAGCTCAAACCCGGCGATTTCAATTGGAACCAGATTTTTGGCGCCGGTGTACGCTGGTTCCACAGCGGCGGTATCTTCGCCGCTCTCTCACCCACCACCCCCGAACTGATCATCGAAGCGATGCAAGCCGCCAAAGCCGCCGGCGCCGTCACCTCCTTTGACCTCAACTTCCGCGAAAAACTCTGGAAAGTCTTCGGCGGACTGGATCAGGCCCAGGAAACCCTCAACCGCATCGTCGCGCATGTCGACGTCCTGGTCGGCAACGAAGAGGATCTGCAAAAGGGACTCGGTGTAAAAGGCCCCGAAGTCGCTTCCAAGGGCAAGCTCGACACCTCCACCTTCTTCGGCATGATGGACAACGTCGCAGCGAAGTTCCCCAACGTGAAAATCGTCGCCACCACGCTGCGCGAAGTGCACACCACCAACCGTCACTCCTGGTCCGCTGTGGCCTGGGTCAACGGTCAAACTCACACCGCTCCCCAGTGTGAACTCGATGTCTACGACCGAGTCGGTGGCGGTGATGGATTCGCAGCCGGGTTCATCTACGGCCTGCTGTCGGGTGCGGCCCCCGAAGCCGCCATTCGGCTCGGCTGGGCACACGGTGCACTACTCACCACCTTCCCCGGCGACACCACCATGGCCACCCTCAGCCAAGTGCAAGACTTCGCTCAAGGTGGTTCCGCTCGTATTCAACGCTAACGATTTCGAATACTCAGGAATGAAAACACAGAGGCACAGAGAACACAGAGATTTTGCCGGGCTCGCGTTCTAGAAACCCCGAGCTCCGCTACATCTCTCTCCCCCCTCTGTGACCTCTGTGCCTCTGTGTTTCAAAGACCGTGCCTCTGTGTTTCAAAAAACCAGAGCCTCTGTATTAGTTCACCTGCTCGCCCGCCCCTAAGTCGGTCGACGTATCACCCGTGAACTTCCAGAACCAGTCGCTGCCCGCGCCACCCAGCAGTGTATCGACGGCACTTGAATCGTTCGTGAGCACCGTCGCATCCAGCTTCGCGGTGCCGTTCAAGCCGCCACCGTTTCGCAGGTTCGCAATCCGGCTCGTGTAGTCCAAGTCCGTACGACTCCACTCCGCCATCACCGCCTGCGTCGAAGCTCGATTCAGCACCTTCGTCGATTCGCTGTAGTACGTCACCAAGCCGCCCACGATGATGTCATCGTCGTCGCCACCGTTCACCGTATCAACACCGCTACCGCCGAACAGCAAGTCGCGTCCGGCCAGCCCCAGCAGCGTGTCGTTCCCCGCTCCACCGAACAGCACGTTGCTGGCCGCATTGCCCGTAATCGTATCGTTGGCACTCGATCCCACCACCATCTCGAAGGCCAGCGCATCGGACAGCGTCAGGTTCAAGTTGGCATTGACCGTTTGAGCCGTCGTCAAGCCGATGTTGATCGTGACACCCACCGTCGTCGTGGCGAAACTGATTAGGTCCGTACCGCCACCCGTCGTCTCCACAAACCGGTCACTGCCTTGAGCCGTGTTCGCGACGACCACATACGTGTCGTCTCCCGCACCACCGCTCAGCACGTTCGCCAAACTGTTGCCGGTCAGCGTGTCAGCCAGCGAACCGCCCGTCGCGTTCTCGATCGTCGTTGCCGATCCAAGCACGAGTGACAAATTCGTTCCTGCCACCACTTGGCTCGTGGCCAACCCCAGGTTCACCGTGATCGCCGCTGTCGTCGTGGCGGAGAAATCGAGCGTATCGTTGCCGCCACCGGTCTCGTTCAGCGTATCGGTCCCAAGTGCCGAATCAGCATCGAACAGATAGGTGTCGTTGCCAGCTCCGCCCGTCAGCGTATCGTTGCCCGCCAGGCCCGCCAGCGTATCGCTGCCGGCGTTGCCGAGCAGCACGTTGATGTTCGCGTTGCCGGTGAGTGAATCATTGCCACCGCCGCCCGTCAGGTTCTCGAAGTTCGTTCCCGTGCCCAGCGTCAGCGACAAGTTGCTGTTCACCGTTTGAACCGTGCCGACCGACAGATCCACCGTCACGCCAGCCGTTGTCGTCGTGGAGAAGTCGAGCGTATCGGTGCCGCCGCCGGTTTCATCCAGCGTATCGGAGCCCAAGGCCAAGTCGGCGTTGAACAAGTAGGAGTCGTTGCCAGCACCACCGATGAGCGTATCATCGCCGCCCGCACCCGTGATGAGGTCGTTCCCCGCTCCGCCCGTGATGGTGTTCCCGAGCGAGTTACCCGTGAGCGTATCCGCACCGCCACCACCGGTCAGGTTCTCAATCGAATTACCGCTACCGAGCGTCAGCGTGAGGAACGAGTTCACCACCTGAGCCGAAGTGCTCGCCAGCGACAACGCGACACCCGCCGTGGTTGTAAGCGAGAAGTCGAGCGTGTCCGTGCCGCTCGCATCACTCACGCTGTCTGACCCCGCCGCCGCTCCTGCATTGAAGCGGTACGTATCGTTACCCGCACCACCCGACAACACGTTATTCAGCGAGTTACCGATGATCGTGTCATTCAGGTCACCACCGATGACATTTTCAAACGCCGTGGCTGAGCCGAGCACGAGCGACAGGTTCGAGTTCACCACTTGGCTCGTCGCCAAGCCCAAATTGATCGTGATGCTTGCTGTCGTGGTGCTCGAGAAGTCGAGCGTATCGATACCACCCGCGTCACTCAGCGTATCGATCCCCAAGGCGCCATCGGTGTCGAACGTATACGTATCGTCGCCCAGACCACCGGTTAGCGTATCGTTGCTAGCCAAGCCGACGAGCGTGTCGTTGCCGGCGCTACCGAGCAGCACGTTGACGTTCGCGTTGCCGGTGAGGGAATCGTTGCCACCGCCACCCGTCACGTTCTCGAAGTTTGTTCCCGTGCCGAGCGTCAGCGTCAGGTTGCTGTTCACCGTCTGAGCCGTGCCGACCGTTAAGTCCACAGTTACGCCAGCCGTCGCCGTCGTGGAGAAGTCAAGTGTGTCGGTACCGCCACCCGTTTCATCCAGCGTATCGGAACCGAGGGACGAGTCGGCATTGAACACGTAGGTATCATTGCCAGCACCGCCATTGAGCATGTCGTCGCCATCACCACCCGTGATGATGTCGTTACCCGCTCCACCACTGATCGTGTTGTTCAGCGAGTTACCTGTGAGCGTATCCGCACCGCCGCCACCAATCAGATTCTCAATCGAATCACCGCTATCCAGCGTTAGTGTGAGGAACGAGTTGACGACCTGAGCGGCATCGCTCGCCAGCGACAGCGTGACATTCGCCGTGGCCGTAGACGAGAAATCGAGCGTGTCCGTGCCGCTCACATCATTCACGCTGTCTGAACCCGCCGCCGCTCCCGCATTGAAGCGGTAGGTATCGTTGCCCGCTCCGCCAGACAATACGTTCGCCAGTGAGTTCCCGGTGATCGTGTCGTCTAAATCACCACCGCTGACGTTTTCAAACGTGGTAGCGGAGCCGAGTACCAGCGACAGGTTGGAGTTCACCACTTGGCTCGTCGCCAAGCCCAGATTGATCGTGATGTTTGCCGTCGAAGTGCTCGAGAAGTCGAGCGTATCGGTACCACCCGCGTCGTTCAGAGTATCGGTGCCCAGCGCACTGTCGGCGTCGAATACATACGTGTCATCGCCCAGTCCGCCGGTGAGCGTGTCGTTGCCGCCCAAACCGACGATCGTATCGTTGCCCGCACCGCCGTTGATGACATTCGCAGCGGCGTTGCCGATCAAAGTGTCACCGAGCGCACCTCCCGTTACGTTTTCCACCACACTGCCAGAAACCAGTACCAGCGTGAGATTACTGGAAACCACCACGGGGCTCCCCGCACCCAAGTCGTAGTACACAGATTCAGCCGTGGTCAAACTGAAATCAAACGTGTCGGAACCACCGCCCGTTTCATCAATCGTCTTGGTACCCAGCTCTAAATCGACATCGAACAGATAGCTATCGTTGCCGGCACCGCCCACCAGCGTGTCGTCGCCTTCGCGACCATTCAGCGTGTCACTGCCACCACCGCCCATGAGTACGTTTACCCCGGACGTTCCTGTGAGCACGTCGCTGCCCGAACCACCCGTCGCGTTCTCGAAATAGCCATCGCTGGCACCGTTGAGCGTCAGGGTGAGGAGCGTGCTCACCACCTGCGTCGTGCTCGTGGCCAGGTCGAGCGTTGCGTTGGCAGTGGATCCCGTCAGGTCGATTGTGTC